>DASVCT010000145.1:0-4237 GCA_036381475.1 Cyclobacteriaceae bacterium
AACGGGGGATTTTTTACCGACAGCGAGGGCAGCATGCGGATACCGGTAGACGAACTGGATCCCTATGTGTTCCTGACGGTCGACTCGATGAAGGTGGGCGATATTTCCCGCCCGATTGCGTACCGGACGGACGACGGCAAACAGGCAGTGCGGATTCTGTTCTACAAGTCGAGGGTGGGTCCCCATGAGGCATCGCTCGACCGCGACTGGGAGCGCATCCAGGCTGCCGCGCTGAATGAGAAAAAGAACAGGCTGCTGCAGAAGTGGTTTGAAAAGGCGCGCCACGATGTGTTTATCAACATCGACGAGGCGTATGACTATTGTGGAATCTTAGACCAGTGATCGATGGGAAAGTTTGCATCCGACGTGGAAGCCGCTGATGCCCTGGCAACCGCGTACAAGAGCCTGAAGGAAGAGATCGGAAAAGTTGTCATCGGGCAACACGAGGTAATACGGCTTGTCCTGACGGGCATCTTCTGTCATGGACATTCACTTCTCGTCGGTGTGCCCGGACTGGCAAAGACGCTATTGGTGCAGACCATCGCGCAGGCACTGGACTTGCAGTTCAAGAGGATCCAGTTTACTCCGGACCTCATGCCTTCCGACATCCTTGGCGCGGAGACAATGGATAGGGAACGCAACTTCAAATTTGTCAAGGGCCCGGTGTTCGCCAACATCATCCTGGCTGACGAAATCAACCGAACGCCACCGAAGACACAGGCTGCCTTGCTCGAAGCCATGCAGGAATACGCTGTGACCACCGCAGGGCAACGTTTTGAATTGCCTCGCCCATTCTTCGTACTTGCCACACAGAACCCCATCGAACAGGAAGGTACCTATCCCCTTCCCGAAGCGCAGCTCGACCGGTTCATGTTTAACATTCTACTTACTTACCCGACACCCTCCGAAGAGATTGACGTCGTGAAGGCGACTACCGGTGATGTGCGGGGTAGTGTGGGCACGGTGTTGAGCGGTGAAGACATCGACAATTTTCAAAATCTTGTTCGCAAGGTGCCGGTTCCTGATAATGTCGTTGAGTATGCCGTAGGTCTTGCCAATCGCACCCGCCCGGGCGGATCGCCCCTTGCCAGCGAATACCTCGAATGGGGTGCCGGCCCGCGCGCGTCGCAATACCTCGTTCTCGGCGCCAAGTGCAACGCCCTCCTCGACGGAAAATATTCACCGGACATCGAAGACGTGCAGTCCATCGCCAAACCCGTTCTCCGTCACCGCATCGTGCGCAACTTCAAGGCTGAAGCGGAAGGTATTGGAGTGGATGATATTATTGAGAAGCTTGTTTAGTTGTCTGAATTAGGATTCGTAGGATTAAGGGATTGGTAGGATGGAGGATTAAGGGACGGATAGGATGTGGAGCTATCTCTCTCCTTTAATCCTCCAAAATCCTCATCCTATTCATCTCTCTAATCCTACGAATCCTAATCCAGACTACTCACCGACAATCTCGTCCGTTATTGTCAAAATCTCCGAATTCACCTGCGTCCTGTACCGTCGCAGCGGGCGCCACGCCACGCCGCCAATGGGTGATCCGTCGCTGAAGCTGAAGGAGGATCCGCAGCAGGGGTCGAACATGTAGAGTTGTGAAATGTGAATGTCGACGGTAGCACAGGCATCGTTGGGTTGGAATGAACAATTGCGTTCGTAGGCCAGGTACGTCGTGGCGTTCACGCGGTACAGGATAATGCCGCGAACGCCGCCGTCGATGGGCATGGACCCGCCGTCGAGTTTCAGCGGAACATACTCGGGAAGGCTGAGGTTGATGTAGATTTCGCTAAACGGCACGAACGGTATCGGGTCGTCACCCGGGGCGGGGGTACAGCCGCCGAAAGGGATAAGACAAGCCAGGGCGAGGTATCGTGCAATGCGGACAGCCATGTGGGTAAGAACGGTGATGCCGGCGTATTATTCTCAGGACACCGACTGAAACTGGCGCAGGAAGCGAATATCGTTTTCCGAGAACAGGCGCAGGTCGTTGATTTGGTATCGCAACATGGTGATGCGCTCGATGCCCATGCCGAACGCAAAGCCGGTGAACGCCTCCGTGTCGACCTTGCAATTCCTGAGCACGTTGGGGTGTACCATGCCGGAGCCTCCGATTTCCACCCACCCGGTTCGTTTGCATACCGGGCAGCCAGCCCCTTTGCATATGAGGCAGCTGATGTCCATTTCGGCGCTGGGCTCGGTGAAAGGAAAGAAGGACGGGCGGAACCGGATTTTCGTATCCTTGCCGAACATTTCACGCGCAAAGTGATACAGGGTCTGTTTGAGGTCGGCAAAGCCCACGTTCCGGTCGATGTAAAGGCCTTCCACCTGGTGGAAGAAGCAATGTGCGCGAGCAGATATGGCTTCGTTGCGATACACGCGTCCGGGCATAATGGCGCGCACGGGCGGCCGGGTTCTCTCGAGGAGTCGGATCTGAACGTTGGAGGTATGTGTGCGCAGCAGGATGTCAGGGTTTTTCGAAATGAAGAATGTGTCTTGCATTTCACGCGCCGGGTGATTTTCAGGAAAGTTCAGCGCGGAGAAGTTGTGCCAGTCGTCTTCGATCTCGGGTCCTTCTTCGACGTTAAATCCGAGCCTTTCAAAGATTTTTATTATGCGAGCACGTGTGAGGTTCAGCGGGTGAAGGTTGCCGATGCGGTTGGGAACCGGCGGCAAGGTAAGGTCGATGTCTTCCGTGACTGATTTTTCCACGGTCGCCGCTTCGCTCATTTCACGGAACCGCGTTTCGGCCGCCTGCTTCAGATCATTTAGTGCCTTGCCTATGGCTTTTTTTTCTGCAGGGGGAATCTGTTTGAGTTTCTCGAACAATTCGCCGAGCACGCCTTTGCGGCTAACGAACCTAAGCCGGAACGTCTCGAGGTCCTCCGGCCCGTTGGCCTTGTATGCCGCGACTTCCTTTTGTAATGATATTATCTCTTCGATCATCTCCATATTTCAAGATGCAGGCGCACTGCCCACTGCCTACTGCTCACTGCCTACTCCATGAAGCCATCGCAGATGTGCTTCATGGCTCAGCAGGCGGTCAAAAATACAAAACCCTAATCGCGTTAGAAAATCATTCTGAATGCCAGAAACCCCTTTCTCAATGCCCTGAAAAAACATTCTCATCCGATTCCTTGTTGGCGAGGCGCCGGAGGATGAGGCGGTCGAGGAAGAGGCTGAAGAGCACGGATAGACCGACAATCCCGGATATGAGGTAAGCATCGCTGACGCCATTCAGAACCACAGCAAGGACGATGAAGCCGAGTTGGATGGACGCCAGGATGATGGTTGTCTGTGCGTGGGACATCCCCATACGCATGATAGCGTGGTGGATGTGGCTCTTATCCGGAGCGAAGGGCGATTGCCGTTTATAGAGGCGGAGGATTACAATGCGACAGGTATCGACTAGAGGTATAATAATAAAGCATGCGGCCGTGGCGATGGACGCCGCGAACCGGTAGGGTGACGATTCGGGAAGGTTATGGTTGAAGTCGATGAAGTGTATGGTGAGGATGCTCAGCATCATGCCGATGACAAGGGCACCGGTGTCGCCCATAAAGATCTCGGAGGGTTCCCAGTTGAATATGAGGAATGCCAGGATGGCGCCCGCCATGGAGAAAGAGAGGATGGAGTAAACGGTATCGCCGACAAGGTAGAACCAGATTCCGTATGCGATGAGGGCGATGATGGCGATAGAGCCGGCAAGGCCGTCGAGGCCATCGATGAGGTTGAACGAGTTGGTGATGACGATGATGGTCAGCAACGTAATGAAGTAACTGACGAGGACGGGAAGTTCTTCAACGCCGAAGAGGCCATAAAATGATTTCAGCCGCAAGTCGAGCAAAAGAATGATCATAATCGCGACCAGGATTTGTCCCATGAGCTTGATGATGGCACGCAGGGGTACAAGGTCGTCGCGCAGGCCGATGAAGAAGATCACGAAAAGCGAGGCCATGATGAACTTGATGTCTTTCCAGCTCAGAATTTCGATCCACACAAGCGATGCGATGAAGAAGCCCAGGAAGATGGCGATGCCTCCCATGGAGGGGGTTACCTTCTTGTGGATCTTTCTGCGGCCGGGGATGTCGACCAGGTTCTTTTGCATCGAATATTTGATGATCACCGGGATAGTGAGGAAACCGATAACAAAGGAGGTGATGACGGTCGCGAGCAGGATGGCCATTAGGGTCAAATGTTCCCAAAAATAGTGAAATGAAATCCAATTACTGATTTT
>DASVCT010000146.1:0-7020 GCA_036381475.1 Cyclobacteriaceae bacterium
AAATAAGGGGATGGGGGGATGGGGGGATGAGGTATATAGGGGTATAAGGGTATAAGGGTATAAGGGTATAGGGGTATAGGGTATATAGGGGGTCCACGGATTGGAGTGGATTAGTGATTTTTGATTTTTGATTTGATGCCTGCGATTGGAGCCTCTGACTTAGGGCCACAAGCGTCGCTGTTGATGGAAAAGTGTATTCTGTGGGTGCTTGGTAGTCGTGGTATCAAGTTCTTCTCCGCGACTTCGACTCCGCTCAGTCACCGGTCTTCAGTCACAATCAGTCATTTGAGGCGCCCGCAATATTGAAAAATGAAAATAAGAATTTACTCTCCCGCAGGTCCATTCTTGTTGGGGGATCGATTACTCCGGTGGTTGAGCGGAGTCGAAACTACCGGAGTAATCCTATCATTGTTGCGCAGTCGGTCAGGCATATCAACACATCAACACATCAACACTAGCCGTAAAGCGGCCAAGGGCTGCTTTACGGCAACACGTCAAAGCGCTCCAAACTGCTTCAGATATTTTTCCGAATTCGCCTTTACATTCATGGGAGGATTCATTGAAAGGGCTTTCTTGAAATTCTTGACGGCATTTTTTTCATCGCCCTTCAGCGCATACGCTTCCCCAAGGCTGTCCCACACATTTGCACTTTTCGGATAACGCTCCGTGTTGAGGGTAAAGACCCGAATTGCTTCATCGTGTTTGCCCTGGTTGAGCAGCTGATACCCATAGTTGTTCAATTCGACCTCCGTCGCTACCGACATCGCTTCTTCCCTCAGCTTCGCCACTTCTTCCGTGCGACCGAGCGCTTCCAGGATACCAGCTTTGGTATTGAGTGTCGTGAAATTCCGGGCACCGGCCAATGCGCGATCGGCCCACTTGAGACCTTCTTCGAGATGCGTGTTGTTTTGAAGTGCGTAGTTAGCCGCGCTGGCGAAGCCCTGCCAGGTGAACCCGACGACGTTGGTGAGTTCTTCCTGGGCATTCTCCATGACAATGTCGTCGACAGCAAATTCAATCTTTACCGGAAATTGCTTTTTTTCCCAGTTGAGCACCAGTTCAGTGCTGTTCTTGTCGATGTTAATGAAATCATACGTCAGCCTTTCTGTCATCGGATGCTCCCGAATGGTAATAGGCGCCCTCAGCTGGTCGCGCGCGGGATCATAAAAGAAGCTTCCCCATGCCTTGTAATCTTTGGAGAGGACGACTTCCCCGGAATTGTCTTCGTTAATCACGAAAAACAAACCGTAGCTACCGGCCGGTACCGTTTTGCCTTCAATTTTTGCCTCATGCGATAAGGTGAGCACCGTGTTTTCATTCGCGCCGGCCCGCCAGGGTGCCTCGTTCTGAGAGCCAAATCCCTGGGCTACATACCCATAGGGAACCAGCACACCCCATATTTTCCTGCCATTCACTGCCGGCCGCGAATAAGACACGCTAACGGTCGAGATCCCCACGGTCTGCGAAACAGTCGCTGCAGGGCTAGGCGTACGAGGTGTAGTGATGACGCCCTGACTGTAAGCGGCGACCACCACCATACTCATAAAGAGGGTACAAAGCTTTTTCATATCAAAGGGTTTAGGTTAATAAATCAGCTAAGGGACAAAAGGTATAGATTTGTGTATGGCCGATCAATACCCCATGCAGGGTGAATGTTGAAGTGTTGAAGTGTTGGAGTGTTTGGAGCACCGAATGGCAGGAGAACTAAACTAAATCCCATTCACCAAACCGCGATCGGAGGTAAAACCATTCAATTCTTCAATTCTTCAACTCTTCAATTCTTTCTCATAGCGTCTCAGCTTGTTCTTCAGCGCTGTGATTTCCTGATGCATCAGCTCGATACGTTCAAGCAACCTGTCGATTACCTCGATCCCTTCCAGGTTTATGTCGAGATCGTAATAGAAGCGTGTCATGCGCTCGAGCTGTGCGAGTTGGTCGTGACGAACATACATTTCGTCGCGAATGGCAACGAGCTCTATGAGTTCGGCCTGCTGAAGCGCCTGCACAAACGCTACCTCGACGGAATAGTGCCTGCAGAATTCGTCGACTGATATCAAGTCTTCCTGTTTCATGTGATCAGGATCTGAGTTTTGACAATTCCTCGAACAGTTGACGCTCTCTGTCCGAAAGCGAAGTTGGAAGTTTTACCGACCATGTCACGTACAGATCGCCAAAGCCCTCCTTGCGGTAACGTGGGAAACCCTGACCTTTCAAACGCACAAGGGTGCCGGGCTGTGTGCCGGCTGGAACCCGTACTTTCACCTTGCCCCTGAAGGTATCGAGGGTCACCTCACCGCCCAGTACAGCGGTGTACAGATCGATTTCCCTTTCTGCATACAAATCGGCGCCATCCCTTCTGAACACGGGGTCCTCGGGTATGTCAAACGTGATGTACAGGTCGCCGTTTGGTCCGCCGTTCATACCCGGACCGCCGTGGCCGCTGATCTTGATGGTCTGTCCGTTTTCGATTCCCGCCGGTATGGTGATGCGTATCTTTCGGCCGTTGATGGCCAGCGTTTGTTTATGCGTTTCTGCCGCTTGCCGGAGGTTCAGGGTAAGCGTTGCGTGAAGGTCCTCGCCTCTGAAACGGGCACCGCCGCCAAATCCACTGGGTCTTCGCGTGCCGAAAAGGAACTCGAAGAAATCGGAGAACGATCCGTCATCGAAGTCACCCGTAAACGTTTCCTGTCCTGCAAAGCCACCTCCCCTGCTGGCCCTGGCGCCTTCGAAGGCTTCCGCGTGCTTCCAGTCTTTGCCGTACTGGTCGTACTTCTTCCTTTTCTCCGGGTCGCTGAGAACTTCATTGGCCTCGTTGATCTGTTGAAATTTCACCTTGGCCGCCTCATCGTTTGGGTTCAGGTCGGGATGGTATTTCCTGGCAAGTTTCCGGTAAGCATTCCGGATCTCCTTCTCCGACGCGTCTTTACTAACCCCCAATATCTTATAGTAATCTATGTACTCCATCGTGTTAGCCTGATTGTTAAATGCCGCATTGAGACAGTAGTCTTCCCGTCCACCTCTGCGGCCATGCTACCTATCCAAAATGCTTTTCGGGAAAGATTAGTTCTTTAGATGTTCCACCAATAGGTAAGCTTGATTACCAGCGACCGGTTGCGGGCTGCGCCCCCCGGGAAATAGTTGTCGGTGTATACAATGAAAAAATCCGACGCCGGCCGGTAGCGCCACTGAAAGCGCGTATTGAGATTGAAATTGTCGAGCTGTTCGTTGTATTGGGCATACGCAGTGAAGAACAGTTTGTTCGTCATCGTGACATCCAGGCGTGGGCCCACCAGCCAAAGCTCACGACTCTCCATCGGGTCGGGAAGCATTATGTTGTTATAGGTCGTTCGGACGCCGATCCTGACATAGGGTTGGAACCGGTATGCCGCTTCGGCCGTAACCCGGACCCTGTCGCCATTGAAAAAACCACCCGCCTGCAAAGCCGCCGAGTAGGTCAGAAGGGACTGGGGTTTCGATACATATTCCAGGCCATATTCCATCCACCGGTATTCGGTGCCTGTGGCCAGCGTATCCCCATCAGTGTTCGTTGGATCAAACGGCGCAAGAAGCTTCACATAATTCGGTGAAGCCCATACGCTCATTGTGCTCCGACTGCGAAAGGTAGCCATGTAAGTGAACTGACTCCGATAATCAGTCTGATGCATGTGGTCGTCGAAGTACGTCGAGTTCGTGACCTTTATCGAATGACTTAAGACCTTCTCGCTGCGGGGAAAAAAGTTACGAATGATCTCGGGGTTGAGGCGCACATATCCGTGACGCGGGACGTACCCTACTTCAGCATTGAAATTCTCCCCCACGTATTCGTGTCTCCAGAGAATGTCCCACGCACGCGTTGCATACCGGAGATTGGCTGCATGGGTGATGTCTTTGCCCTGCTTGCCCGGCGACATCGACTTGAACACAAGGGCTTTTCCGGTCAGGATGTTATCCGCCGACGCCAGGTTGTATTCGACGCCGATACTCCTGTTGTATTCTGAGGCGGTCGGGTATTCGCTGGGCTCGTAATCCAACGATTCCTTGTTGATGAAGATCAATCCGATGTTCGACCTTGCAAACACCCTGCGTTGTATTGCAAAGACAGCAAAGTTCTGGGATGGAAGACCCAGTGAATCTACCGCGTCCGTTTGCATGTCCATGGCGCCGATCCGCCAGTCCGCATTGATCTTTCCGCTCAGCCGCGCGCCAAATTGGATCGGGACACCGAGTCCAATCCGCCGTGAAAAGAACGGACGGATATTTTCATAGCCGAAGTTGGCAAACAGGTCGCCGTTTTCGAGAAAGAATTGCCTTTTCTCGGGAAAGAACAATTCAAACCGGTCGAGGTTGGTGACCTGCTCGTCCACGTCAACCTGGGAGAAGTCGGGATTGACCGTAAGGTCGAGGTTGAGCGATGATGTCACGGCGATCTTGGCGTCACCGCCGAACTCATGACGGTATTCGCGCGGTACGTTGTTCTCAAAATCGCGCGTTACACCTCCCAATGTATAGGGAATCAGTGACACGTTCGCCCCGGCCGGCGGTGGCGGTTCGTCCCACACCAAAGTTCCGGTATACGCCAGGGCGGCGGTGGGAAATTGCCGCGG
Organism: Cyclobacteriaceae bacterium; assembly: GCA_036381475.1. Lineage (GTDB taxonomy): Bacteria > Bacteroidota > Bacteroidia > Cytophagales > Cyclobacteriaceae > ZC4RG29. The sequence continues at coordinate 4,605 of DASVCT010000146.1, forward strand.
GACCGGCGTCCAGCTCGACTTCTCCGTAGTCTTCAGATCGAGCCGACTAAAATTAATGCCCCACCGCGTAATGCCTTTCTTGTAGCGGATCGTCTTAAATGGTATTGCCATTTCGAAAATGTATCGGTCGTCATACCCCTTCACTTCCGAACTCCATTTGTTATCCCAACTGAGGTCTACTTTTGAGCCCTCATACATGATCCCGTCCCACTGGGCGCCGGCCGCATTCGCGCCAAACGAAAAGCCGTTGGTTTGATCGTCGAACGGATCGATGAAGACAAGGAAATTGTCATTGTTTCCAAAGATGAAATCGCGCTTGAGCGATTCCACAATGTATGGCCCGGGCACCTTATGAAAACAAACTGCGATCAGGTAAAGATTGGTGTCATCGTATGTCATCCGGACATCCGTACGCACTGCCGCCTTGCTGGTATCCATGGGCAATACCATGTAAAAGTCGGACGCAACCTCCGCCTCCGCCCAGGCTTGTTCATCCATCACCCCGTCGACGCGTATCGGCGACGAGGCCTTCTTCATATGAAGCTCAAAATGGCCGTTTACTTTTTGTGCATTGACAACAGAACCCGCCATCAGCAGGCACACCGCGCACAGGCCCAGGACGATCCTCAGCATTTCCGGAGTTTAGCTTGCGCACAAAATAGGAAATGCCTCTATACCGATGCGTACAGGAACAGGATATTTCACGAACGGCTGGTGTGGTGGGCTACACACCAGGTGCAAACGTCGCTACACACAAAGTACACACGCAAAACGCGGCTACGACTATCGCTACTCGTCGCGAAGAATATGTACCGGATTCACACGCAGCGCGCTCAGCACCTTATGACCGGCGGAGAGGATCGCTACCGCGAAAAGCAGGCCGGCAGCAGCCAACAAAGTGAGGGCGTCTATCCTCCGATAATATTCCCAGATGGCATCCATCATGCTGTCTGTGGCCACAAATCCCAACACCCCGCCTAGCACAGAAGCAACTGCCATGATGATGAGAAACTCTAGTCCGACAACCCTCATGACGTTGGCCGCAGAAGCACCAAAAACCTTGCGGACTCCAATCTCTTTCATCTTGCGGATGATATTAAGCGAGACCATTGCGAACAGACCGGTGGCCGACATGAGAATGGCAATTGCGCCAAGAAAGGAGAAGACCTTCACCACATTTCCGTTTATCGTCTCGCTCGTCCTCAGGTTTCGATCGTAGGGAATGCCTTCATACAAGGTATTGGGCGAAACCTTTTTCCAGGCTGCCTTCATAGCGGAATTCACCGCAAGCAGATTCCCTGGCGACGCCTTCGCTACGAGGTAGCGATAATCCTCGGGCGCAACGTAACGAAGCATGACCGGGGCAACTTGCTTCCAGAATCCATCCGTGTAGATGTCGTTTACCACTCCCACGACGTACAACGCGAGCGTGTCCGCCACGACAATACGTTTGCCTATCGGATTGTCGGTCCATCCGAACTTGCGCACGAATTCCTTCGACACCAGAACCGACTCCTTCCTGTCGGTTTCAGAGTCAACTGAAAATCCCCTACCCTCCACCACGTCAATATCCATGGCTTCGAGGTATCCGTCGCCAATGCCAATCGTTTCAACAAAGTGTTCGGCACTTTCATACTTCACGGGTATCCGGTAGTAGTAATCGGAAACATGACCTCCCGAACCCGCGATGTTTTGAACCCTTCGGTCGGTTGCGAGTTCGTTTCGAAAGGCTTCAAATTCATTGACGCCGCTTACCGGAGCGAGAATGACTCCGTTTGTCGCGTAACCCAGGTCGTAGTCCCGCTGATACATTGCATTCCTGAGATAGGCAATTGCGGCGACGATGCAGAGCACCGAGATGGCGAACTGAAGGGTCAGCAGGACGCGGGTTAACCCCGTAGTACCTCCGAACTTCAGCTTCCCCTTGAGAATAGCAACCGGCCTGAAGGACGACACATAAAATGCCGGATAACTTCCCCCGATAATCGCGGTGAGGATGACGAGGCCCGCGAGAAACGCAATAAACCCGGGATTGTCAAGGTAATGTATCGACAACTCTATTCCATCCCACATGCTGTTGTATAGCGGCGCCAGAAACTCGGCAAGCACCATACCCAGTGCAAGGGCTGCCGAACAAAGCACCAGGCTCTCACCCAGGAACTGCGCTATAAGCTGGGCCCGTCGTCCGCCCATGGTTTTTCGAATGCCAATCTCTCTCAGCCGTCTTCCGGATACCGCCATGGAAGTGTTCGTGAAGTTGAAGCAGGCAAGCAGCAATAGAAATACAGCCATGATACCGGGACCGAGTACTGCTGAGGGTGGAAATCCCCAGCGCAGCTGTTCGCCGGAAAGCCAGGTATCGCCGAAAAAATCGGCCGCAAGCGTTTCGAAGTTTTGCAGGTAATACTCGCTAAGC
>DASVCT010000147.1:0-10613 GCA_036381475.1 Cyclobacteriaceae bacterium
ACCGATAGTTATGGTCAATAATTCTACCTATCACCCTACGATTAAGTTGATGGTTTCCTTACTTCCTTAGAGTCTATAATTACACCACTCTCCAATCTGCGACCCCCCTATATACCCTATACACCTTATACCCTTATTTCCTTATTTCCTTATTTCCCTATTTCCCTTATCTCCTTATTCCCCCTACGTGTTTAGTCTTTCGAAGCCGCCGTCTATGAAGTAGTCAGTGCCTGTGATGAAGGAGGCTTCATCGGAGCACAGGTAGAGGGCGAGGGTGGCGATCTCATCGGGTTTTGCCATTCTGCCGATGGGTTGGGTTTTTGAAAGCTTGTCAAAAACCTCCTGTTCGCGGCCAGGATAATTTGCCTTGAGGAAACCGTCCACGAAAGGCGTATGGACGCGGGCGGGCGAGATGCAGTTGCAGCGTATGTTGTCGTGAACGTAGTCGCGTGCAACAGAATAAGTCATCGTCAGCAGCGCACCCTTCGTCATGGAATACGCGAACCGTTCCGGGATCCCTAGCGTTGCCGCGATGGATGTCATGTTAAGTATAACTCCGCCCCCCTGTTTCTTCATGTGCATGATGACATGTTTCATCATGTTGAACGCACCCTTCACATTGACCTGGAAGAGCCTGTCAAAGTCCGCTTCCGACGTCGACTCCAGCGTGCCGACGTGGGCGATGCCCGCATTATTGATGAGGACGTGGATACGATCTACCTGTGCCAGGATCGACTGCACTGCCCCTTTTGTCTCCGAATGGCTGGCTACATTGCACGGGATCACGGTGGCCTTGCCTCCTTCCCCATGTATCCGGTCTGCAGTTTCACGCCCACCTGCCTCATTGAGCTCGACGATGAACACGTGTCCGCCATGCCGGGCGAACCGCAGGGCCATAGCCTGGCCGATGCCGCTCCCGCCGCCGGTAATTACTATGTTCTTATGGGTATAATCAAAAAGCGTCGCCATGATTTACATGGTGCCCGTCAATACTGGTGGCCATTCAAAAAGGCGTCCCACTCGTCGGCCTGGCCGTTCAGTTGATCCTTTAGAAAGATCGCATAAGAGGGTTTGAAAGGCTTTCTTCGCAGCGGCATCCGGGCTTCTTCAGGAGTGAAGTCGCCCTTTTTGGCATTGCATTTCTTGCAGGCAGTTACGAGGTTCGTCCACGTATCGAGACCGCCGCGTCCCTTCGGGAACACGTGATCAATAGTAAGATCGCGTCGCGTGCCGCAGTACTGACATTCAAAGTTATCGCGTTTGAATATGTTTTGCCGCGTAAGCGTAACGCCCTTGTAGGGGGCGTTAACGTATCGGTTGAGTCGTATTACTGAGGGCATTGGGAAACTCTGCGAGACGGTATGCAGCCGATGCCCGTTCGCGGATTTCACCATTTCGCTTTTTTTCAGGTAAACCAGCACGAATGCGCGCTCGACGGAACAAACCATGAGCGGACTAAAATCCTGATTGAGTACCAACACTCTGCTGATCATGCTGGTAATATAGAATCAAACTTTCAAGTTACAAAACAGCCGGTTGGCCATTTTCCATACGGTCAGTCAAATCGGTCAGAGCAATACCCGCCTTGCCTGTACGAACTCATGCGTAATCCGGCCGGTGTCCACGTTTCGGATGCCGTCCGGGGTTAGATCATCCACTCGCACCTTGCCCGACGCATGAATGATTTTTTCTTGTCCCAGGACGATGCCGACGTGGTTGACCTGGTTTGATCCGCGACTGAAAAATGCCACATCGCCCGACTGGCAATCTTTTACACCGTCCACCGGTCTTCCTTGCCTGACCTGCTGAATGGAATCACGGTCAAGACGATAGCCGCAGATCCGAAAGACCATCTGCACAAATCCAGAGCAGTCGATTCCAAAAGGACTCTTGCCTCCCCAATGGTACGGCGCGTTCAGATAACGCAATGCCGTTGACTTCAGGAATTCAAAGTCCCTCTTTTGACCGAGATTCTTGGCCTCGCCATTGAATGCAAACTGTTCTTCCATTCGAAATAGTTCCGAACTCGAGATCGGAATTATGCTCCCCATCAGGATGAACTGCTTGCGCTTGTTGTAAAGAATGCTCGTGGTCAGCTCGGTTGTTATTTTGAATTCGGCCTGATTGCTGTATTCAAAGTACTCCCTGGAAACAGCATGGTGCTGTGTTGCACTGATCCATCCCTCGTACTGGTCGAGACTGCTGCATATTTTGAACCAATTGCCGTCGGCGTCTGCTTCCAGCACTTCGTAATGTTCGCCAAACAACAACTGGGTGACTTGCTCGGATCGTTCTGAAGGTTCTTTGCGCACCGGTATCAGGCTCAGGCGGGCAACACCGTAATCAATCGCATTCTTCATAGTCGCCTCATCATTTCACCATTGATCACAGTTTTATCCGGCCGAGCTCCCGTTGCGCATCCTTTTCCCGGATGGACTGCCGCTTGTCGTGCAGTTTCTTGCCCCGCGCCAGCGCGATCTCGAGTTTGGCAAGACCCCGATCGTTTACAAAAAGGCGGATCGGAATGAGCGTAAGTCCTTTTTCTTCCATTTTCGACGCCAATTTTCTGATCTCCGACTTTTTCAGCAGCAGCTTCCGCTCGCGCGTCGGTTCATGATTGTAGTGGGTGCCCTGCGCATAGGGTGTTATATGGATGCCCTTGACAAAAAGTTCTCCGTCGTTTACATAACAATAGCCGTCCTGCAGGTTCACCTTACCTTCCTTTATCGATTTTATTTCCGTGCCTCGTAACACCATGCCCGCGACGTACTTGTCGAGCAGTTCGTACTCGTACGTAGCACGTCGGTTTTTTATATTGATGTTGTCGGAAAAGCGTTGCCCGGCCATACCTGTCTGCACTCTTGCAATCAATTTTACAACATTGCCCCCATCATTCAAAACGGCATCCGCGCCATCGGGACTACGCTGAGGTCACTGAACATTCCTGCGAGGTATTTAAAGTGCGCCGCCATCGCGATCATCGCCGCGTTGTCGGTGCAGTACTGCAACTCGGGGATGAAGAGATTCCATTGCTCCGCTTTCGCCATTTCATCAAGGCGCTTTCGTAATCCGCGATTGGCGGATACACCTCCCGCGACAGCTATCTCACGTATGCCTGTGAGGTCACTTGCTTCCTTGAGCCTGGATACCAGCATCTCCACGAGGTGGGCCTGAAGGCTCGCGCACAAATCGGGCAGGTTGTTGTTAATGAATTCAGGATCCGACTTGACCCGGTCACGCAGGAAGTAGAGGAATGCCGTCTTGATTCCGCTGAACGAAAAGTCAAGTCCCGGCATACTCGTCGCGGGAAATGTGAAGGCGTTCGGGTTTCCCTGGGCGGCGTAGTGATCGATCAGCGGCCCGCCGGGATACGGAAGGCCCATGAGTTTAGCTGCTTTGTCAAAAGCTTCACCCGCCGCGTCGTCCTGCGTCTCGCCGATGACTTCCATGTCGAGGTGCGCCTTCACCCGGACGAGTTGGGTATGTCCTCCGCTGACCGTCAGGCACAGGAACGGAAACCTGGGACGGGGTTCGCTGATGAAGTGCGCCAGCACGTGCGCCTGCATATGGTTGACCTCAATCAGGGGGATGTTCAGCGCCGCCGCCATCCCTTTGGCGAACGAAACCCCCACCAGCAGAGCGCCCATGAGTCCGGGCCCACGCGTGAAGGCAATCGCTTGTAAATTGCGTGGTTGGATACCCGCTTCGGAGAGCGCCTGATCGACGACTGGAACTATGTTTCGCTGGTGCGCGCGTGAAGCGAGCTCGGGCACTACGCCCCCATATTTTTGGTGCACATTTTGCGAGGCGATAATATTATTGAGTACCTTGCCGTTACGGATTACGGAGGCTGACGTTTCATCACAAGAAGACTCAATTGCAAGGATGACGGGACCCATGTGCAGCATTAATGAACCTGCAAGTTATCAAAAATAGGATTCAGAAAATATTGGCCTATTCTCTGGCCGGATTCCTCTTTTTGCTCGTCGCCGTCTTTCTGATCCTTCAAATGCCGCCCGTACAAAACGCCATCGTGGGAAGGATACTTCGGAACTTCTCTAACGTCAGCGGCTTCACGTCCAGGATCGATAACTTTCGCCTGTTGTGGTTCGACCGGCTTGAACTCGGCGGACTCTCCGTCACCGACCCGGAGGGCAACCGGATGCTCAGCGCAGGAAGCGTTCTCATCAACTTCAATCTCGGGGAGTTGCTCAACCAGCGCGACATAAATGTCGACGCTATAGTGCTTGATAGCGCCGAAGTCTACCTGTCCCGGATTCCGCTTACTGACACAACGTCGGATCTTAACATCAACATCTTTGTCTCCGAACTCAACAAGCTGTCACGTGGCGGCGGCGGTCGCAACCCACGCGTCAACATAGGCGAGGCCATCTTGTCTCACAGCACATTTACCTACTTCGATCCGTCTCGCGACAGCATTGCCCGGGGCTTCGACTTCAATCACTTTACCCTCAACGTAGAAGAAGGACAGATCCAGAATTTTCTCGCCGTTGGCGACACCGTCCAGTTCGACGTGCGGACACTCCTGTTGGAGGATCAGAAGACAGGCTTCCCGATTCATCAGCTCTCAACCGCCTTCCGCATCTCCCAGTCGTCCATGGAATTCAACGGCCTGTATCTCAAAGCAGGGCAGAGTTTCATAGCAGACACTGTCGCATTCACGTACGACAGTGAACGCGACCTTCGTGACTTCATCAACCGCGTTCAGATCCATGCCCGGCTCGACAGTACGATTATCCATCCACGTGACCTCGCCATATTCGCGCCGGGGGCGGAAGACATCGGCAGCCCCATACGGTTCAGCGGAATTGTGGACGGAAGGGTCCGCAAATTTGTGGTGCGGGATATGGATGCCCGCATCAACACCACGCGACTCGCCGGAACGCTTGATCTGGACGGGTTGCCGGAGGTCAGCGAAACATTCATTATCCTCAACCTGGAAGACTCCCAACTCAACTTCGAAGACCTGAAGTGGCTTTTCAGCGATGACGCCATGCAGCGACTCAGACCGCTCGGGCGCATCACGATGAACGGACAATTCCTGGGTTATCCTACGGACTTTGTCGCGCACGGCGCATTCAGCACGCCGCTCGGCCAGATCAGCTCCGACATCAACTTCAAGATTAACGAGGAGGATCTCGACAAGTCGACATACATCGGGAAACTCCGCATGGACAACTTCGACCTGGGCCAATACCTGGGCGACACCCTGCTCTTCCAGAAGGTGAGTCTCGATGGCAACCTCAATGGATCGGGCTTGACCTTGGAAACCGCGGCATTCTCTCTCAACGGAAAGATCAGTTCACTCGGCTTCAAGGGTTACACGTATCACAACATCGTTTCGGATGCAACGTTCGCATCGCAGTTTTTCAGCGGGGCAATGACGATCGACGATCCCAACCTTCGGTTCACCGCCAAGGGGTCAGTCGACCTTAGGCAGAACCGCAATATCGTTAAAGTGCAGGCTACCCTCGACACGGCAGCGCTCCGTGCGATCAACATGTCAAAGCGCGATATCTACCTGCGATCGAGAATGGACGTCGATATTCGTGGCCTCGAACTGGACAGCCTTGTCGGAACCGTCGACCTCCACGACTTCCATATCAATGTAGACGGTGAACACATGGACCTGGCAAACGTCCACCTCTATTCAGAAAAGGAAGACCGGCAACGATTTGTCAAACTGGAGACGACGCTTTTCGACGCGCTTATCGAAGGGGATTACCAATTCTCCGGCCTGGCACGTGACCTTGACCGGCTGGTGTACGAAATGGCCCTGAATGTCCGTAACCAGGACGCCGACATACGACGTTACTATTCGGTACGCCGACCGGTCCCCCCCTCCTACCACGCGACGTTCGACATCGATATCAAGGATGTGGGGCCATTGAGCAATCTTCTTAATCTCGACCTGGCCGTCTCAAAAGATACGCGGGTGGAAGGAAGTTTTACTTCAGGATATACTACCATCTTCCGAGCGTATTCCCAGGTCGACACGATCGATTATCGCGGGCATCGCTTCCTGGATTCCGACGCAGAACTCACCGTGTCTAAGATTGCCGACAGTACCAACGTGCTTGCCCTGGCGTATTTCAATTCGGCAGAACAGAAGTTCCGCTCCGGGCTTGCCACAGAAAATCTCGTGACGGAAGGCGTGTGGGACCGCCGGCACATTGATTTCCGCGTGGATGCCGAACAGACTTCCCGTGGCAATTATATGCAACTTGAGGGCGCGATAGATTTCATGGTCGACAGCACCCGGATAAAGTTTCTTCCTTCTCCGATCCACATTCTCGATCGCAATTGGCACATCGAACCGGAAAACGAGATCGTCGTTCGAGGGCGGGAAGTGGATATTCGCAACCTCACCATCCTCAATCGCGACCAATTTGTTCGGGTCGATGGTCGAATCTCCGAAGACTCGACTCAAGTACTGGATCTCGAAATCGGGAAACTTGATCTTTCTTTCCTCGACCTGGTCACCAACAAAACTTTTAAGGGTTCGCTGGATGCGGAAGTGCAGTTGTCCAACTATTACAGAAGTCTTTCGGTCGAGAATGTTCTTTCCATAGATAGTCTTACCGTCAATGATTTTCTGGTCGGCGACGTTAGGGGCAACACACTTTACGACCCCGACAAGAAGCGCTTTAATATGGTTCTCAGCGTTGACCGTCACGACGAACGCATTGTCGCCCTCTACGGATCGTACACGCCGTCCAATAAACAACCTTTAGATCTCGAAGCCAACCTGGACCAGGCGAACCTCAGGATCCTTCAGCCTTTCCTGCAGGAGACGCTCAGCGACATCAACGGAACAGTAAGCGGACGCTTTTTCATCACTGGAACACTGCGTGATCCGGAGATTCGAGGAGAGGGAACCGTTGCGAACGGCCAGGTCCGCGTGAACTACACCCAGGCGTTGTATAACTTTACCGGCATCATCGGCCTGAGGCCGGAAGAGATCTACTTTAAGGATATTGAATTGACCGACATTTATCGGAACAAGGGCAAACTCACCGGTAAGATTACGCACCATAATTTCTACGGCATGCACGTCGACCTGCGCGCTACGTTTTCCGATTTCCTGGTGCTTAACACGACACCCCGGGACAATTCGCTCTTCTACGGTCAGGGTTTCGCTACGGGTGAAGTGCGTTTTACGGGACCGGTCTGGAACATGACTATCACATCCCTGGCGCGCACCGAAAAAAATACGCGCATCTATATACCAATAGGCGGAACGGAGGTTGCCGAAAAACAGGACTTCATCAATTTTGTCACCCTGAACGATACGCTGGTTGTGAACGCCCAGCGCAAGGCGCATGCGGAGCCTGTATCCCTCACGGGCGTAAACCTCGAGCTTTTCCTCGACGTTACCCCTGACGCATACTGTGAAATTATTTTCGACATCCGGTCCGGTGACATCATCCGCGGACGGGGCAACGGTGATCTCAAACTGCAGCTCGACACCAAAGGCGAATTCAACATGTTTGGTACCATCGAGTTTACGGAAGGTGCCTATAACTTTACGCTCTACGACATTATCAACAAGGAATTCGAAATCCAGAGCGGAAGCCGGATCACATGGTCGGGTGATCCTTACGGCGCAAGCCTCGACATCGATGCGACCTACAACCAGCTTGCCTCATTTGCTCCGCTTGTCACCGACAATTCATCCACCACAAGTCCTGAACTGAGAAGAAAATATCCGGTACAGGTACTGTTGAACCTCGAAGGGGCGATGCGTACGCCGGACATTACGTTCGATATCGTAGCACCGGATCTTCCGCAGACCGTGAGTGTCGCCAACATGCCGCTGTCATTCGTCTTCGATACCTTCAAGAACAAACTCGACGAACAGGAACTGAAGCGACAGGTGTTCAGCCTGATCGTATTGCGAAAATTCCAGCCACTGGAGTCGTTCAATACCAGTGGGACGTTGTATAACAGCGTGAGCGAACTGTTGTCCAACCAGCTCAGCTACTGGATGAGCCAGGTGGATGAAAATCTTGAAATCGATGTGGACCTGGGTACGATGGACCAGGAGGCGTTCAACACGTTTCAGCTACGACTGTCGTACACGCTTCTCAACGGACGATTGCGGATCACGCGGGATGGTACCTTTGGAAATACAGAATACAACGCAGCGTACAACCAGAATAATGTGGCCAGTGTTGCCGGCGACTGGACCGTTGACTATTACCTGACTGCTGACGGAAAATTCAAGGTTAAGATGTACAACCGCACGAACTACAATCAGCTCTCCACATCCGTTAACAACCAATATTTCACCACAGGTGTCAGCTTGCAGCACGTCCAGAGTTTCAACGACTTCAGGGACCTGATTCGCATTGCCCGTAAAAACAGGGACCAACCTCCTGCGCGGCGCGAAGAAGACGATGCCGAAGAGGGGTTAAACCCCGAAGCCATGAAAAACAACTAGTGACGACGAAAATCCGAAGCCAGAAATGAAGACAGTCATTCTTTCTTTCGTCCTCGGGTCTCTTGTCGTGTGCGTCCGGGCACAGCACGAGGATACTACAGCAAACGAAGGGGTCAGGAACAGCCGGTTGCGCACCGTGGTGATTGCAGGAACCGTGACCTATGCCGCGGGCCTGGCCGGACTCAGTCAGCTTTGGTATAAAGAATCCTCACGACAATCGTTTGCCTTTTTCAACGACGTCAGGGAATGGAAGCAGGTAGACAAAATAGGGCATATGTTTTCGGCCTTTTACCTGAGTTACGGTACGGAGAAATTGCTTCGATGGAGTGGAGTACCGGAGGACAAGACCGCGTTACCGGCGGCCGCAGCAGGCTTCTTGTTGCTTTTGCCCATAGAGATCATGGATGGTTATTCATCCGCATATGGTGCATCGGTGGGCGACCTCGCTGCAAATACCCTGGGGGCGGCCCTGTTTTTCGCTCAGAAGAAAGCCTGGAATGACATCCGGATCTATCCGAAATTCTCCTACCATCCCACTGACTATCCCCTCATCCGACCGGAAGCGCTGGGTGACACGTTCGCCGCGAGGCTAATCAAGGATTACAACGCACAGACCTACTGGTTGTCGGTCGATGCGGACAAGTTCTTCTCCTTTCCAAAGTGGTTGAACCTGGCCGTTGGGTATGGTGTCGCCGACATGCCGTACGCAAACGACATATCGAACCAGAGGATGGGATTTGATCCCTACCGTCAGTACTACTTCAGCCTGGATCCGGATTTGACCGCCATTCGCACCGAATCAAAAGCCATACGTACCATCCTGACGCTATTGAACGTGATCAAAATTCCCGCTCCAACCGTCGAGTTTTCAAGGAAAGGCACCCGCTTTCATTGGTTTTATTGACCTTCCGGCATAGTCCTTTTGCGTTCTTTTTGTTAGATTCACACAACCAATACCCTAAACCATGGCCAATGTCCTCGACTTTGCACGCCAGTTTGCCGAAGAGGTAGGCGGTCAGTATACGGAATACGATAACTCCAAGGCAGTTATTGTTGTCCCTCTTAGCGGCGGACGATTTCAGACCGTGCTGGCATACACCCGGACCGGCGGTTCGGGCAGAGACCATGTGCTGTTCATTTCAAAGATTTGCGATTTCGACGAAAGCATCGACCTACGTGACCTGTTGGAAAAGAATGGCGCGTTTGATTACAGCCGCTTTATTCTCGAGGACAGTTTTCTCAAAGTCGTGGCTTCCTGCACCAACGACAACGCCACAGCCGAACTCGTTAAGGAAATGATCCAGGAGGTGGCGAATATTGCGGACCGGTTTGAGTTCCGCTTTACCGGGCAGGACGTACACTAGGGGCAGAGTGAGTGTGCGTGTGAAGGTGGGAGGATGAAGATGTGAAAGAGGCGCGTTTCGGGAACCTATTTCCGGTATTTTGTATTTTTGACATGCAAGCCGCCTTATCGCTCCGCACGCTTTGATGCGGAGAGGAAAGTCCGGACAGCACAGAGCGCCGTACTTCCTAACGGGAAGGCTCCGGGTCACACCGGGGACAGACAGTGCCACAGAAAACATACCGCCCCGACGAGCTTCGCGAGTCGGGGTAAGGGTGAAAAGGTGAGGTAAGAGCTCACCGGCCGGGTGGTGACATCCGGCGCATGGTAAACCTTACGGGCTGAAAGGTCAAATAAGCACCGGATTTGAAGCTGCTCGTTTCTGTCCTGCAGGATTCCATCTCCAGGTGCCGGTGTGGGTAGACCGCACGATCTCCGCCGCGAGGCAGAGACCAGATAAATGATAAGGACCCGTGTTATAAACATGGGTACAGAATCCGGCTTACAGGCTTGCTTTTTTTCGAACACGAAAACCTGTCTCGATGGACAGGTTTTTGTGTTTAATTACCCCTATACACCCCCGACTATGATTTTTGATTAGTGATTTGTGATTTGTTGATTTAAACACCCACAGAACACATTTTTTCCATCAACGACGACGCTTCAGATCCTGAGTCAGAGCCTCCATCACAGGCATCAAACCCAAAATCAAAAATCAGTCCCCCTATACCCCTATACCTCTATATACCGTATACCCTTATATCCTTATTCCCTTATTTCCCTATTTCCTTATTTCCCATTTCCTTC
>DASVCT010000148.1:0-3120 GCA_036381475.1 Cyclobacteriaceae bacterium
CCCGGGTGCTCCGGAAAAGGTTACCATTTCCGGACCTCCCGGAGTTTGAATTGTGCTCTCGTATGCGGTTGATGTTTCCGGACCTATGATCGTAGGCGCGACTTCGTTGCCCCCGACCAGGACCGTGTTGTTAAGTCCAAGTTGATCGGGACGAAAAGTCGTTGCCGATGTTGGAAAAAAAACGCCGGTAGCCGTAATGGAAATATCAAAACCAAGCCGGTCGTGGGTGCGCGCTGTATGAAACCATCCTCCGTTGACACCATAGGTAAAGCCTTCCATTGCCGGCTCGAGGTAGGCACTTGTCAGTTTCGCAGCATCAGCCTGGCCGGCTTGAAGAAACGTGATGAACTTATTCGCCTGGGCTACGGCATGGTCTGCCAAAGGGATGGTGAGGAACAGTGCAGGCAGTATTCGGAGGTAAAAAAATCTCATACGCGGTAACGGTTAAATGATGCAATTTACGTCATAGAGTAGGTATTTGAAACCTTGTGTACCTTTAAAGCGATTTACGTTCTTACATGGGATTTCTTTACGATTGCTTTATCCTGGCTTACCGTATTCTTTCCCGGCTGTCTGCCCCTTTCAATTCAAAGGCGCGGCTGTTTGTCGCGGGACGCAAAGGGCTGCTCCAAAGGTTGTCGAAAGCCCTCGATAGCCGCAACAAGCCAGTGATCTGGTTTCACTGCGCGTCTTTGGGAGAATTTGAACAGGGCCGACCATTGATTGAGCACGTTCGGGAATCGTATCCGGACCATGTCATCCTGCTGACCTTCTTCTCCCCGTCGGGGTACGAATTGCAGAAGGAATACGATAAAGCCGACATCATTTCTTACATGCCGTTCGATACGCGTTCCAACGCCCGCCGCTTCGTTGGCCTGGTAAAGCCGGTCCTGGCCGTCTTTGTTAAGTACGAGTTTTGGCATTACCACATCGCCGAGCTGGCGCGTCAACGCGTTCCTTTGGTTTCGGTGTCAGCCATATTCCGACCAGATCAAATGTTCTTTAAATCGTATGGAGGGTTTTACCGTCGCATCCTTGGGCGGTTTACTCATTTATTCGTACAAAATGATGAATCGTTGGCGCTACTGAAGAGTATTGGAATTACCCAATGCACGAGAGCTGGCGACACGCGGTTTGATCGCGTGTTCGAGATCGTGAAGCGCGCTGAAGAGATACCGATAGCCCGTGCTTTTAAAGGATCATCTAAGACGATGGTTGTTGGGAGTTGCTGGCCTGACGATATGGAAGTGTTGACGCCGTTCATAAACAACAAGGCCGGGTCTGGCGAGTTGAAATTCATCCTGGCACCGCATGAAATTAGCGATGCATTTATCCAGCGCATCATTGGGTCGCTCGACGTGCCTGCGATTCGGTACTCGGAGGCGGCGGGCGCGGACCTGGAATCCTGCCGTGTCTTCATCATTGACAACATCGGGATGCTGTCCCGGTTGTACCGCTACGGTGAATTTGCCTTCGTGGGCGGTGCATACGGCGACGGACTCCATAATATATTGGAAGCGGCCTGCTATGGCTTGCCGGTATTTTTTGGGAACCGAAACTACCAGAAGTTTGCCGAGGCTGTGGAACTCATTAAGCGTGGAGCGGCGTTTGCGGTAGCCGATTACCCGGAACTCCTTCAATGCTATGAACAACTCAGGGAAGATGAAAATTATCGCAAGGCTACGCAGGTTGCCGAGGCGTTCGTTCGGGAAAACCTGGGCGCTACGAAAATGATTGTTCAGTATTTGGATACAATCCTCAAAAAAGAATGAAGGGAACCGTGATGCGTTCGACTGGGTCGTGGTATGATGTCCGCGGCGAGGACGGGAACGACTATGAGTGTCGGATCCGGGGCAAAATCCGTCTCGAAGGAATCAAGGAAACGAACCCGGTGGCGGTGGGTGACCATGTTGAGTTTGACGAAGGCGAAAAGGTGATCACAGACATCCTTCCACGCGACAACCACATACTCCGGGCGTCGGTGAAGAAGACCGGACATTCGAATGTTCTCGCTGCCAACGTCGACCAGGTGATGATCATTGCCACGCTCGCCCTTCCCCGTACGTCACTTGGATTTATTGATCGCGTCAGCGTATCCGCGGAAGCGTTTCGTATCCCACAAATTATTTTGTTTAACAAGGCGGACATGCTGGACGATGATGGACGTGAGAAACTCTCGGAGGCCATGGAGATATATACGTCCATCGGAATCAAGTGCCTATCCCTGTCAGCGCTGCATGACGATATCACACCCGTTACATTGTTACTTCAAGGAAAAGTCACCCTCCTTACGGGTCATTCCGGGGTGGGAAAGTCGACCTTGCTGAATCGCATTGCACCAGAGGTTAAGCAGAAGACGGGCGAAGTCTCAAGTTTTTTACAGAAGGGCGTTCACACAACCACCTTTGCGGAAATGTTCGAGGTGAGTCCTGGTACCTTCATTATCGACACGCCTGGCATTCGGGAGTGGGGGCTTGTCGACATGACGGAAGAGGAGCTATCCGACTATTTTCCAGAGATGCGGGAGCGTCGCCTGGATTGTCGTTTTGGTCCCCGTTGCATTCACATCCACGAGCCAGGCTGTGCCATTCGCGCCGCAGTACAGGCCGGCGAGATCGCGCCGAGCCGGTATGAGAGTTATGTGAGTATGGTGCGGGGAGAGGATAGCAGGAAGTAGTAATTGGTGATCGGTAATCGGTGGGTGGGTGCAGGTAATTAAGCGTGCGAAGAGGTGCAGAGGCAGTAGTGTCGTTGCAACGAAACGTTCTGGTTAATGCTTTTGCAGCTGCGATAGCATCTGCATCTGATTCAGAACAGCTATTTTCCCTGCGGAACCTTCGGCTTGCGGAGGTCGAATTCGAGGGCGAAGCGGAATGTTACCTTGTTAAAATCGAAATTCCTGGACACATCAAGAAAATCGTAGAGCACTTGCGTATTACCTCTGAGTTTACGGCCGAGTAATATAACGAGATTTCGCGACACGCAAAAGCCTCAGGCACTCACGGCGCAATGCACCAGTGCGTTAGGCTTCGAAGCCTTTTTGCGGAAGTAGCTTGTTACGGATGCGGATGCGGTCCTCATAGACAAAAAAATGCCGGACCCGCAGCGCGGGACCGGCAG
>DASVCT010000149.1:0-18080 GCA_036381475.1 Cyclobacteriaceae bacterium
AATCTAATGATCTGTACAAAGGTCGGCTGTCCGGAAAAATGGGTACTTTTATTCATGGGATTTTGTTTTGTGGAAAATCCAAAATACCCAGAAAAGGGCAGGTTCTAACCGGACCTGCCCCTATTTTTTACACCACCCACACCAATTTCTATAACTTTATTCCGGACAGTAGTGATCTACGATCTACGATTTGTGATAATCACAAATCACAAATTAACTATCGTTTACCATCTTTGAATTCCACGCTGGTGCGCGCTGGACCCCTTTAGGGGATTAAGGGGCGTGCGAGGGATAACGAGGGAGATAAGGGAAATAAGGGAATAAGGAAATAAGGATATAGGGGTATAGGGTATATAGGGGCAGCACGGAATGCGCTTACGATTGCTTGGCAATAAGGAAATAAGGGTGATTTTGATTATCGATTATCGATTTATACATCCACAGAACAAATTGGTTTCGATCAGCGACGACGCATGTGATTCTAAGACATAGACTCCGTTCATTGGCGTCAAATCACAAATCACAAATTAACTATCGTTTACCATCTTTGAATTCCACGCTGGTGCGCGCTGGACCCCTTTAGGGGATTAAGGGGCGTGCGAGGGATGACGAGGGATGACGAGGGAGATAAGGGAAATAAGGAAATAGGGAAATAAGGGAATAAGGGTGATTTTTGATTATCGATTATCGATTTATACATCCACAGAACAAATTGGTTTCGATTAGCGACGACGCTTATGAATCCAAGCCAGAGATTCTAATCCTTGGCATCAAATCACAAATCAAAAATCACAAATCACTAATCACAAATCATAGCGGGGTATAGGGTATATAGGGGCAGCACGGAATGCGCTTACGTGATGGGTTAACGATTACGATTACTTGGTAATAAGGGAATAAGGAAATAAGGAAATAAGGGAATAGGGAAATAGGGAAATAAGGGTATAAGGGAATAAGGGAATAAGGGTGATTTTTGATTAGTGATTATCGATTATCGATTTATACATCCACAGAACAAATTGGTTTCGATCAGCGACGACGAATGTGATTCTAAGTCATAGACTCCTTCATTGGCATCAAATCACAAATCACAAATCAAATATCACTAATCACAAATCATAGCGGGGTATAGGGGCTCCGAAGCAGGCCTCCTGGGGTCGGCTGCTTCAGGGCGATCACGAACTACTTCTTCCCTACATAGATAGTCTCGCCCTCTACCAGTCCGTGTTTTCGTCGCGTTTCATCCGGCAGTTGGTCGACAAAGTTGTCGGCAATGGGTACAAAGCCGGCGGCTGCGATGCGGGTAGGGTAGTCCTTACCGTAACGGCGGACATGGTCGCGTTGACCGTACCGTCTTTCGCGTTCTGCTGGATCCGTAAGCGATGGGTCGCCGGTAGTCGTGTCAGGGATCGGGTTGAAGAACGGAACCTGCAGTATGGCGAATCCTCCCGGCTTGAGTACGCGGTGCAATTCACGCATGGCCATGATGTCGTCGTCTACATGTTCGAGAACGTGATTGCAAAGCACCACGTCGAATGAGTTATCGGGGAGTGGAATGCGGTGGATGTCGATCTTGAGTTGAGCGAGAGGCGACTCGATATCCGCAGTCACGTATCCGTCGCCGTGAATGGACCGGAAGCGATTGACAAAACAGGCTTCCGGCGCAAAGTGCAAGACCTGGAGGGGACGGGCGAAGAAATCCGTTTTTTGTTTCAGATACAACCACAGCAGGCGGTGGCGTTCCAGGGAAAGGCACCCGGGGCATAGTGCATTCGAACGGGTATTGACACGCCCGTACGGGAGAAATTTTCTATAGTGACGCGAACAAACCGGACAGGTGACACGGTCGCCCAGGTAGAGCAGGCCAACGAACCACATGCCCGGGCCTGCCACACGTTGCAGATACTTGCGCGGAACAAAGCGAATCAGCCAGGAGATCAGTTTTTTCATTCTTGAGCGACAAAGATAGCATAATGCGCATGCGTCAGCGGTTTTCAATGGTGTTCGCACGGCCGGCCGGGGGGCAAAAAAAGGCCCCGCGGCTAAAACTATTCCTTATCATTGGGCATCTTTAAGGTGTAAAAATCGCGCGAAAAGGAGACTTGAGAAGGGTCATGCATGCAGAGACTTTACAGGACATAGCCATGATGCATTCGGATGCTCTGTTGCAGCGCGCGGCGCAGGGGGACCAGAATGCTCAGGGCAGGCTGGTCCAGCTGTGGTATAAGCGCATCTACAATTTCAGCTTCAAGTTCTTCCTGGACCACGACCTGGCGATGGAGGTATCGCAAAAGACCTTTATATCGATGTGCCGAAACCTGCCGTCGCTACAGGACCTGGGAAAGTTCAAAGCGTGGCTGTACAAGATCGCAATGAACTATTGCAGGGAGGAAGTTCGCAGAAAGCAAAACAACCGGTCAACTCCGTTTGACCGGGTTTGGAACCTCGAGTCAGAACAGTCGCCGCAGTGGGAAATGTCGGGGACACGAACGGACGATCCGGACCGGCAGTTTCAGCGTAGCGAAGTGGCGGACATTCTGCATGCGGCGCTGATGGCCATCAATGAAGATCAGCGCGCCGTGGTGATCATGAAAGAATACGAGGGATTGAAATTCAGAGAGATCGCGGAGGTATTGAACATCTCCGAGAATACGGTGAAGTCCAGGATGTATTACGGACTGGAAAGCCTGAAACGAATACTGGAAAAGCGAAATATCAACAAAGACACTATAAACTATGAGCTTTAAACCTGACGAAGGCACGTTGATTGCCTACCTGTACGGTGAGCTTGAGGGTGCAGCTAAAGAGAAGGTGGAGCGCTATCTCGCAGAGTCCGAAGAGGCTCGGCGCGAGCTCGAAGCGCTGAAGGCTGTGCGCGACGTTATGGGGTTGGTGCGCGACAAGGAAGTCATCGCCCCGCCACTGGTCATCGACAGCCGCGCGCGTCATTTCGGTCTGTCGTCGCGATTTCTTCGGTCTACCCTGGCGATAGCGGCCTCACTTATTCTGCTTATGGTGGCCGGTAAGCTGACGGGCGTGCAGGTGACCGCCTCGGGAAATCAGCTTAAGCTCTCTTTCGGAGCACCAACCCCGGCACCGGAACCGCCGTCACTTGACGTCGCCGATGTTCACAACATCATCGATGCAAAGCTGGCCAGCAACAATGCAGCGCTGCAGGAGGAGTGGAGAAAATCGCAGGACGCTTTCACCGCGACTGTGCATGAAAGCCTGGCGGAAAGTTCTTCACGCATAAACCGGCTGGTAGCGAATGCTGCTTCGGCGTCTGAAAAACAGATCAGCGACTACGTGTCCACCTTACAGGCAGACAACCTCCGGATGATCAAGGACTATTACAAAATGACATCGGCGGATCAGAAAGAACAGCTCGAGCAGTTGCTTGTCGATTTTTCCAAATATCTTCAGCAACAGCGCGAAGACGATCTCAGGATCATGCAGGCACAATTGAACGACCTGCAGAAGAATACGGATATGTACCGGCAGGAGACGGAACAGATCCTTGCCAGTATTATTTCCAACAAAACTGTTCCGGTGATCAGAAACTAGCTTCAAAGACACGATCTCCATGCCACGCACGCCTATCTTCGCTTTCATAGTTCTTATCGCGCAGCAATCTTTCGCGCAAACTGTCGACCAGGAACGCATGACGCGCGACCTTCGTGTGGCTGAAAACGTACTGGCCACACTCATCCAGCAAAAAATGGAAGGCGACCGTATGTTCTTTCCCCTTAGCGTCACCGGCTCCTACCAACCCGGCATCGGCGTCACGTTCACCCTGCCCGCCGATTATACGACGCCGATTGCCTTCAGCTTACAGTCCCGTGACTACAATAGCGTCATCTGGAACGAGCGCGTCCAGGGTGTGAGCGGTGGTGTGGTTGTGCGACGTCCGCAGCCGGCGGGACAGGAAGGCGATGAGTGGCGGCTAAAGGATCGTCTGCAACTCAACCTCGACAGTCTCCGCGACCTTTCCAACGAAAAGATCATCGGCGCGGCCCGGGAATTCCTCGCCGATTACGGCTCGCTGCTGAGTCAGTTGCCGTCAGGTGAAAAGGTGGTCATTACAAACCGGGGCGACCAGCCGCGACTCTGGGTGGGTTCTCTTGTATCTGCCCCAAGCCGCATGCTTTTGTCCATCGAAGCGAATACCGACGATGTGAATGCATTGCGCAACGCCCGGATCAGCCGGGACGAGTTCATCAAGCGCATTAAGGTCACGACTGCTGAAGTTACCGGCGAGGTGGAACCCGACATGGAACTCCTCTCCACCATTTTCAGCCGGCTCTACAGCCAGGATCTTTCGAAAACGTTCTTTGTCGATGGAACCATCCCGTACGAACGTATGAAGGATTTCGGCGTCGTCTATTATATGCGCGTGTTCTCCGCCAACCGGACATTCAACAGTACCTACGACATGCCGACGGTTGGCCTGCAGGACCTCAGCCAGCAGGAACGGGATGCCAAGGTGAAAGAACTTTATCCGCAGTTCGAACAGGAGCTTAAGGAAAATATTCTGGAATACGGCCGAACCCTGAAGAGCCTTGGCAGCGAAGAACAACTGATCTTTAACGTAGCCCTTACCCAATGTAACCAGTGCCAGATACCATCTACGCTGGAGCTCTCCGTCCGCGGAGCCGACCTCAAGGCCTACAACGAAGGAAAGACGGACCGAAAAACTGCCCTTTCAAAAATCACCTCGAAGCGGGGTCCCGACCAATAGCCGCAGCCCAGGGAAGCCTGTTTAACCACGGATAGCAGAATTGCTTACACCGTGGGGATTAAGATTATTTCAGTGGCTTCATGATGGCCCGGGATTTGCCTACCTTTGCCCGGGGTTGGTGGAATCATTTTGTAATTGTCTCAAATCCCCTTCGTTCCCCTGCAGCAATGATCACCCATCTTCGGATGGGTTGTGAGTATGTGCACAAAATTTTGGAGTCATGGGCAAAAGAAACCTGATCATTTCGGCAGTAGTCGTGGCGGCATTGTTAGCGGCATTTTTTCTTTTTAGGGAAGGAGGAACCAAAGCCAGTGTCGATATTCTTACTTCCGTCAAAAGCGGACCTTTCAAAGTAGAAATTGAAACTACCGGCGAGCTCGAAGCACGCAATTCCGTCAAGATACAGGGACCTTCCGCTCTACGGGACTTCCGAATCTTCAACGTAACAATCCAGAATATTGTCGATGAAGGAACCCTGGTTAAAAAGGGCGATTGGGTGGCGACGCTGGATCGTTCAGAATTCCAAAATCGCTACGACGAAAAGCAATTGGCGCTCGAACGGGAACAGGCGGAGTTTGTACAAACCGAACTCGATACCACGCTGCAGCTGCGACAGGCACGCGATGAACTCGTCAACCTGAAGTACGCCGTTGAAGAGAAGCGGATTATCCTCGAGCAATCGCAGTATGAACCACCGGCAACGATCAAACAGGCGGAAATCAATCTGGCGCGGGCCGAACGCGAATACGAACAGGCACTCGAAAACTATAAGATCAGGAAGCGACAGAATGCCGAACGCATGAAGGAGCAGTCAACCGAATTGCGAAAGGCTCAGAACGAATTCGCCGCCATCGAACGTCTGGCATCGTCGTTTACCATCCTCGCTCCGGAAGATGGTATGGTCATCTACACGAAGGGATGGGATAACAAACCCATCAAGGCCGGCTCCCAGATCAACACATGGGACCCCACCGTAGCTACGCTGCCCGATCTAAACCTGATGATGTCGAAGACATTCGTAAATGAGGTGGACGTGAGAAAGGTCAAGGTCGGGCAACCCGTGGAAATTGGCCTGGATGCCTATCCGGACAAAAAGCTGACTGGCACCGTTACCCGCGTCGCGAACGTCGGCGAGCAACGTCCGAACAGCGACGCCAAAGTATTCCAGGTAGATATCACGATCAAAGGAACAGACCCAACCCTCCGGCCTGCGATGACCACATCCAACCGAATTGTCACCGCAATGATCGAAAACGCGCTGTTCGTACCACTGGAGTGCCTTCACACCCAGTTTGATTCTATTACGTACGTGTACCTCCGTCAGGGACTCGATACCCGGAAAAAAGAAGTGATGGTGGGATTGACCAATGCCAACGATGCCGTCATACTTGCGGGTCTTTCGGAGGGTGACCGGGTTTACCTTTCTGTCCCGTCGGGTTTTGAAGACGACCCCATCGACCTCCTTCCGGAAATGAATGGAAAGAGAAAGAAGCCCGGAGGGGAAGAAACCCCCGACATAAATGCCCCTGATCTGTTGAATGGGGGAGAGCAACCCGCCCGACACGAACGACGCGGCAGAGTTCGCCGGCAGGATGACGCCCGGACAGGCGTGGCCAGGTCGGATTCAACAAGGAACGCCCTCCGGCCATGAAGGAGCGGTTGCTGGCAAACCTCTATATCGCCGTCGACGCCGTATTGTCCAACAAAATGCGGTCGCTGCTTACGGCTCTTGGGATCATCTTCGGCGTAGCCGCCGTTATCGCTATGCTTGCGATAGGAAATGGGGCTCAACAGGAAATCCTTGAACAGATACGTCTCGTCGGTGTAAACAACATCGTCGTCAAGCCTATTATAGAGCAACGGGAAGAAAAGGTCGAAGAAACCGGCGTGAAAGAAAAACGCAAGTTTTCCCCGGGTCTCACACTTCGTGACGTGAGCAGCATCCGCGCGAACATTCCCGTCGTCAGCAGGATCAGCCCGGAAATCCTGCTGGAAACATTTATAATTAAGGGAGGGATCCGCCGCTCTGCGAAGCTCGTCGGCGTGGATCCGGTCTACTTCGAGATTTTCGATTTCAGTCTGGCGGAAGGAAGAATGTTCCTTGAACATGAGCTTATCAACGGCTCGCCCGTTTGCATCATCGGCAATTCCATCAAGAGCAAGTTTTTCCCTACGGAAGATCCGTTGGGCAAGGCCATCAAGGTGGGGCCGCATTGGCTCACGATCGTGGGCATTATGCGGGAGCGCCTCGTGTCGCAGGCGAGCATCACCAAACTTGGCATCCGCGACTATAACATGGACGTTTATACGCCGCTGCAGACCATGCTGATACGATATGAAAACCGTGACCTTGTAACCCGTTCCCAGTTAACCAATGCCAACACAAGCGGACAATACAGCCGCGGCCGTGCAACTGTGCAGGAAGCTGAACCCGAAGAACCCGCCACACAGGTAAATTACCATCAGCTCGATCGGCTTGTGCTCCAGGTGGCGGAGACGCCATATCTCCAGACAACAGCAGAAATACTTTCACGCCTGCTCGAGCGAAAACACTACGGCGTCGTCGACTACGAGATTGAAATACCGGAACTCCTGCTGAAGCAGCAGCAACGTACGAACGATATCTTCAACTATGTACTGGGGGCCATAGCGGGCATTTCCCTGCTCGTGGGTGGGATCGGTATTATGAATATCATGCTCGCATCCGTCCTCGAGCGCATTAAGGAAATTGGTCTCAGGCTCTCGATTGGCGCAAAGAAGTCCGACATCACGCAGCAATTCCTTTTCGAAGCCATGATGATCAGTGTTTCAGGTGGCCTCATTGGTGTCATCCTCGGTGTCGGCCTGGCTTACCTTATTTCCTATGTCGCCGAAATACCGACTGTTATCAGTTTTATGTCAATTGTCTTATCCTTCGGTGTGGCTGCCACGGTGGGGCTCGTTTTTGGTATCGCCCCCGCTCGAAAAGCCGCCAGCCAGGATCCTATTACCTCACTTCGTTATGAATAAGAAGGCTTGTTTTTTTGTTGTCGCCGGAATGCTCTTGTCCGTGTGGCACGACAGCCATGCGCAGGTGCGCCGGCTGACACTGGACGACGTGGTAACTTTGGCCCGCGCGCAGTCGCCACGGTCAAAACAGGCGGAGACTCGCAAGGAAAACCTGTACTGGACCTACCGCTATTACAAGTCCAACTACAACCCTCAACTTCGGTTGAGCGGCAACTTTCCCAACTACAGCCAGGACTTTACACCGGTGACGCAACCGGATGGGTCCATCGAATTCCGCTCGCGGCGACAGACCAACTCGGCTTTGACCCTCGGCCTTCAGCAGCCCATACCCTGGACAGGAGGTGTTATCTCCGTCAATTCGTCGGTGTTTGTTGTCGATGACATCGAACGGGAAGTAGTGAATTGGAGCGGCGTGCCGATGAACATCCGACTGGATCAGCCGCTTTTCTCCTTCAACCGCCTGCGCTGGGACAAAATGATCGAACCGCTGCGCTACGAGGAGTCGCGTCGGGAATACGTGGAAGAAATGGAATTCATCGCGCGCGATGCAGTCTCCCGGTTCTTCGCAGTTATGACCTCGCAAATTAACCTTCAGATCGCCCAATTCAACCTGGCCAACAACGACACCATCTATAAGATCGAACAAGGACGATACAATATCGGTACTACGTCGCAGGACAAACTGTTACAGGTGGAGCTACAACTCCTGCGGTCACGCCAGGACGTTGCGCAGGCCAGGCTCGACCTGGAAACGAATCGTCTCAGGTTGCGCTCATTTGTCGGCATGAACGATACAGAGCAGTTCGAGCTCGTATTGCCGGAAGACATTCCGCTGTTTGACATATCACTCGACGAAGCCCTGGAGCGAGCACGGGCGAATCGCGCCGACTTCATCGCGTTTGAGCGAAGACGGCTGGAAGCGGAAAGCCAGGTCGCCAACGCAAAGGGCGACCGATTCGATGCTACCCTTACAGCCTCATATGGACTCAATAATTCCGGTTCCGTCCTCTCCGATATTTATCAGGATCCGTTGAGACAACAGCGTTTCAACATCGGCTTCAACGTTCCGGTGCTGGACTGGGGCCGGAATAAGGCGCGGTTGCGAACGGCCATGGCGAACAAGGAGTACACCGACTACGTTATCGCCCAGGATGAAGTCAATTTTGAACAGGAGATCCTGACGCAGGTTCGGCAATTCGAGATGTTACGACTGCAAATCGAGATTACGAAGAAATCGGACGAAGTTGCCCAGGAACGCTACAATGTGGCCCAGAACCGGTATCTCATCGGCAAGATCGACATCACTAACCTCAACATTGCGCTGACGGAAAAGGATGACGCAAAGAGAAGCTACATCCTGGCGCTCCAATCGTTTTGGCAGGCGTACTACGATCTGAGAAGGTTGACGTTGTACGATTTTGCGACCGACCGACCGTTGTATGTTCCGGTGGAGAATGAATGAGGCCTTCAGATGCCGGTGTAGTTAAAAGGCGTGATCTTCTTTAGGCGCGCCTTGAGCCCGGGTTTGATGTCGAGCGTGTCGATGAAGTTGTGGATGGTTTCGCGGGTGATCTTTTCATGCGTCCGCGTCAGGTCCTTCAATGTTTCGTAGGGGTTAGCAAAGCCTTCCTTCCTGAGAATAGTCTGGATGGCTTCCGCGATGACCGCCCAATTGTCGTCAAGGTCTGCGCGTATCGTTTCCTCGTTAAGTTCGAGTTTCCGGATGCCGCGTTCCAGCGATTTGAAGGCGATGAGGCTGTGCGCGACGGGGACGCCGATATTTCGCAGCACCGTCGAGTCGGTGAGGTCGCGCTGTAGCCGGGATACCGGGAGCTTCGACGACATAAAATCAAAGATCGCGTTAGCAAATCCAAGATTGCCTTCCGCGTTTTCGAAGTCGATCGGGTTCACCTTGTGCGGCATTGCCGAAGAGCCTACTTCTCCGTCGGCGATCTTCATCCGGAAATAATTCATCGATATGTATTGCCAGATATCACGGCTGAAATCGATGAAGATCGTGTTGATGCGCTTGAGGTTGTCGAATAGTGCCGCAAGATTGTCGTAGTGCTCTATCTGTGTAGTCGGAATGCTGCGGCTCAATCCCAGGTGCTTGCAGAATTCGTCGCCGAACTTATTCCAATCGATTTCGGGATAAGCCACATGGTGTGCGTTGAAATTTCCGGTGGCGCCGCCGAACTTGGCTGAAAACGGTATCGTTTTCAACAGGTTCATCTGCTTTTCGAGCCGGGAAACAAAAACCATCAGTTCTTTGCCCAACCTGGTGGGGGAGGCTGGTTGTCCGTGCGTGTAAGCGAGCATGGGCACGTTTTGCCATTCTTTCGACATCTGGCTGATGCGGCTGATCAGGCTGGTGAGATGTGGCTGGTATTCCCGTTGCATGAAGTCGCGCACCAGCAGGGGAATGGCTGTGTTGTTAATGTCCTGCGAAGTAAGCCCGAAGTGAATGTATTCCCGGAAAGGCTCGAGCAACGGATCGTCGAAGCGCTTTTTTATGAAATACTCGACGGCCTTCACATCGTGATTCGTCTCGGCCTCGATTTTCTTGATTTCTTCGGCATCGGCTTCCGAAAAATCCTTGTAAATGCGCCTGAGCTCGTTGAGCTTGTGCACGGGAAAATCCGTCATCTCGGGAATCGTTGCCGAAAGCGCGATGAAGTATTCTATCTCGATCTGAATCCTGTAGCGGATCAGTCCGTATTCCGAAAAGTACTGTGACAAAGTCTCGACCGATCGGAAGTATCGACCGTCGATGGGAGAAATTGCTGTTAAAGGCGTCAGTGGCACAGTTGGAGGAATCTACGGCGCTAAATTAAGCAAATTAGCGTATGGCGGGAAAATTGAAAGATTGTACTTTTGTGCGGCCTTTCGGGCAACACAACGCTTGTGCCCTTTGTTATTCAAGAAGGTAGGTTCTGTCATGGCATTCAATTTCTTCAAAAGGTCGCAACCAAAACCCCAGCCGGCAAAGGAGGCTACGCACAGCGGTCCACATTACCTTGAGCTTACGGTAAAGTCGATTATCAAGGAAACGCACGATACTATAACGATTGTGTTTGATACGCCGCCGTCGGGACCCCTCGTCTATAAACCGGGACAATTCCTGACTTTGATCGCGCCCATACAGGGCAAAGAGGTCAGGAGGGCTTATTCGTTGTGCACGGCGCCGTTCACTGACGAATTCCCGGCCGTCACGGTCAAACGCGTTGAGAACGGCCTGATGTCGAACTGGCTTCCCGACCATCTGCGCGAGGGCGATAAACTCAAGGTGATGGCTGCCGTGGGGAATTTTACGCTCGACTACGCACCGACGAACCGGCGTCATGTCGTGATGTTTGCTGGTGGATCGGGCATTACACCATTGCTGTCTCTCACCAAGAGTGTACTCACCCAGGAGCCGGAGAGCATTGTGTCGTTGATTTATTGTAACCGCGACATCGAGAGCGTAATCTTCAAAGACGAACTCGACCGCTGGGAAAAGCAATACCAGGGCCGCCTTCATGTGATCCACATCCTTGACACGGCCCCAATGAACTGGCAGGGTTACTCAGGGCTCCTTAACCCCGACATGCTGAAAAAACTGTTCGATCGGATACCGGACTGGGGTGTTCGGAATACGCTCTACCTGATGTGCGGACCGGAGGGCATGATGAAGAATGTCGAATCATTGCTCGGAGCCTACTCCATACCGCCGGAACAGATCCGAAAAGAAAGTTTTGTCCAGGGCACCATCGATAAGCCCGCCCGAAAAGAAGATCAGGAAGAAGAGCTCGTCGAACGCGAAGTAACCATCCGGTTCGACGGCGAGGAATACAAGATCATGGTGCCGCCGCATAAGGCCATACTGGAAACTGCGCTCGACGCGGGCATTGACCTGCCGTACTCGTGTCAAAG
This sequence comes from Cyclobacteriaceae bacterium, assembly GCA_036381475.1. GTDB lineage: Bacteria > Bacteroidota > Bacteroidia > Cytophagales > Cyclobacteriaceae > ZC4RG29. The sequence continues at coordinate 11,660 of DASVCT010000149.1, forward strand.
CGGCCTTTGCACAGCCTGCCGTGGAAAGGCGCTTTCCGGAAAGGTGCGCCTTGATGAAGAAGAAGGACTCTCCGCATCAGAACGCGCGGAAGGCTATGTGCTGACGTGCGTCGGACACCCGTTGACTGACGATGTGGTGATCGAGATTGGCTAGGAGGCGGTCCTCATAACCACACAGGTCGGGCAGGCGGTCGCTATTCAATTCTTCAACCCTTCAACCTTCAACCTTTCTCAACGCGTGTTTCCTGTCCTCCGTAATGTTTTCCAGCGTCCACTTGATACGCTTTTCAAATGGATGACATCGCACGGGGCAGTCCGACTTGCTGCAAATGGGGCAGGAAAATTCCTCGCAGGCGTCGACATGGATGAAGAACTCCAGCGGGACGTCGAAGCGGGCACGCATCAGGCGGTGAAAAGCCTCCACTTCCTCATGGGCTTCGCGGATGTTGAGATACCACGGGACGGTGAGGTGGCCGTCCAGGTGAAGGACGCGTCCGTATTTGATGAACCGCACGTTGTGCAGGTCAATCCATGAAGCCCGCCGGTTACCGTTGGCGGTGTTCACCACCTCCTGCAGCAGGGACAGGTCACGCTCATCCATGATCCCGGCAACAGAACTTCGAACGATGCGAACGCCTGTGTATAAGAGCCATAAACTGAAGAGAATAGCAATCGCGCTGTCGATCCACATGATGCCGGTCAGGTAAATTGCGACCAGGCCAACCAGTATGCCGGCCGTGGTGAGGGCATCGGAGCGCAGGTGCTGACCGCTGGCAACAAGTGCGAGGGAGCTGTTCTTCTTTCCGATCCTGACGCAAGCCGTACCGGCAATGTGGTTCAGGATCGCGCTCACCGAAACGAGGGCGATGCCCGTCGACAGCATAGTGACTTCAGAATGAGAGAGCAGCGATCGGATCGATTGATAGATGATCCAGATCCCCGAAATGAAAATCAGGGTGCCTTCAATTCCCGCCGAAATGTATTCAATCTTACCGTGACCGTATGGGTGGTCTTCATCGCGCGGCTTGGCGGCGAGCATGAGGGAATAGAGTCCCATGAACCCCGCCACAACATTGATGATGGTTTCAAGCGCATCGCCGAGAATGGCCACAGAGCCGGTTCGATACCATGCGTAAAGCTTGATGAGCAAAAGGAAGATGGAGAGGGCCGCGACCCATTTCTGTACCTGGATATTTTTTCTCGACGCGTTCAAGTCTGATATGCATTGGTCGCGGTACCCTTTTCAGGGCATAGCGAATCGGCCGCAAAAAGGAAGCCACAGCTCACAGAGTTCCGGCCAGTGAGGCGCGGTTTCAACGAACCATCAATCGCGCAGGCGTACACGAAGAACGCGGCTGTCGTTGGTGATGAACATCACTTTGTCATCCGGTGTGAATGCGCAGTTCGAGGCCGGCTCGGATACTCGTATTTTTCCGATGAGTTTGCCATCCGGGTTGAAAATCCATATGCCGCCCGGTCCCGATGCGAACAAGTTGCCCTGGCTGTCAAATTTAAGTCCGTCGGGAAGACCGTGTTCGCTTTTCGCCTCCTCCGTGACATCGTAAAAGATTCTTCCGTTGGAAAGATTCCCGTCGGGGGTGACGTCATAAGCATACCATACAGCCTTTTGCGGGTCGGAATTCGCTATTATCAATGTTTTTTCATCCGGGGTAAAGGCGAGTCCGTTGGGTCGGGTGATCGTATCTGTCAACAGCCGCACTTCACCCTCGGTACTAACCCGGAAGACACCCTGGTAGGGTAGTTCCTTCGTAGAGTCATCCACATTTTTGGGGAGTCCGTAGGGAGGATCGGAAAACCACAGATTGCCGGCACGGTCGAATATGGCGTCGTTGGGACTGTTTAATTTCTTTCCTTCATAGGAGGAAACGAGTGCAGTGAACTTCGGAGCCGGTTGATCGAGAGGCGCATCCATCACGGCAATGCATCGGTCTCCATGCTGACAAAGCACCAGTTGACCATCATTGCGGAGGATCAGCCCGTTGGAGCCGGGCTCGGCGCGACCCGACGGCGCCGACGCAGTGTACCCGGAGGGAGACAGGTACTCTTCGATGCCGCCCGCTTCCGTCCACTTGTACACTTTGTTCTGCGGTATGTCGGAAAACAGCAACATGTTGTGCATGGGCACCCACAGCGGCCCTTCGGTCCACGAATGACCCTCGGCGATAACCTGGATATCGGGGTTTTCGGCTATGATCGCGTTAAGCGACGGGTCGAGCCGTTCGATGGTTGCCACGGGGGCGGCTGCGTCTTCGGGGGTGGCATTTGTGGTATTTTTTTCTCCGCGTCCGCAAGCGCAAAGCGTCAGTGCGGCGGACAAGACGGCAATTGGAAGTTTCTGGTGTGGCTTCATGCATGGGCAGGTTTAGGAGATTCAAGATAGCAAAATACGCCACGGAACGAAGCTGAAAAATTGGACGCGGCGTCCCATTTTGAAAAATCAGACCAGGGAATGGCCAGACGATAAATGCGGAAATGGACCGAAAATCGCGGTTTTGCGTCGCTTCGTCGTACGGTAGTAAACCTGGCAGCCTGCTGGAAGGGATTTTGATGGTACAAGCGCAGTAGAGGAATTGCAGGGCAGGATTAAGTTTTGCAACTAGTTATGGAACCTTTGCTTGATCATAAACTCGGCCACCTGCGGACACTGGTCCGAATGGCCGCCCTTGACGGCCCGGTGAATGACGCAGCGCGTCGTGCTATTCGCCGGATCGCGAAATCGCGCGCCGTCGAAACATCGCGCGTCGACGCCTTGCTGGATACCGGCAGTGACGACGCAGCTGTATTTGTCCCTGACGGGCTCAGTAACCGAATGAGTCTGCTTCACGACCTCATGGTGCTCGCTTATCTCGACGGGTCGGTTAATGCCCGTGAGAAATCCATGCTTGACTCAGCCATCAGGGCGTTCCACTTGAGGCCACAGCTCACGGACCATCTTATCGATTTGTTCCGATATGGCCCGCCATCGCCGCCGGAATGGAACGACTTCGTCGATCATGTGAAACAATCCTTCGTGGACGGCGCGATGAGGTCTCAATAATTGCTGTTTTTTAAAGAAACGTTGGCCATTCCCCTTATTTTTGGGCTGCGATTTGAACTCAAAACCGCAGCGCAATGGAAACAGCAGAGAAGATAACGCGTCCGCAACGCAAGTTTCTCCCCGAAGATTTCAAAGTAACGGCCTGGGATGATCTCAAACCCTACTTTGATGCCTTACTCGAACGCGAAGTGTCGTCGGCGGATGATCTAAAGAAATGGTTTCGCGACAGGAGTGAACTCGAATCCGTGATCTCGGAAGACCTGGCGTGGCGATACATCCGCATGACGTGCTACACGGAAAATCAGGAGTACCGAAATCATTACCAGGACTTCATCGAGAATATCCAACCCAAGATTGCTCCTGTGTCGGATCAGCTTAACCGCAAAGCGGCCGATTCTCCTTTTCTCTCGGAGGTCGCCCAGCTGCCGGGCTACGACATCATGATCCGGAACCTCAGGAAGGAGATCGAAATCTTCCGCGAAGAAAACGTCCCGCTGTTCACTGCCATCAACACAGAAACGCAAAAGTACGGACAGATCTCGGGTGCTATGACCGTCGAGGTGGACGGCAAAGAGTTGACGCTTCAACAGGCGGGTGTTTTGCTGATGTCGACGGACCGCGCTGTGCGCGAAAGTGTTTTCCGCAAGATCGCATCGCGTCGCCTCGCCGATAAGGACGCATTGAATGATTCATTTACGCGACTCATCGAATTGCGGCACAAGGTCGCAAGCAACGCCGGGTTCCCGAACTTCCGCGACTACATGTTCAAGGCGCTGGGTCGCTTCGACTACACGGTGCAGGATTGCTTTGATTTTCATAAGGCTATCGAAACCGAAACACTTCCCATCCTGGATGATTTTGCCCGGACCCGAAAGGAAACGCTTAAAGTCGATTCGCTTCGCCCGTGGGATAAAGCCGTCGACCCGGAGCTTCGTCCCCCGCTGAAACCATTCGGTAGCGGTGCTGAGCTCACCGAAAAGACGATCGAGGTGTTCAGGCGACTAGACCCGTATCTGGGTGAGTGTCTTTCCATTATGCGTGAAATGGGTCATCTGGACCTTGAATCCAGGAAAGGAAAGGCTCCGGGCGGATATAATTATCCGTTGGCAGAGATCGGTGTTCCTTTCATCTTCATGAATGCTACGTCTACGCTACGCGACATGGTTACGATCATGCACGAAGGGGGACATGCAATACACAACTTCCTCACCCGAGAGCTCGAGCTCAACGATTTCAAATCTACACCTTCGGAAGTGGCCGAGCTGGCCTCCATGTCGATGGAGTTGCTGTCGATGGATTACTGGGATGTGTTCTTCGAAGACAGCGCCGACCTGAAGCGTGCGCGGAGGGAGCATTTGGAAGACATTATCGAGACCCTGCCGTGGGTGGCGACCATCGACCAGTTCCAGCATTGGATATACGAGAATCCCACACATACACTCGAGGAACGCCGAGTAGCATGGAACGAGATCTTTGGCAGATTTTCAGATCGCGTGACGGACTGGAGTGGACTCGAGACGGAACGCGATTATCTCTGGCAAAAACAGCTGCACCTATACGAGGTGCCATTCTATTATATCGAATACGGGATGGCTCAACTCGGAGCCATCGCAGTGTGGCGCAACTTTCGGCGCGACCGCGCGGAGGGGCTCGTAGGTTATCGAAGGGCGCTGGCGCTGGGATACATGAAAAGTATCCCCGAGGTGTATGCGGCTGCCGGCATACGCTTCGACTTCAGTCCTGGCTACATCCGCGAGCTGATGGACTTCGTGAGAGAGGAGCTCGCCAAGGTATAGGGATACCCAAAAAAATTATTGATCCCCACGATCGGAGGTACGACCACGTGCCTTATCGAGGAGATCGCTCAATAGCCCGGCTTCAGCGTCGGTCAGGCAAAGCACATTGTCGATTCTTTCTCGTTCGTTGTTGATCTCATCCAGGACTTTCAACCCGCGCTCTGTGATGAACACGTCGGTAGCCCGCTTGTCGGATGGGCAGGATCGTTTGACGATAAGTTCTTTCTTGACCAGCCTGTCGAGCAACCTGGAAACGTCCGAGTTTCTGTCAAGCATGCGCGACTTGATGTTGGTTGCCGAAACGCCGTTCGGGAATTGACCCCGCAGAATTCTGAGGATGTTGAATTGTTGCGTAGTGATTCCGAACAGCGAAAGAAACTTCTGCTGGGCGCCAATCAGCCAGTTGGATGTATAGATAAGATTGACCACTGCCTTCTGGTGGACGCTGTGGAAGGCTTTCTGCTTGATTTCGTCTTCGATCTTCATGCAGAGAATAAGCCCCCGGGATAATTCCAGGGGCCTGTTGGTGGTTCAGGCCTTCAGGCCTTGTTCATTTCTATTTTGCAGACAATGTCGACATCGTCGGATACGACGAGTTCGCCACCGGCAAGCCGGTTGTCCCACTTCAGGTTGTAGTCTTTTCGGTTGATCGTGCCGGTTACCTTGAACCCGGCCTTCATACCGCGACCGGTGTTGACCGTGCCGCCATAGGTGACATCAAAGGTCACTGGCTTGGTAACATCCAGCATAGTGAAGTCGCCTTTCAGTTTATAGGCATTGCCTTCCTTCACGAGTTTTCCTTTGAATTTGATTTCCGGATACTTTTCAGCATTGAAAAAGTTGGTCGACCGAAGGTCATTGTCGCGGCGTTCATTCTCGGTATCAATAGATGCAACCTTTGCTGTAAACTCGACATCGGCGTTCTGGAAATCGTCGCTTGTACTCGTCACTTTAGCATCGAAATCCCTGAACTCCCCTTCAACTTCGGTGATCGCCATGTGAATGACGTTAAAGCCAATTCTGGAGTGGGCTTTGTCGATGTTCCATGTCGTTTGTGCGAATGCGGTGCCCGATGCGAGCAGCGCGATCAGTAAAATTTTGATTCTTTTCATACAGGATTGTTTGATGGATTCAGTCCACTAAATATAAACAAAATGCATGTTTAAACAACTAGTTTTTTTTGGGTGATTAGAAATTGAGATAAAAATCGGTCAAAAGCGAGCGGTATTCGGCGGAGGAGTGGCCGGCGGCGTCGAGGAGGCAAAGGGTCGAACGCTGGGTTGGCAATGGGAATTTATGGAATTCCATCAGCCGGCGGATGGGGGGTTTAGCTGGCTTTGAATGCACGTCGCATGCCCGGGCGCAATAAAGGCCGAGGCACGCCGCGAGGGATTCAAAAGGTTTTGACTCGGCCCAGGGAAGGATTATACTCAGTCGTCCTTCGGCGGCGAGGAGTCGGCTGGCGTTGACGACGATTTCGTCATGTCGCAGGGAGTGGTCGTGCCGCGCTCTTTCCCGGCGGGGGTCCGGCGGTTTCAGCGCGTTGGCGTAATAAGGAGGATTGGTG
>DASVCT010000150.1:0-23648 GCA_036381475.1 Cyclobacteriaceae bacterium
AGATAAGGAAATAAGGAAATAAGGAAATAAGGGTATAGGGTATATAGGGGTATAGGGGTATAGAGGTATAGGGTATAGGGTATAGGGAAATAAGGAAATAATGAAATAAGGAAATAAGGAGATAAGGAGATAAGGGGATAAGGAGATAAGGAAATAAGGGTATAGGGTATATAGGGTATATAGAGGTATAGGGTATATCGGGGGCGCACAGAGAAGGGGTATGAGGGAATTGATTAGTGACTTTTGATTTTCGATTTTCGATTTGATGCCCAGGATTAGAGTCTCTTCCTTAGAAGATCAAGCGTCGTCGTTGATCGGAAAATGTGCTCTTTGGGTGCATAAATCGCAAATCACTAATCACTAGTCACTAATCAAAAATCAAAGCGGGTATACAGGTGTATAGGGGGTCCTTAATCATAGTTAGTGGAATGTCGATTTTCCAGAGGTTCGCGCGTCGGGCCCCTTTAGGGGTAAGGGGCTGAGGGAGGGAGAAGGAAACGGGAGATAAGGTATATAGGTATATAGAGGTATAGGGGTATAGGGGCAGCATGGAATAGGGTTTAGGGATTACCGATCACTGGATTACGGATTACCAATGACAGCTTACTATATTTGCGCATACTACCGGCTATGCTAGAACGAGCGCATCGGGTTGTCGTCCGCTTTGTAAGTTATTTTCATGAGTCGCTAACTGCACGGCAGTTTTTCATCCTATCGGCCGTGCTTGTCGGCCTATCCGCCAGCCTGGCAGCCATTCTTCTCAAGGCCATTGTTCACTACATACGATCTTTTGTTGAATACGCCGCGGTTAACTACCAGCAGTTCATCCTGTTTTCGCTGTTCCCGCTGATCGGCCTGGCCCTGACGGTGCTATACGTTCGGTACATTCTCAAGGGAACACTGAAAAAGGGCTCATCGGAAATTGTGTACGCCATAGTGAAAGAGTCGAGCATTTTGCCAAAAAGCGAAATGTACGGGCACATTGTTACCAGCGCGATTACCGTAGCGTTCGGCGGGTCATGCGGTCTGGAGTCGCCGATGGTGAGCACCGGGGCCGCCATAGGATCAAATTATGCTAAGACCTACCGGCTCAGCTACAGGGACCGTACCATCCTGCTTGGGTGCGGCGCCGCTTCCGGTATTGCGGCGGCATTCAACGCGCCCATCGCGGGTGTGCTCTTTGCTATCGAAGTATTGCTTACGGATGTCAGCGTATCAGCGTTTATACCGCTGATCGTGGCAGCCGCCTCGGGTGCACTGTTGTCGAAGATTATCCTGAAGGAAGGTGTGATTCTCTCCATCAGTTTTACCGAGGAGTTCAATTACCACAACGTTCCCTTCTACATCGTCCTGGGACTGCTTGCCGGCATGCTCTCACTTTACTACGCCAATGCCTTCCACTATGCCGACCGGCTCATGGCGCGGTTTAGGGTCTGGCCGCGGGTAATTATCGGCGGCCTGATGCTGGCGGTCCTTCTGATCCTTTTTCCGCCGCTCTATGGCGAAGGTTATGATAGCGTCAAGACACTGTCCAACCTTCATCCCACATACCTGGCACAAACGAGTTTGCTCCGCGATATCGTGACCAACGACTGGCAGGTGATACTTTTCATTTCCGCGATAGTCTTCCTCAAACCCATTGCTGCGGGCATCACAATTGGCGCAGGCGGAAACGGCGGAAACTTCGCGCCGTCCCTGTTCATGGGGGCATTCCTCGGATTTGCATTCTCCCGGCTTGTCAACATACTCGGACTCGGCAATATCCCGGAAACCAATTTCACGCTCGTAGGAATGGCGGGCATCCTGAGCGGTATTTTCCATTCTCCTCTCACAGGGATATTCCTCATTGCCGAAATCACGGGAGGGTATGGACTGATGATTCCCCTGATGATCGTCGCTGCGATAAGCATCCTGATGACCCACTTTTTTCAGCCACTTTCCATGGAAGGTCAGAAGTTGTCAGCCAAACTCAAGCTCTCCGTGGAGGATCGCGACAAAGTTCTGCTCAGTCGCCTCGATCTGAGAGACCTCGTCGAAACCAACTTCCTGCCGGTACATCCTGACGCGTCTCTGAGAGGTCTCGTAGAGGCCATCAGCAGGTCGCGACGAAACACCTTTCCGGTGGTTACGGACGAGGGAAAGCTTGTTGGCATCGTCCACCTCGACAACGTGCGGGAGACCATCTTCAGAAACGAGTTATATGACAAGGTCACCGTAAAGGAGCTGATGTCAACACCCGAGGCGACCATATCGCCAAACGATAACCTGCACCAGGTACTGAAAAAATTCGACGAAACAAATCAATGGAACCTTCCCATTGTCGACAAAGGAAGGTACGTGGGATTTCTTTCCAAGTCGAGTATACTCACACGCTACCGCGGCGAATTGCTAAAGAGCGTTTGAGGGTTTGGACCACACACGACACAGGACCCTTGCTGACCACACCCTAAAATCGTACCCGGGACTTTAAGGACGAAGCCGTTTCGCCTGACGCTGAAATCCGCGACACGTCATGGAAGAGATTATGTTCAGTCAGCACGCGGAAAACTTCTGCTACGGTGCACGCTGAGGCTATGCATCCGCGGGAGGTATGTGGGGCGTCTCCATCAAAATATTCCGCTAGTGTACCGACGCAACCTCGGTCGAGGTCTTCGAGCACTGAGTTCAGGAACGAATGTGCCTCAGACCGTCCCCGTGCTCCCCGAAGCAAGATGAGCGCGTCGACATAGGCGCCGATCCAACAACTGCCGACAGTATCCAGGTCCGCTGAAGTTCCTGTACCGTGGCCGGTGGGCGCGTAGAAGGCATCGGCAGGGGTCACGGAACGCAGTCCACGGGGCGTCACCAGTTCACGCTCAACGACGTGCAACACCCGGTCGGCGCGGTGTTTCGGAAGTAATGGATAAGGCAATGCGATGGCGTAGAGTTGCTGCGGCCGGATCTCCCTATTCCCGCCGGCGCCGCTCACATAGTTATACAGACATCCGTCGGTCTCGTTCCAGAAAATCCTAAGAAAACTGTCCATGACTTGATCTCCCATGGCCCTGTAGCGTGACGGGTCCTTTCCTCTTCCGGCTTCCGTCACCAGAAATTCAATGATGCGGAGCGCGTTATACCAAAGTGCATTCACGGTGGCCGATCGAAGTGCGGCTCCGTCTGAGGTTTCCGGACGGGAGGTCACCAGCAGGCCGTCGTCGTCGACACGACCAATGGGAATATTGCCCTTGATGAGGTACGCCAACAGGTTTGAAAGTATGGGCAACACCGTCCTGACAAACGCGGCATCGCGTGCAAAAATGAAGTATTGATATACCGCGAGAAAGTACCAGAGAATTTCGTCAACCGAGACAGATCCCGACGTTACCCCATCACCCGGTTTGATCTTTCCGAAAGATGTCGCAAGTTCCTGCAGAATATGGCGGACTTCCCTGCGACGCGCCGTTGGCAAGAAGAGTCCCGGAAGGGAGATGAGCACCTCGCGAAGGGATGAACTCGTCCCGAAATAACCCGTTCGCACCGCGGGCCCCTTTCCAGCGCGGTTAATGATAAACTGGTCCGCAGCAAGCGTCAACCGTTTCATTCGATCGGTGTCCGCATCCCGCGTTAGCTTTTTGCGTCGGTGTTCCTCCTTGCGGAAAAGCGCGAATGCGTTACGACGCGGCTGGGGCTCGATCGTAGTGAGCATAACACCCAGCTTGTCGCCTCCTTTCAACTGAACACGAAAGACGCCGTGGCTGTATAGGTCTTCGGTATGATCCACGCCCCGCGATAGCTCCGGGGCATACACCAGATTGTAATACCAGTGCTGGTCTTCCCGAAACGTCGAGCCCGGAACGCTGATAAATATTTCGGGAGTGGAGGTATAATTCTTAAGGCGCAGCACGCCGTTCGAGAATACATACTGCCCGTTGATGAATTCGTTGGCGACGGACAAGTTAGTTGCAGGGCGGGCCGAGTACATAGGTCTCAGTTCCAGCGTGAAGGAACGGGGAAAGTTGCCGAACTCGTACAGGATAAGAACCGTTGGCTCGCCGTGCAGGGCGGCTATCGTCTTCCGGACCGAAAGGCCCGCCACTTCGTACGAGAAGACCGGGAACAGATCGCGTTCAAAACCCGTGAGGTGCTGATGGCCTGCCGGGTAGATCGTACCCGGATACTGGTTGCAGCCCAGGTCAAAGCGGGTATTGGCGTCAAGGATCGACTCTTCGAGTTTTGACATCAGCACGAAGGGGTCGGAATCCAAGCCGTCAGCAGCCACCAGCAAACCGTGTTCTCGTCGCGCGTGCGCACCCGATACCGTCGATGACGACCAGCCGCCGATGCCGTTCGTCTCCAGCCATTCCAAAGCGTGGCTGTAAGGGAACTGTGCGAGCAGTCCGGACGCTATTCGATTCGATTTAGTATTCGCATCCATGACCCCACGGAACATGATCTGTTGCGACGGGGAGAAGTCCTCGCGGCGCCTCGTCCTACTTCTTCCCGCGACCGGAACTCGATCGCGATAACCCCCGCATCACAAAAGATACTAAATTCTTCTTTGACAAAGAATGGAAGATTGAAGAACCTGACTGGGCGGCTGGTTCAGTCCTACTCAATGAGTGAATGAGTGAATGAGTGAATGGGTGAATGAGTGAATGAGTGAATGAGCGAATGAATCGCTGCCCTACGAGCTTCTCAGATCGTGGAGTTTATTCCGCTCGTCCTGAAGTTCCCGGGAAAGTTTCATTTGTTTCTCGAGGGCGTTGCGCTTGTACTCTTCGAATTCGTGGCTGAGGGCCTCGGCATTTTCGATTTTCTCACGCATCGACGATTGCACCCACTTGACGCGGGCGACGAGCAGGCCGAGGAGAACGAGCAACCCGAGGATGATTATGCCCACGGTGCTGAGAAAGACCGATTTCAGGAAATCAATGCCCAGGACGCTGATGTGACTGCTGTCGTGTTCCATTTCAGCGACGGCTTCATCCTTGCTCTTCATGGTGGCCTTGGCGGATGCAATTTCAGCCTGGAGTTGCTTGATCGTAGCCTGAGCTTCGCGCAGGTCAGCCCTTTGGGCCTTCAGGGAATCCATGGTGATTTTCCACATTCCGTCCAGCACGTACGTGCGGATGACCTTGTATTCAGAATACGACTCCGATTTGTCGCGCATGATGGTAAACCGTTCCTGAAGCGTAGCGTCATTGGGCTCAAGGGCTTCGGCTGATCTTTGAGCGCGGGCATCCACGAAAAAAGTGAGGAAGGAAAGTATCAGGAGAACGGTCCGCTTCATATCATTTCGAATTTAGGAAGGCATTTTTGCTTTGTAAACTTAAAATCCAACTTAAATCAGCCCAATATAATCCATTTAGGCTGGAAAATACGTCGATTAACGTAACCCCGTGTCGATTAAAGGTTTATGCATTGCACTGGGGCTGTGGGGTCGTCAGCCCTTCACAAAAATAAGGTCCGTGTTTTGAACCTGCACTATTCTGGCGAATAATTCCCGCAGATAAAAGTATTCTTCGTGGTTGTAAAGCGGCTTTTTTATGGTGAGCCAGCTCATAATTGATACGCGACCGTCCTCATTCTGGGCCTTCAACACATAGTGTCCCCCACCCCCTGGCAACATGAGGCCTACTTCCTCCGGGAGGTTTTCAAGCTTGACGTCCTCCGGAAAATTCACCACGATGGTGATCCGCTCGTCCATCGTCGCCCCGAAATCGACGGGATACAACCGCTCGCGCGAGCGGAACGGATTTCGGGCCGTTCGGTTCACCAGGAAGGGATTCAACAGGAATTGTGAGGCGTCGTCACTAAAAGCGGGAAGCTCTACGGCGATTTCCTCAATCAGCGGCTGTTCAACGTCTTCAATGTTTTTGATCTCCAGACTTGTTACCGTTGCTTCACGAAAATTCCTTTGCAGGCTTTCGCGATATTTCTCCTGTGACCCGAACGAGTCGATGTGCCGCCGTCTTCTCAGCGCATCGTAACCCGTGTAGGTATTGCGAATAGTGCCTAGCAGCATGCCGTCCGGTGAAAACGATAGCTCGATGTAATTGTTCTGCTTGAAGGACCACGGCGTCCTGATCTCCTGCCACGATGTTTCCTTGTCGCCAATCACCCGTCCCTTTAAGTTGAGGCATTCGAATGGCAACATGCCGAACGGCAGCAGCGGGTCGGTTGCGTCAAGAAGGTGTATCTGGTCGTCGATCACCACACGGGCAATCACGTAGTTGAACTCGCTCAAAACAGGAAACAGCTCCGTTACGTACCCATTGTCACGGGTGGAAAGAATGACCGGGTCCGCGTCGAGCCCAACGGTGCGCAATGCCGACACCAACGACAGATTCACGTCCGCTACATTGCCGGCCTGACTCTGATATGCCTTGCGTATTCCCAGCTCACAATACTTGCTGACGTTGCCGTTCCAGTGATAGTGCTTCACGATGTGCTCATAGACACGGCGCGCACGCGAGAGCTTATCCTTTTCCGCCTCGATGGTTTTGGCGAATGCCTTGTCAAGAATGTCATCACCGCGCTTTAACTGCCCACCGAAACGCGAGTCCTGGCGCAGTTCACTCGCAACATCGTCCCATTCCCGGCTGATCTTGTCGACATAGCCGGTCGCGTGATGTACTTCGGAGAGTTCAAAGCGGATCGCTGAGAGGAAGTTGCTCTTGGTGGTCATGTAATCCTCTTCGACGAATGCCGGAATATCATCCATGGCAAACTCCTGCGTCACGCAGTCAACGCCGCGGGGGAAGCACGCCTTTACAATATCGGATTCATTCATCGACAATTCCAGGAAGCCAATCAATGATACATGGTAACGGTAGTACGCAGGTATGGATGTCCAGTATTCACTGTGGACCTTGGGAATTTCGCGCTGGAATTTCCACTCCCGAAAGTTGAAGATGTAAGGCGTATGAAATTCGTAGTACACTTCGATGACAGCGCCCTCCACCACGTTGGGAATGGCAAACTTTTTCACCTCGGCGCCTTCATACTTTTCCGTCATCACATCTTTCGTGGAAAGTTTTGTTTCCACGATGTTTCCATCAGGTGCGAGAACGAAAGAGGATGCCTTTAGCCCCGTTATGTAGTCCATCTTGTTCGAATTCGAATAACGATAGAGCGGAATTGAAAAATCGGAAAGAGATAACGCTTCTTTCTTCAGTATCTTAATGCGGACGTGGTATTCCTGGATGATCGACATATCCTCTGCGACGAAGTAGGCACGTCCGAATTCATTCAGGACCACCGCCGCAGCGTCGGGGTCTTTATCGTACGTGTTCATTTGCAGTTCCTGCAATGTCACGGAACCGAACGGAAAATCTCCCGCGATAACAGCTGGCGCTGCAAGCCAGTATGACAGCGCGAGCAAAAGTACAGTCCTCATAATCCTAAGGGTCAAAATACAAATATGCGCACTGACGGCTGCGCTTTTTTCGCAACCTCTGGCTGATTCTTACATTGCAGCCGGAAGAGCACGTGCTATATAGCAATGAAGATAGGCCTGCTGTCTGATACTCATGGTTTCCTGGATCCGCGCGTCTTCGATTTTTTCGCAGACTGCGACGAAGTGTGGCATGCCGGCGACGTCGGCTCGAAAGAAGTTGCCGACGCCCTGGAAGCCTTCAAGCCGCTCAAGGCCGTGCACGGTAACATCGATGAGCCCAGCCTGCAAAGGCGCTATCCTGCCGACCTCTGGTTTGAATGTGAAGGCATCCTCGTTCTTATGACTCACATCGCCGGCAGCCCACCGCGATACAACCCGCGCGTAAAAAAATTACTTGCCACCCGCAGACCGGGCGTCCTGGTGTGCGGCCATTCCCATATCCTTCGGATCATGAGGGACGATGCCGCGCAGGTAATGTACCTGAATCCCGGCGCCGCAGGGCACCAGGGATTTCACAGCATGCGTACGATGCTACGCTTCGAAGCGCACAGCGGGCGGCTGACCCGCATGGAGGTTATCGAATTGGGAAAACGAGGGCAGATCGAACCAATCGCCTAGGCGTACTGGTTAAGCATCACCGGCATCACCAGCATCAAGATGTCTTCATTCGCGGCATCACCGGCAGGGAGGATTACCCCGGCCTTGTTGGGCGCCGACATGGAGAGCTGCACGCGATCCACATCCAGGTTCGACAGCATTTCGATAAGGAATCGAGCATTGAATCCGATCTCAATATCTTCCCCTTCATGTTCACAGGAAAGGCGTTCATTCGCCTCGTTGGAGAAGTCGAGGTCTTCCGCGGAAATCTGTAACTCGCTGCCTGTGATCTTGAGCCGCACCTGGTGGGTTGTCTTGTTGGCATAAATCGAAATTCGCTTCAGGGCTCCCAGCAGATCTACCCGGTCGATGGTCATTTTGATGTTGTTGTTGGCGGGGATCACATTCTCAAAATCCGGGAACCGCTCGTCGATGAGTCGGCATATCATTTTGATGTTGCCAAAACGGAAGAATGCATTGGACATATTGAAGTCGAGACTCACGGGTGTGTTCTCCGTTGGCAGTGTCGTCTTTAAAAGATTCAAAGCCTTGCGCGGTATGATAATCGCGCTGCCGTTTTCGGAGGTCACGTCCTTTCTCCGATAACGTACGAGGCGGTGGCCGTCCGTGGAAACGAATACCGTATGCTTCTCGCCGAGGTTGATGTATACGCCCGTCATCGCAGGCCGGAGTTCGTCATTGCTGGTCGCAAAGATCGTGTTGCTGATGGCGCGGGCGAGTACCTCGGAGGAGATCTCAGCGGAGAAGTCGTTCGACACAGCAGGCACGCGGGGAAAATCCGTTGCGTTCTCACCGGACAGCTTATACCGGCCGTTGTC
This sequence comes from Cyclobacteriaceae bacterium, assembly GCA_036381475.1. Classification (GTDB taxonomy): domain Bacteria; phylum Bacteroidota; class Bacteroidia; order Cytophagales; family Cyclobacteriaceae; genus ZC4RG29. Next base: position 8,815 of record DASVCT010000150.1, read on the forward strand.
GGAAATAATTTCAATGCTGTACGATGATTCATCGATAGAAAACGTAACCGGCTGCTCGGGAAGGTTCTTCAGTGTATCCAAAAGAATTCGCGCCGGCACGGCGATGCTGCCCTTTTCCCGGGACTCCACCTGCAATTCGGTAATCATGCTCGTCTGGAGATCCGATGCCGTTACGGTCAGCGTTCCCTTATCGAGTTCAAAGAGGAAATTCTCAAGTATCGGAACAACTGGATTGGTAGTTATCACCCCGTTGATGTTGGAGAGCTGCTTCAGCAGGTACACGGAGTTTACGATGAATTTCATTCGTGATTAGTGGTTATTGGTTGTTAGAGAGCCCTAAAGTTAGAAAGAAAACGGAATTTAGGAAACGACTGAGGGGTCGTCTAATGCGGCCTGAACCAGGACTTTTTTCGGACGATGAGTTCGATCTTTTTCCGATCAAAAACGCCAACTGCGGAACTGTCGACGACCCCATAAACCGGGGAAGCGTTCCCATCCCTGGAATACAGATCCAGACGGTATTCTCGTCCGGCCACGTCCTTTACCATGATTTGCATGAGAGCATCCAGCGATCGGATGCTGTCGGGGCTTGCTTCCACAAACTCATCGGCTGTAAGCAGGGCAATGGCGTCCATAAAATCATTGAGGCGTGTCGTGTCGGCGTCCGCCATCGTGGGAATAACGGCAGTATTGCCTTCCCGTACGACCGAGAAGTCCGCTCCGGGATCGCCCGGGAAGGAGGCTTCTAGTGCGCTGAAATTGATCCAGTTGAGCGAAAACACATGGCGTTCCCTCCAGCCGGCCGCCGGCAATTCGAAGATTCCGGAAACATAAACGCGGTAACCCGGGATGACCATCACGTAAGGCGTATCGGAATCCGGCTCCCGGAAATACGCTTCCGTGCGCGCCGCGTTGCCGCCCGCGAGAAAGGACATGACTTCATTGGCACCAGCAAACAATTCCACGCGGGTCCCTATGCTATCGAGCTGACGACTGGTCGTCTCACGCATGCGCACCGCGACCGGCCGCCGCGCTTCGGCTTGCTGCAAGGTGGCGAAGAGCACGTCGACGAGATTTCCGTCGGCCGGAATGCTGTCGTTCACGCGCCAACCAGCACCTTGCACGGCGAGTTCAACCTTCCCCTGTGGACCGGTGAGTAAAACCCGGTCAATAACCGTCAGGTCTTCCGGACGAAACTGGTGTCTGTCGACATCACTCCCATCGACGCCCCTCAGGTAGTACACGCCGAAACAGGCGAGGATCAGGAGAACCAGGGAAACAGTCAGCAAGATGTTCTTCTTTTTCTGCATCACTACACCCGTGCAAATTTTTTCCTCCTCAACCAGGCACGCACAACCCCAAATACCACAACCATGATCACCGGCAGGGTCAGATTGAGCACCTGCCACTGCACTTTATCACTGGACGCCCGGGCACGATCGAGTGGTCTGATCCTTATCTCCTTGTCCCGCACGGTAATCAGCCCGTGCTCGTCCGTGAGCCAGGCCATCAGGTTCATCAGCAAGTCTTCATTGGCGAAGGTATAGTTGGACAGCGGGTCGAACCCCAGCGGCTGGGGCTGTCCTGTTCGGGGATTGATCTCGTTGCGCGCTACGTCGCCGTCGGCGATTACAACCAGCGCCGTGGAAACACTCGAATCTCTGCGGTTACCGGTACTGACTCCCTCAGGCGGGAACCGGTTTCGGTAAAGGGAAGTAAACTGACCTTCCAGCAGGTAACCAACGACGCGGCTACCGGCATTGAATTGGTCGGGGTTGACTTGCAGCAGTTGATTGACGCTGATATTGGTGGGCACCCCAAGCACCCGCGAATACTGTGACGTCATCATTATGGGAAGTTTGCGAACGCCATCGGCGCGTACCGTGTCGATGCTGCTAACGAAACGCGTAAGGGTCGCATCAAGGTTGCGTGTGGCCGGGTGATCGGCGTAGTGGTTGATCAGCGGAAAGAACGGCCATTCCAGCATCTGCATTCGGGGCTTGTCGCCCGACTGGCCTGTGACGATAGGGTACAACGCGGCGTTGCGGTCCTGGACCAGGTCATGATTTATCCTCACGCCATACCGGAACAACATGTCGTCGAGGTTGACGTCACGCGGCAAGGCCAGGGAGCTTTCATGAGATGCGCTGTCCATCGATGCGTCGGAGCGGTCGAGGAGAAACATCACCTTTCCCCCGTGCATAATGAATTGGTCGATCTTGTATTTATCCGCTTCGGTAAACGGTTCCGTTGGGTTGTTGACAATGACGACCTGGTAGCCCTCCAGACTCGATCGTCGCGAAAGGTCCACCTTTCTCACGTCGTACAACTCCAGCAACGCATTGTTAAAGCCGGCAATATCGAGTGAGTCGAGCTGGCCATATCCGGTCAACAGCCCCACCCTTTTCCGGTCTGTATTGAAAAGTTTGTAGATCGCGTTGGCAATTTCAAACTCCACGCCTTCGATGGATTGGTTGATCTCTTCTTCCGGCGACTGCGCATTGTTGCCTTTCAGCAGCATCACGCCCGTTTCGAATCCACCGTAGGAGACAAGCGCACCGGGGAATATCAACCTTGCCGAAGTTTCGCCCTCCACCCGCTCGACCACGTTGGTCGGTGTAATCCCTTTCTCGGCAAGCGCCTGCATGAATTCGTTCTTCGCTTTGGCGCTCACGGCAGTCGTGGGATCCACGAACGTGAAATTAACCTTGTTATGAGAATACACCCTGAACTCATTCAGCGTTTCACGGATCGCATTCTGAAAGCGCCGGAAGCTCGCATTGAGTTCACCTTCAAGGTATACTTCCACATAGACGTTGTCATCGAGCGATTCGAGCAGATCACGCGTAGCGGGTTTGATCGTGTAGCGCTTCTCTTCGGTCAGGTCGACGCGGAAGAAACGATCAGCCGCGATCAAATTGATGAGCACGACCAACGCGACAGCGTTGGCAAGCTGCAGCAAATCACCTACTTTCTTGTCGCCCCAGTTTACCATGATCGCGCGCTTAACACCACTTTGGTAGTTGCCAGCATGACAAATCCCACACTCAAAAAGTAAATCAGGTCACGGCTGTCGACCAGGCCTTTTCCAATAGCTTCATAGTGATAGAGCAGACCCAGCTGGCGAATAGCAAGCGCATATTCGGACCAGAGGTTGATCGCAGCGAGCCGGTCAAAGCCCGCGTAGAGAAAAAAACAAAGAAAAGCCGCTGTGATGAAAGCAACGATCTGGTTTGGCGTGATGGCCGAAGCGAGAATCCCCACGGAGCAGAATACGCCACCCAACAGCAGGAAACCGATATAAGAACCCATCACACCCGCACTGTCGATGTTGCCGACGGGGTCGCCGAGTTGGTAGACGGATATATAATATACAAGCGTCGGGAGGATTGACACGATCACCAGAAAAAAGCAAGCAAGGAATTTGCCCAGGATGATGTCCCAATCAGTTACAGGTCGCGTAAGCAGCAATTCCATGGTTCCCGCTTTGCGTTCTTCTGCGAAACTCTTCATGGTGATGGCCGGGATCAGGAACATAAACACATAAGGGCCGAGCATGAACAATGTGCTCATATCGGCGTAGCCGTAAACCAAAACCGAGGTATCCGGGAAGACCCACATCAGGAGTCCCATTGCCGTAAGGAAGACGCCGATGACGATATAGGCTATGAGCGAGTTGAGAAAGCTGTTGAATTCCTTGGATAGAACCTGGATCATGCTTGCTGCGATTGTAGCGTAAGGTCACGGAAAACATCCTCCAGAGAGCCTTCTTCCTGGTGCAAACCGAGGAGCGGAAGGTTGCGGTCAGCGGCGAACCGGAAGATCTCAGGGCGGGGATCGGCGCCTTCAGAGGGTGTGATCCTGCAGCGGTTGCCCTCTAGCGGATCGACCGCGGCAACACCCGGTATGCGGCCGAGTTCGGCAAGATCAGCAGGAGCACCGAACTCTACGACGATCGACGGCTTTCGCGATGCGTGAGCGAGGAGGCGATCGAGTTTATCGTCCGCGACAAGCTTACCCTTATTGATCACGACGACGCGGTCGCACAACGCCTGTACCTCCTGGAGGATATGGGTGGAAAAGATCACGGTCTTGTCCCGGCTTGTTTCGCGAATGAGTTTTCGGATTTCCAGAATTTGATTGGGGTCAAGCCCGGAGGTCGGCTCATCGAGGATCACGACACGCGGATCATGGAGCAATGCCTGGGCGAGGCCAACGCGTTGGCGGTATCCTTTCGACAGGAGCTCGATGCGTTTATGTTGTTCCGCGGTAAGCCCGCACACCTCAATGATCCGGTCGACGGCGGAAGTGAGAGCATGACCACGCAAGCCGTAAAACCGGCCAGCAAAACGCAGGTACTCGCGAACGTACAAGTCGGTATACAGCGGATTGTGCTCGGGCAGGTATCCGATGATGCGTTTGATCTTCTGGGGTTGACGGCTCACATCCATGCCCTCGACCACCACGCTTCCCGACGTCGGTGGAAGGTACGTGGTAGCGATCTTCATCGTGGTCGACTTACCGGCGCCGTTCGGTCCGAGAAATCCTACAATCTCTCCGCGGCCTACTTCGAAAGAGATGTTGTCGACAGCACGTTGTCGTCCGTATATTTTGGTGAGGTTCCTGATTTGCAACGTCATAGCTGCGGCCGCACAAAACTATAAAATCGTACGTTAGGCAACAACCCGTTCACATCCGTGGAGCGAACACAAACGCTCCGACCCGTCCACAGAACGAAATAAATTTGCAATTCCTGCACGGAATTTGTGAGATTTGCGATGAAATGAACGCTTCATGCGCAGCAGTTTAGTTGTTTTAGCACTATTGTCGTCGCTGCCTCTTCTGGGCCAGCAAGCGTACGACCTTCAATTCAGGATCAAGGGGCTACGGGATACAACGGTATGGCTCGGATACTATTATGGAGAAAGTACGTACCGCCGGGACACCGCGGTCGTCGATGGCAACGGTGAGTTCCGCTTCACCGGATCGGAAGTGTTGCCCGAAGGGATCTACCTTATCGCCTTGAACAAGACGCGGCTGATTGAGTTCGCGGTGGGCCGCGACCAGGAGTTCAGACTCGAGACCGACACTTCGGGATACGTCGAGCACATGAAAGTGACGGGCGACATCGACAATAAAATCTTCTTCGAAAACATGCGCTTCAATAAAGAGCGGCATGACGAAGCGCAGCCATTCATCGCGGTGATCCAGGACAGCACGGCATCCGAAGAGGCAAAAAAAGTCGCACGCGAAAAACTTGAGGCCGTGAACGAAACTGTGGCCGCCTATCACGAAAAAGTAATCAGGGAGCATCCCGGCACCGTTACAAGCAAGATATTTCTGGCAACGCGGCCTCTGGTGGCGCCGGATCCGCCCAAACATGCGGACGGCAGCATAGACTCAACGTTTCAACTGCGATGGTACCGTGAGCACTTCTTCGACGACTTCGATCTGTCCGACGACGCGCTTATCCGCATGCCCAAGCCATTCTATCGGGACAAGGTTTACGAGTACCTGGATAAACTGTATGCGCCCAACCCCGACACGGTGATCCGTGCTATAGAATTTATGGTGGAAAAGGCCAAGAAAAATCCCGAGACATACAAATACCTCATCTTTCAGTGCGTGCTGAAGTATCAAAACCCCGACATAATGGGGCTCGACGCGGTCTTCGTTTATCTTAACGACAAGTACTTCGCTACCGGCGAAATGGATTATTGGGCCAACGAACAGATGAAGAAAAACATGCAGGAGTACGCCGACCGGCTGCGCAAGAGCCTGTTGGGAAAAACGGGGCCCAATCTGATCATGCAGGATGTCAATTTCAGGCCTCGCGCGCTTTATGATATCAAATCCAAATACACCATTATCTATTTCTTCGATCCTGACTGTAGTCATTGCCGGAAGGAGACGCCGAAGCTGGTCGACTTTTATGCGCGAAACAAGACCCGCTTCGATGTAGAAGTGTATGCCGTTTCGTCCGACACGTCGATGGCCAAGATGGCCAATTATATTAAGGAGATGGGGATGAAATGGATCACCGTCAACGGACCCCGCACTTACGTCGGACCTTACCAGGATCTGTACGATTCCGTACAGTATCCGACCGTCTATGTACTCGATGAAAAGAAAAAGATCATCGCAAAGAAGATCCCTGTAGAAAAACTCGAAGAATTCCTGATGCATTACGAGAAACGTCAGAAGACAGGACAGTTATAGAATTGCCGTGTGCTGCTTCTCAGGCCGGTTTTGTGATTCGCCTGTAACTTTTTGCGAACTTTTTGGGTCATACATGCAACTATTCGCATAATACGGAGTATCTATGGTATACGAAGCAGACCCAGCTACACGTTATTGCGCTAACAACTGACGCTATGGCCTTATTCAGCAAACTTTTCGGAAAGACGAAGAAGAAGGAACTCAAAGCACGGTGCCCCATCACGCGGGAGCAGATCGATCCCGGCTTCGGCTATTTGCTTACCACCGCCGAGGTGATCACCTCCCGTAAATACTGGGACATGGTGATGACCGAGCCTGAGACTATGTCGTACACCATCTCACATTTCCGGAACGATGAACAGGGTACCCGGATGCGGAGCCTGATTTTCGAAAAGTACAGCAGCGTAGCAAACCCCTGGATGATCTCGGATACCTGTATCAATCTCTTCGAAGATGTGGATCGGGAGAAGGCAAAACGGCTCGCCAAGTTATGGTGGGAACAGGAAGGCGAGTTCATCCCTGAGAATTCTGGGCCGGCGCTCGAGTACCTTGATCCGAAAAGCTATCAAGACTGGAAGGATTACGCGATCCTCGAGGCGGGTCGCGCTCGCATCAGCGCCTGACATTTCTTTACCTTTATATATAGTTCAGGTACCCCTGCTCACCCACAGGGGTACCATTTTTTTAAACGGTCCGGTCGATCGTGAATTGTACAAGTTGGCGCAGGGAGTTCCGGTAAACGGAATCCGGAAAGGTATCGAGGATCTCAAGCGCTTCAGCGTGGAACTTGCGCATCGCTTCCTGTGCGTATTCGATGCCTCCGGATGCGCGGACGAAGTCAATTACTTCACGGACTTTCTTTGGTTTGTCGCTATCGTTGCGTATCGTCCGTATGACTTTTCTTCTTTCAAGCCAGGGTGCACGCGACAAGGCATGGATGAGGGGAAGTGTCATCTTCTTCTCTTTAATGTCTATTCCCAGGGGCTTGCCGATTTCCGATTCACCATAGTCGAAAAGATCGTCTTTGATCTGGAAAGCCATGCCGATCTTTTCACCGAACCGCCACATGCGGTTAACGGCATTGGCATCTGCGCCGGAAGAGCTGGCGCCAACCGCACAGCATGACGCAATCAGGGAAGCGGTCTTCTGCCGGATGATGTCGAAGTACACCTCCTCAGTCATGTCGAGCCGGCGGGATTTTTCGATCTGCAACAGTTCCCCTTCACTCATTTCCTTTACCGCGTCGGTTACAATTTGGAGCAGGTTGAAATCCTGACTCTCGACCGACAGCAACAGTCCGCGCGACAAGAGAAAGTCGCCGACGAGTACGGCTACCTTATTTTTCCACAGCGCGTTTACCGAGAAAAAGCCACGGCGATAGTTGGCTTCATCGACCACATCATCGTGTACCAGTGTCGCCGTGTGAAGCAACTCGATGAGCGATGCGCCACGGAACGTAGACTCTCTTATCCGGCCGGTTGTTCCTGCGCTGAGAAAGACAAACATGGGCCGCATCTGTTTCCCCTTGCGCTTGACGATGTAGTCCATGATCTTATCGAGAAGCAGCACCCGGGTCTTCATAGATGCCCGGAACTTCAGCTCGAAGTCTTTCATCTCGCCGGCGATAGGCGCCTTTATTTCATTGAGTGTTAGAGACATTTCACGCAAGTATACAACCCCGGGCGTGTCCTTCAAAGGGAATTTGAAGTCAGCCCGCGACAGCGTGAACCCGCCAACGCGTTTTTGGGAAAGATCAGGGTTAACCCCGCCGGTAGATGGATTGCGGCTACTGGGATCAGATTTTCTTTTCCAGCTCGTCGATTTTCGCCTGGGCCTCTTCTTTGCCTAAGGAAAGCGCTTTCTTGTAAAGTTCTACTGCTTCCGCCAGCGTCTCACGTTTTTTCCTGGGCGCGAGCTTGGTTCGGTTTGCAGCCTCCTCCACAGCAACGGCGCGCGCATAATACGCGTCGGCTTCCGTCATCTTAGACTGGATCATAAGCTCCTGGATGCGCGCCTCGATGAGGGCAAGCTCCTGCTGTTTTGTGAGGATTTCTGCTTCCTTGTCTTCCAGCATGGCTTCCTGGAGACCTACGGTCTGGACGAGGTTTTCATTCTCGCTGCGGAATTTTTCGACCTGTTCCTGGAGCATGGCAATCTCCTCGGTTTTGCTCTGAAGGTCCTTGCGCAGCCTGCTGACCGTCGCCCGGAGCGAAGCGGCGCCGCTGGTTTGTTTCTTCAGGTCCGATTCGAGGGCATCGATTTTCTTTTCTGTCTCCGAAACGTAATTCTTCAGTTCGCTCATACGGGCAGTGTAATCGTCCAGGGTGGTTCCTTCGACGATGTTCACTTTGAGCATCTGGCGGCTTGCATCGATCGAATCCAGCATGACCCCGACCTCCTGCAGCGTTTTCGCTACTTGCTGACTGTTTTGCAATTCAACTTCCAGCGAATCGATCCGCGACTGGAGTCTTTCTTTATCCTTTGTACCGCAGCCGAGGACCAGCAGGCCGGCAACCGGCATGAAAAGCACTAATTTTCTAAGCATAAGGGATTGGTTTTGTACGTACGACAAAAATAAGGGCTGTTTTCGTTTGCGGAGGACGAAAAACGGGAAAATTGTTCGCGAAACGGCCAGCAGCCATTATGCCCGACAACCCGTTCCCCTCTTTTATTCGCGACTTTTGATTTGGTATTGCTGGTTGGCGGGCTAAATTTGCCCCGTTTTGACGGTTTAAGCTTCCTGATGCCCCCATTTTCCACCACCCGGACACGGACTGCAGACCTGGCAACCAACACATCGCTTTATTATTGCGCGCCGGAGGAACGGAATTCATCCCATGGACTTGAGTGAACGTCACAAGAGCCTATCCCCAGCCGGCGTACTCATCTCGCTGGGCATTATCTATGGTGACATTGGTACGTCGCCGCTATACGTGTTCAAGGCGATCGCTGGTGACGACAAGATCAACCCGGAGCTTATCATCGGGGGGCTGTCCTGTATCTTTTGGACGCTCACGCTCATCACTACCGTAAAATACGTTTACCTCGCCCTCAACGCTGACAATAAGGGGGAAGGCGGGATCTTTGCCTTGTACGCGCTCGTCCGACGATTTAAGGCGAGATGGCTGATCTATCCTGCAATACTGGGATGCGCCACCCTCATCGCTGATGGTTTTATCACACCGGCCATTAGCGTTACTTCTGCGGTCGAAGGCCTTAACATGCTGGTTCCCCACATCGGCCACAGCACGGTGCTGACCATCGTGGTTGCCATTATCGTGGGCATGTTTGTCTTTCAACAATTCGGGTCTACCATCCTGGGAAAAACTTTTGGTCCCATTATGCTGACCTGGTTTCTCCTCAACGGCACCGTCGGCGCACTGCACGTCGGCGATAATCTTTCAATACTCAACGCGATTAATCCCTACTACGCCTACAGGCTCCTTACCCACTACCCCGGGGGATTCTGGATATTGGGGGCCGTCTTTCTCTGTACTACTGGGGCAGAAGCACTTTACTCCGACCTGGGTCATTGCGGAAAGCAAAACGTCCGCGTAGGCTGGGCCCTCGTAAAAATCTGCCTTCTGTTGAACTACTTCGGTCAGGGCGCGTGGTTACTCACACAAGCAGGCACAACCCTGGGAAACAAGAACCCCTTCTACGCCATCATGCCTGAATGGATGCTGGGTTATGGCATCATCATCGCAACACTCGCTGCCTGCATCGCCAGCCAGGCATTGATCTCCGGCACTTTCACCCTCATCAATGAAGCGATGAAGTTGAAGCTCTGGCCGGCAACGCGTGTCCGGTATCCCAGCGAGGTTCGCGGACAAATTTATATTCCATCCATCAATTGGATCCTCATGGTAGGGTGCGTGGTTGTAGTATTGTTTTTCCAATACTCCACGCTCATGCAGTCGGCCTACGGACTGGCGATCACGGTCGACATGCTGATGACGACGTCGCTGCTTGTCTTTTATTACGCGACCTCCAAAAAATCCGTGCTCAAGTCGTCGGTGATCGGCATAATGTTCTTTGCCATCGAGGGCCTGTTCCTCGTGTCCAATCTTGATAAATTTCCACACGGTGGGTGGTTCACTTTTGTGATCGCCTTGTTCTTTTACCTGATCATGTACGTACTCATGCGCGCCCGTCGACTTCGCGAACGCCATACGGAGTTTGTCGACCTCAAGCACTACGTGGGAATGTTGAAGGATCTCCAGGAGGACACGACCGTTCCTAAAGAAGCAACAAACCTCGTATACCTCGCTGTGGCGAACAGCAAACGCTATATCGACTCTAACATTATCTATTCGATCTTCAGGAAACGGCCAAAGCGCGCCGACGTATACTGGTTTCTTCACGTAGACACGGTGGATGCTCCCTATACCAGCAAGTACACCGTCGAAACCATCATCCCGAAGCGCTGCTTCTTTGTGCGGCTCGTTCTGGGGTTCAAGACACCGCATCGGGTAAACCTGCTCTTCAGTAAGATCATTCATGAGATGGCCGACAACGGGGAGATCGACCTCGTAAGCCCATACCCATCGCTGCACAAATACAGCATGTTTTCCGATTTCAAATTCATCATCATCCATTCGTGGGCATCCAGCGACAGCGACATTTCCAACTTCGAACGGCTCATCATCCAGGGTTACCGCATCATCAAACAGTTCAGTCTGTCGACCGCCGAAATGTACGGCCTGGAAGCCGCCAACGTCGAGACGGAAAAGGTGCCCATTTCCGTCGGCCCCATCGCCAAGGTTAAGATCAAGCGGCAGAAGGAAGACGCGTGAGTCCATCCCGTGCGTTGCCATAAAAAAAATAATGGCGGCCCTGCCGATAAATGCAAGGGGAAATTCGGCTAACTTTCAAGTTAAAAGAGTCCGTCCAGCCGTATCCTTGACCTTTTACCGTGAACGTAAGTCATGCTTAAGAATTACCTGACGATCGCGTTGCGATATATCGTAAGGCACAAGGTATTCACCCTGATCAACATTTCCGGCCTGACGCTCGGCATCACCTGCAGCCTTCTCATCGTGCTTTATATTCAGGATGAACTGGCGTACGATCGCTTTCACGACGACCGTGATCGGATCTACCGGTTAACCACGCAAGGCATCCTGGAAGGCAAGAGTATGGAGTCTGCCACCGTCGGGTTTCCTGTCGGACCCACCACGGCAGCAGGTTGCCCGGATATTGAGTCCTTCCTCCGCCTCGCCCGTTGGGGGACGTTTCCTATCCGGTACGAAGACAAAGCGTTTACGGAGGAGTATCTGCTCCTCTCTGATGCGAACTTTTTTCGCTTCTGGAATTTCCCCTTGATTGTGGGGCATCCCGACAGTGTTCTCAACGGACCAGGAAAGATTGTGGTCAGCGAATCGGCAGCGCGGAGATACTTCGGGTATAAAGGCCAGCAGGATACATCACCCATAGGAAAAACGCTAGTGCTTGCTCAGGGCTACCGGGCCACGGTCACAGGCATTGCGAAAGATCCGCCACTGCAATCCCACTTCCACTTCACACACATCCTTTCGCTCAGTTCCTGGGACGACCACGCAAACTACTGGTCCGATGGGGCGGTATACACCTACCTCAAGACACGAAGGGGTTCGGAATATCCTGCCTTGCAGAGAACCGTCGACTCAATCTATAAACATAACTTCGACGAGGAACTTCGGGCATTCGCCCAAAAGGACATCGACCAGTTCCTCCAGCAAGGAAATGATTTAACCGCGACCCTCCAGCCCCTCACCCGTATCCACCTGCACTCCGCACTGGACGGTGAGATTGAGAAAAACGGAGATGCCCGGACCCTGTACATTTTCGCGACGATCGGCTTTTTTATCATCACACTTGCCTGCATCAACTTTACGAATCTGTTCACGGCACGCTCTGCCAGCCGATACAAGGAAATCGGCGTTCGAAAAGCCGCGGGAGCGCGAAACGCTCGGCTCATGGGGCAATTCCTGATGGAATCCTACATCTACGTGCTGGCGGCCATGGTCTTGTCGCTCATGCTCGTACTCGTTTTGCTGGGACCTTTCAATTACTTTACCGGGAAGCAATTGACGTTGGGCATTATGGCAAGCCCGGCCTTCATCCTATGCGTGCTGGCGTTCGTATTGTTTACCGGCGCTGTAGCTGGGAGTTACCCGGCGTTTTACCTGGTTCAATTCAGCCCGGCAGATGCGCTCCGCGGGAAAATTCGCGCCGGTCTGCGCAGCTATGGCATCCGAAACGCGCTTGTCGTATTTCAGTTTTTCATTTCCACTGGCCTTATTGTCGCCACACTCGTGGTCTACCATCAGTTGGCCTATCTTCGCCGCGTGGATGTAGGATTCGACAAGTCCAACCTGGTAAACCTGCTTCACACAAAGAACCTGGGCAAGAATGCAGCGGCGTTTAAGGATGAACTGTTGCAACAGCCCGACATTGTGTCGGCGAGCTATGCAAGCCGGCTTCCGCCCAAAGTCGACTGGCAGGCGCTGGTGAGACCGGAGGGGACATCGCGCGATTTTCTCGTCAATGTCTACGAAGTGGACCACGATCATCTGGAGACCATGGGTTACACGCTGGTGCGGGGCCGTTTCTTTTCACGTGAACTGCCCTATGACACCCTCGCGGTGGTTCTCAATGAGACCGCAGCCAAAACACTCAACATCGAAGGCGTGGAAAGCGTCATTACCTACGACGCAGGCCCGGGTACAAGAATGAGGAACATCATCGGGATCGTGCGTGACTTCAACTTTCAGTCACTGAGAGATTCCATCAGTCCCGTTGCCTTCCTTCTCGCGGATATACCCGGCTGGGAAATGGCCATCCGGCTGACGCCCGGCGATACGGAGCGAAAAATCGAAACCATAGGTTCGATCTTCAAGAAATATTCCGGTGGCGCTCCATTCGAATACTCGCTTGTGGAGGAAAACTTTGCGCTCGAGAGCAGTTCTGAACGAAAAATGGGCCTGCTTTTCACACTCCTGACGTGTATCGCCATTTTCATTGCCTGCTTCGGCCTGCTCGGCCTGTCGGCGTTCTCGGTGGAACAGCGCACAAAAGAAATTGGCATTCGTAAAGCGCTGGGGGCAAGCGTAAACCAGATTCTGGCCCTTCTGAACGCCGATTTTCTCCGGCTCGTTGTGATCGCCATCCTGCTGTCCTGGCCTGTCGCGTGGTGGTTCATGCGGCGCTGGCTGGAAGACTTTGCGTATCGCGTATCTATTGGGTGGTGGATTTTTCTCGTGTCCGCCCTATTGACCATTACCATCGCCATCGTGGCGGTTAGCCTCCAGGCGTACGGGGCTGCCGTGGGAAAACCAGTGGATACCTTGCGAAATGATTGACTTTGTGCAACCTTAGCGCGCCAAAAGGAGTCTGTATCGAGTACAGACAACCCAAACATGAAAACCATCCTCCTCGTCGCCGCCACATCGCTGGCCCTGATTACTTCCGCCACTGCGCAGGAAATTCACTCACAGCTGAAACCCTTCGACCGGATCATCGCATCGCCGCACGTTAATCTCGTGCTCACACGTGGCGACCAGGAAAGCATTCGACTGGTTTATAAAGGAGTTCCTGAGGAAAAAATTAACATTAAGCAGCACGGACATACGCTCCACATTTACCTGGACAAGGCCCGGTACGCCGAAAAGACGAACAAATACGGTTATACGACCACGCGTATGTACACCGGCGCCGAGGTCACCGCGTATGTCACGTATCGCGCACTGGAGGAACTTGAAATCAGGGGCAACCAGGAACTCTCCTGCCTTGGTCCCATCCATTCGAAGCGCTTTGCCCTGCGCGCCTACGGCGAAAACGACATCACGTTCGCTTCCCTCACTACCGAATATTTTATCACCAAATTGTACGGGGAGAATACGCTGAAGATCGACGATGGTAAGGCGGATTTCCAGAAGTACAGCCTTTATGGCAACAATGATATCAATACGGTAGCGCTGAAGAGCTACTCTGCCACAGCCAACCTCTTCGGAGAAAGCAGCCTGCAACTCTACACAGACGATGAGTTGAAGGTAAGCTCCTTCGGCGAGGGTGAGGTTATCTATGCGGGCAACGCCCAGGTCAATCACCGGCTTGTTGTCGGGAACGCGCGGATATCGCGGCGCGATTAGGGCAAATCGCCGGAAGGGGCTTTTGCCAGGCGGATCTGTCCCGGCGTACAATCTTCGTCAACAAACGACGCGTAAACCGTGTCGCCCTTCATCAGCCAATGGAATCCGGCCAGATAGTGTGCCCGTAAATCATGCGAACGCAGCACGATCCGGAAACTCGTTGTCGGCGGATTGCGCGGCGGGATTACCACGCGGAAGGTGACCTCGGGCTTGCAGGTCCGGCCGTCGGTCACGCGAATCAAAAGAGTCCGCACCTCCAGCGAGTCCGGTATAAGCAGCCTGCGAAACGTCGCGTCGGTCGAGTCGACTTGAAGGGTGAATGTGCCATTGACGGTTACATCGGGAAAAATCACTCCGCTGTATTCTTTTTCCACAACCTGGTTACGGTCGTCATAGGAGATGACGGGTTGCACTACTTCCATATACCGGTGGCCATCATAGCGGTCGTCCATCTCGATCAGTGAATCGATAGAAGAAAATGCC
>DASVCT010000151.1:0-14305 GCA_036381475.1 Cyclobacteriaceae bacterium
GAAAGGCCAAAATTAATGCCAAAATCCTTAACCTGCTTGGAATTGGCCAAAAAAGGCGCTTTTTCATAGTGCAGGCCCATTCTGTAGGTTATGCGCTTCAGGTAACTGTCCACAGCATAGGGGTCAGGGGTGATTTCACCACCCAAAGCGGCCCTCCAGGAGGCCTCCAGGCCCTCCTCATCCTCCCTGCGTACACTTCGGAACTCGGACCAGTCCTCGTACCGGAAATCCGCCCCAATCAGCCAGTTAAAGCCCTTGCCAAAGGATACGCCAAACCCCAGGGACCGTGGCAGGGTCAGGCTGCCCCTGGACGATTCAAGGGTCAGCGAATCAATGATTTGATCCAGGAAATCGGTCCTGGCGAAGGTTCTGGTATAGGTGGCGTTCAGGTTGCCGCCCAGGCCATAAACCGCTCCCGCGCTGAAATGATAATCGTCATTGAACAGCGAATCTACACGATAGGCTACGCCCGCCTGGAAGGTGAAATCGCGGACGTAGGTCCTCTCCGAGACTTTGACGCGGAACGGCACGCCCAGGGCCGCGTTCACGAAATTCGAATACTCGTTGAGGATCGAACTGAATACGTAGGCGGCTGTAAGGCCCACTGAAAAGCCGCGTGAAAGGCGTACGCCGTTGGACCAGTATACCTGGGTAAGTCCTCCGGACCCATTTTCAGTGACATGGGCCGTGTTTTCGGATCCTTCAATTGGATCGTCATATTCAAGGGTGTAGTTTACCGTGGTCAGGGGCATAAGGCCCACAGAGGAGGTCCATCGGCCGGGTTTTATGGGGAACGACGTAACCAGGTAATTCATATTGCCCCCCGACGTCTTTTCATTGGTCGATTCCGACTTGATGTTTCGCGATTCGTACACGATGCCCGCCTCGAATATCGTCAGGCCGTTATATACAAGAAGCGCGGGATTTTGATTGTTGATATAAAATAATTGGGGCGTTCCAATGCCCAACCCGGCCATGCCCTGATTGTTTATCAGTGCCGTACCATATTTCTCACCAATGCCAAACGTTGAAAACGGCGATTGCGCCGCCTGGCCCACAGCCTGACCGAACCCGAGGCACAGGACGGCCGCGAGCAAAGCATACCCCTTAACGGTTGACATTATAGTTTAAAATGGTGTTTAGTCCGATCAGCACAAGATTTGGGCTTGCAAATATGGGCGCTTTCAACCTGTTTTCAAAAGTAGGCGTATCCCCTCCTGTGAGAACGGTTTTCAAATTGCCGTATTCCTGACCATAGGCGGATATTATGCCGTCCATTTCTGCGATCATTCCGAAGCAGACACCGCTCTGAATGGAAGCCACAGTGGTATCCCCCCACAGCGACACAGTTTCCGGCACGCTCGCCAACGGCAGCCGCGCTGTAAATTCATGCACGGCCCTGAAACGCATCCTCAAACCGGGAGAAATAGCGCCGCCCCGGTAATTTCTTTCAGAATCGATCAGGTCATAGGTAACACATGTGCCCGCATCTATTACCAGAGTATTGAAACCGGGAAAAAGTTGTAATCCACCGCATACTCCTGCAATACGGTCCACCCCAAGGGTTTCCGGTGTCTTGTAGTGATTGTGGATCGGCAACGGCAGGCGGTGATCCAGGACGAACTTCCTGCGTGCGCGGGCAAACGAAAGCAATTCGGCCGGATCGTGCCGTACGGAGCTAACGAGCATGCTGTCGCCTTCCGTCTCCTCCAGGATGGCCTTCACCTCCGCCAGGGTATACAACACCTTATGGTCCACCAATTCATCCCCATTGAAAAAGCCCACCTTGGTCGACGTGTTGCCGTTGTCAACGACGATGTTCATTCGCGTTTGGCTAAATTCGCACGCACTAAAGGCGTCAAAAGTATGGATTCGAAGGATAATTATAAAGTGATCGGCCTGATGTCCGGAACCTCGCTGGATGGTGTCGATATCGCCAGTTGTGTCATCCGGAGAATGGATGGGACCTGGGCCTTCGCTATTGAGCACGCCCAGACGGTGCAGTATTCTTCGAACTGGAAGAAGAAACTCCAGGCCGCATCCGATATGCGGGCCGATGATCTGCTCGCCCTTCACAGCGCCTACGGCAACTACCTCGGCGTGCTTGTCCGTGCCTTCCGGACGAAACGAAGAATTCGCAGCGTTGACTTCATCGCATCGCACGGACACACGATCTTTCATCAAACATCGCGCGGCCTGACGTTCCAGCTCGGCAACGGCATGGCGTTACACGCGGCTACTGATCTTCCCGTGGTATACGACTTCAGGAGCCTCGACGTCGCACTGGGCGGACAAGGTGCGCCCCTGGTTCCTGCCGGCGACCGGTTACTTTTCAGCGAATACAGCATCTGCCTCAACATAGGTGGTATTGCCAATCTCTCAACAGACGTGCGGGGCAGACGGATCGCCTTCGACATCTGTTTTGCCAACATGGGGCTGAACTACCTCGCAGCCGGGAAGGGCGCGTCCTACGACAAGAACGGTGCTATTGCGGCATCAGGAACTGTTAACGAAAGCATGCTGAAGGAACTGTCCGGTGTTTATGAACGATGGAAGAAAAAACGTCCGGCCCTTTCCTATGAAATGTTTGTCTCGACCATCAAGCCTGTCCTCGATAAGAAAAACCTCACGCCTGAAGATAAGCTGGCGACATTCGTCGAAAGCATAGCCCTTGAGATAGCAGCGGCCATCCCCCCTTCGAGGAAAAGGCAAAGCATGCTGTGCACCGGCGGCGGCGCGTTCAATTCGTACCTGGTATACCGGATCATGGAACACTGTGGCGAACGCGTCGATGTGATCGTACCTGACGAAGATGTGGTGAAGTACAAGGAGGCCCTCATATTCGCGTTTCTCGGCGTGCTGCGGGTACGCAATGAAGTGAACTGCCTCAGGAGTGTTACAGGGGCGCTACGCGACACGTCTTCCGGCGTGATGGTGGGTTTTTAGAACGCAAGGAAATAGGGACGATATCCTGACGGGGACTTTGTTATTTTTGATGACCTAACCTAAACGTGAACCTATGGAATCCATGAAGGAGCTGTTGCGCAAGTTCGAAAGCAAGCGACCAGAAATCGTTTTTGAATGGAAGGACCCTGAAACCGAAGCCGAAGGCTGGGTGGTCATCAACTCCCTGCGGGGCGGGGCCGCGGGTGGTGGCACCCGTATGCGCGAAGGCTTGGACAGACGTGAGGTCGAGTCGCTTGCCAAAACCATGGAGATCAAGTTCACAGTGTCCGGCCCGCCGATCGGTGGGGCTAAGTCGGGGATCAACTTCAACCCCGAAGACAGCCGGAAGGCCGGTGTCTTACGCAGGTGGTATGCGGCCGTAGTGCCACTGCTCAAACACTACTATGGTACCGGTGGAGATCTGAACGTTGACGAGATTACCGAGGTGATTCCATTTACCGAAGACGTGGGGATCTGGCATCCGCAGGAAGGCGTCTTTAATGGCCACTTCAAGCCGACCGAGCCGCAAAAAGTCAACCGCATCGGTCAGCTCCGGCAGGGTGTGGTAAAGGTGATCGAGGACACCCGATATACGCCGAAGGTCAGCTCGCATTATACGATCGCCACGATGTGTACAGGTTTTGGCGTAGCCGAAGCTGTCCGGCACTATTACGACCTGTGGGGTGGCGACCTGAGCGAAAAGCGGGCCGTTATCCAGGGGTGGGGCAATGTTGGGGCAGCTTCAGGATACTTTCTGGCCCAACTCGGCGTGAAAATCGTCGGCATCATGAGCAGCGAGGGTGGCCTTTTCAACGAGAAAGGCTTCACTTTCGATGAGATTCGGGAGCTGATCATTAACAAACAGCACAACAAAATGGTCTCGCCGGACATGCTGCCGTATGGCGAACTGGAAAAGCGGATCTGGGATCGGGAGTTCGAGATATTTATTCCGGCGGCCGCATCGCGATTGATCAGCCGCGATCAGGTCGATCGCATGATCGCCTCGAAATTGGAGGTGTTTTCCTGTGGGGCCAATGTTCCCTTCAATGATCCGGAGATCTTCTTCGGCCCCACGGGTCTCTATGCCGATCAGAAGTTTTCTGTCATACCGGATTTCATTGCGAACTGTGGCATGGCCCGCGTGTTTGCGTATCTCATGGAAAATGAGGTGACGCTGGATGACCACGCTATATTCACGGACATTTCGCAAACCATTCGCAATGCGCTTGTCAAAACTTACTCGATGAACTCCGGGCGCACTGGCATTGCGCAGACGTCTTTTGAGATTGCGTTGAGGGAACTCTTGAGATGAGTGTTTATGTGTTTACTTGTCTACGTTGGGTGGAGCGTTGATTGGAGTGAGGGGTAAACGTTGTAGTGTCAGTTCTGACTTTCACCGCGAAGACGCCAAGGCGACAAGACTTTTTTGTGGGAGTTCAGGCGCCTTCAGGGGTATTATTCAATCTTCAATTCTTCAATTCTTCAACCCTTTATTAGGACATACGCCAGCGCCCCACCCACGTATCCTAACAGGGCCAGGAAGCTGATCTTTTTCAGATACCAGATAAAGTCAACCTTCTCCATGCCCATCACGGCAACGCCTGCAGCCGATCCGATAATTAGGATGCTGCCCCCCGTGCCGGCGCAGTAGGCGAGGTATTCCCAGATCATGTGATCCATGGGAAAGGTGTTGAGGCTGTACATTCCCATGGAAGCAGCCACCAGCGGTACGTTGTCGACGACAGCCGACAGGAGGCCAATGAGTGTGATAATAATCCTCTGGTCGCCAAGGCTTCGGTCCAGGTATGCGGCAAACTGATTCAGTACCTGCATCGATTCAAGAGATCCGACAGCCAGAAGAATTCCAAGAAAGAACAGCACGCTCGGTACGTCGACACGCGAGAGGGCGCCGGCCACCGTGTAGTTCTTTTTGGCGACCTCGTCGAGTTCGGGATGCAGGACCTCCGACACAACCCATAGTACGCCCAAGCCGCATAGCATACCCAGGTACGGGGGCAAATGGGTGACCGTCTTGAATACGGGTACCGATACGAGTGCGCCGATGCCGAGGAAGAGCATCAGGCGACCTCCCTTTACCTCCGTGGCTTGATGCGCGGAGTCAGCCGTGTCCAGTATTTTTCCCTTCAGCCGGAACCCGAGAAAGAGCACCGGAACAAGCAGACAGACAAGGCTGGGTATGAAGAGCGAGGTCATGATCGACCCCGTCGATATTTGTCCACCGATCCAGAGCATGGTCGTTGTGACATCTCCGATCGGCGTCCAGGCGCCCCCGGCGTTGGCGGCGATCACGATCATGCCCGCGAACGTCAGCCGCATCTCCTTGTCGTGAATCAATTTCCGTATCAGGGATACCATGACTATGGAAGTCGTCAGGTTATCCAGGATGGACGATAGAAAAAAGGTGACGAAGCAAATAATCCAGAGCAGGGTTCTTGGATTGCGGGTTTGTATCCGATCTGTTATGTATCGGAATCCCCTGTGCGCGTCTACCAGTTCCACAATGGTCATGGCGCCCAACAGAAAGAACAGGATCTGCGCGATGGCCGCGAGATGTTCGTTCAGTTCATAACCCACGAACTCGTGGTGCATTTCATCGGGCGTCATCGCTGCGATGTCTTGCTGCGTGTGTTCGATGCTGAGCAACGCCCTGAAATCAGAGAAGGCCTTGCTTTCAAGCAGGGCCGGGCCCGGGTCCATGAACACAAATAGCGTCCAGCAAACGACGCCGGTGAGAATAGCCGTCGCGGTCTTATTGATTCGAATGGGATGCTCGAGGGCGATCAAAACGTAGCCTGCGATGAAGGCTACGATAATGAGGATATCCATGCGGGTGAAGTGCTCCGCTCAAATTTGAAAAAAAATCGGACTTTTTGAAAGAAAAGGCAAACTTGCCTCTCACGCGTTGGGATCAGACATGGGTGATAAAAAGATAGACTGCCGCACCTGCAAAATAGCCCATTGCGGCCAGCAAAGTGATCCTTTTAAGATACCAGATGAAGTCTATTTTTTCCATTCCCATCGCCGCTACGCCGGCCGCGGAGCCAATTACCAGCATGCTGCCTCCGGTTCCGGCGCAATAGGCCAGATATTCCCAGATCAGGTGGTCGGGAGGGTAGACATCCATGCTGTACATGCCCATGCTGGCGGCTACCAGCGGCACGTTGTCGACAATCGCAGAAAGCATCCCAATAAGGGTAATGATAACCCGGTTATCGCCGAGCGTATCATTCAGATACACGGCAAAGTCCTGAAGCAGGTGCATGGATTGTAAGGAGGCTACGGCAAGCAAAATTCCCAGGAAGAAGAGGACACTGGGCATATCGATGCGTGACAGCGCGTGAACGGCGGTGAAGTGTTTTTTCTCGCTTTCATCCAGATCAGGATTCACGATTTCTGAGACGACCCAAAGCACTCCCAGTCCAAGCATCATTCCCAGATAAGGTGGAAGGTGTGTAAGCGTTTTGAAAATCGGCACGCTGATGAGCGCTCCGACACCAACTACCAGCATAAGGTTAGCGGTCCCCGGGGTCTTTTCGTCGTGACCGGATGTTTTGCCTTCTCCCAATTTACCTTTCATGGTGAAACTCAAAAAAATGAGAGGAACGAGCATACACGCAACGCTGGGGATGAACAAACTCTTGATAATACTGCTTGCTGTGATTTGCCCGCCAATCCATAGCATCGTGGTCGTCACGTCTCCGATCGGAGACCAGGCCCCTCCTGCATTAGCCGCAACGACAATCAGTCCTGCGAAGAACAGGCGCGTGTCCCGGTTGGCGACGAGCTTCCGCGTAAGCGACACCATTACAATGGTCGTCGTAAGATTATCGAGGATTGCCGACAGAAAGAACGTAACCCAGCAAATCACCCACAGCAGGGTTTTCGCATTTGTCGTGCGAATGCGATCCGTCACTAATTTGAATCCACGGTGGGAGTCAACCAGTTCGACGATGGTCATGGCACCCATCAGGAAAAACAAGATCTCTGCAATTTCAGCGAGGTGTTCGCGCAGGGAGTGGATTACATACTCCCTATGAACTTCCATGTCGTCCGCCACTCCTGGTCCTACAAGGTGCGCCTTTTCGGCGAGCTCGGAATATTCGGCGCTGTGCTGAAGCGATTCCGTGGGTCCTGAGAGCGTGAAAATGGTCCAGCAAACGACCCCGGTCAGGAGGGCCGTCGCGGTTTTATTGATTCGAATAGGATGTTCAAGAGCAATAAGGAGGTAGCCCGCTACAAACACAGCAACAATCAGTAATTCCATCCGGTACGGGTTTAGGCAATCTGCGTATAATAATAAAGGTTGCCCGCCGAACCGGCAAATAAAATTTTATCGCCTCGGAAGAACTCCTAAGCGTTAATTTAAAAAAGCTTCGGAAACCGTAAGAGCTTCGGGACTACTGATTTAAGCCGAAAAGACCTTCGTTAAGAGCAACCAACGCCTTTTCCTTGAGAGGCGTGCCGACGAGTACGGATATGTTGTTGCTGCTGCCGCCGCATGAGACCATGCGTACCGGAATATGTTCCAAAGCATCGAAGATCTGCTTCAGCACACCCTGACTTCCGGTGATGCGGTTCCCAACGATGGATATGATTGACTGATCTTTGTCGACATCGATCGTGCCGAACTTTTCCAGCTCGGTGAGAATGGAACTTAGATTGCTGTTGTTGTCGATCGTCACGGAAACGGCCACCTCCGAAGTGGTGATCATGTCGATCGGCGTCTTATACTGTTCGAACACTTCAAAGACACGTCGCAGGAATCCGTAAGCCATGAGCATGCGCGACGATTTGATCCGGATGGCGGTAATACCATCCTTCGTCGCCACGGCTTTGATAACGCTTTCGCTGTCCTTGCTTGTAATGAGCGTGCCCGGCGCGCTCTCGTCCATTGTGTTCTTCAAACGAACCGGTACGTTATACTTTTGCGCCGGCACGATCGTGGAAGGGTGCAGTATTTTTGCCCCGAAATAGGCCAGCTCTGATGCTTCATCGAAAGTCAGTTCCTTGATGGGAAATGTTTTCCTGACAATGCGCGGATCATTGTTGTGCATCCCATCGATGTCCGTCCAGATCTGGATTTCTTCTGCCCCGATAGCGGCGCCGATGAGAGAGGCAGTGTAGTCGCTGCCCCCGCGTTTCAGGTTGTCGATCTCATTGCGGTGATTCCGACAGATGTAGCCCTGCGTAACGATGATATCGACATTGTTCAGCGAATTGATTAAAGGCTTGACGCGCTGACTGATCTTTTCAAGTTCCGGCTCTTCGTTCTCATCTATCGACATGAAGTGCAATGCCGGCAGAAGTCGTGAAGGCACCTTGCGTTCCTGAAGGTGTTGATAAAAAAGTTCCGTCGATATCAGCTCACCCTGCGCAAGAAGCTCGCGGTAGCCCTTCTGATCGAACTGACCTGCGGCAAGGAGCCGTATGAAAATGAAATAGCGGCTGACAATTTCATTGCCGATAGCCCGAAACGAATCCGACTCGTACAAGCGCGGCACAAAGTCCAGGTAATGTCGTTCGAGCGCGCTGATCTCTTCTTCCGCGCTACGACCGTCGAGAAGATGGTTGCCAATGCCGACAAGAGCGTTTGTCGTGCCGGACAGTGCGGATAGCACAACAACCTTTTTTCCGGGAGTAGCCAGGCAAAGGCTGGCCACTTTTTTCATACGCTCGGGCTGGCCTACGGAGGTTCCGCCAAACTTGAGGACTAGCATTCGGGTTATCGTTCGGGACGGCAAATATAGGGAGGGGACGGGAGTTGAACAGCAGGCGTCGGGAATTTTGTTGCACAGGCGGTATAGAAAGCACGACGGGCTGCCCACGGGCAGCCCTTCGACTGTAAGAATGCGTTGCTGATTTTTATTTCTTGTTGTTGTCCTTCACCTCTTCGAACTCAACGTCCGACACGTCGCTGTCGTTTCCGGATGAAGGACCCGCGTTGCCGGTGTCGGAAGTTCCAGCTCCGCCAGCAGCACCTGATGATGCCTGGTACATTTCCGCAGAGGCAGCCTGCCATGCGGTGTTCAACTCGGCAAGGGCCGCGTCGATTCCTGGTACATCCTGTGCGCCATGCGCTTTCCGCAGTTTTTCAAGCGCCGCATTAATGGCAGACTTGTTCGCTTCGGAAAGCTTGTCGCCGTATTCTTTAAGCTGCTTTTCGGTCTGGAAGATCATCGTATCGGCCTGGTTGACCTTTTCGACTTTCTCTCTTGCCTGGCGGTCGGCTTCGGCATTGGCTTGCGCTTCTTGCTTCATGCGGTCGATTTCGGCGTCGGTCAGTCCCGAAGACGCTTCAATGCGGATCTTTTGTTCCTTGCCGGTGCCCTTGTCTTTCGCCGAGACGTGAAGGATACCGTTCGCGTCGATGTCGAACGTCACCTCAATCTGTGGTATGCCGCGCGGTGCCGGCGGAATGCCATCGAGGTGGAACCGGCCAATGGTGCGGTTATCCTTTGCCATCGGACGTTCTCCCTGGAGCACGTGGATCTCTACGGACGGTTGATTGTCGGAGGCCGTCGAGAAGACTTCCGATTTCTTCGTCGGTATGGTCGTGTTCGCTTCGATCAGTTTCGTGAAGACGCCGCCCAATGTTTCGATACCCAGCGACAGTGGTGTAACGTCGAGCAGCAGGACGTCCTTTACTTCACCTGTGAGCACGCCACCCTGGATCGCGGCGCCTACTGCAACAACCTCATCGGGGTTAACACCCTTGGAGGGTTTCTTCCCGAAGAACTTCTCTACTTCTTCCTGGATTCTGGGGATCCGCGTCGAGCCACCAACCAGGATGACTTCGTCAATCTGGGAAGTAGATACGCCAGCGTCTTCCACGGCCTTGCGGCAGGGCTCCAATGTACGCTTTACCAAGTCGTCGACGAGTTGCTCGAATTTGGCGCGGCTCAGTTTCTTTACAAGATGTTTAGGAACACCGTCCACCGACGTGATGTACGGAAGGTTGATCTCCGTTTCCATCGAACTGGACAATTCGATCTTGGCTTTTTCGGCAGCTTCCTTGAGGCGCTGCAAGGCCATGGGATCTTTGCGCAGGTCCACGCCTTCATCTTTCTGAAATTCCTCTGCAAGCCAGTTCATCACGCGCAGGTCGAAGTCGTCGCCGCCCAGGTGAACATCACCGTTAGTCGACTTCACTTCGAATACACCGTCGCCCAGCTCCAGAATGGAAATATCGAACGTACCACCGCCCAGGTCATAGACGGCGATCTTCATGTCCTTATTCTTTTTGTCGAGACCGTAAGCGAGCGCAGCGGCTGTAGGCTCGTTGATAATTCTCTTTACATCCAGCCCTGCGATCTGTCCCGCTTCCTTGGTTGCTTGTCGCTCCGCATCGTTGAAGTAGGCAGGTACCGTGATAACGGCCTCCGTAATGGTTGTGCCCAGGTAATCTTCGGCAGTGCTCTTCATCTTCTGAAGGATCATTGCTGAAATTTCCTGGGGCGTATACAGACGATCGCCTATTTGGATGCGAACCGTATCATTGTTGCCGCGTTCCACCTGGTACGAGACCATCTTCATCTCGTCCTTGACGTCATTATACTTTTTGCCCATGAAACGCTTGACCGAGATAACGGTATTGCGGGGGTTGGTGATAGCCTGCCGCTTGGCAGGGTCCCCGACTTTTCGTTCTCCCTTGCCGTCGTCCAGAAAACCCACGATGGAGGGGGTGGTTCTCCTTCCTTCGCTGTTGGGTATGACCACGGGCTCACTGCCTTCCATGACGGCAACACATGAGTTCGTTGTACCTAAGTCGATTCCAATTATTTTACCCATTTCTGTAAATTTTAATGTCTCCCTCTTCTCGAGTTGCTGATGTTCTACTGTCCGTCCTCAAGGGCTATGCCAAGGAGAATTTCCTGACAAATAGGTGACACAATGACAGCTTGACAGCAAAAAAGCACTTCTTTTTCCAGGTTAATTATTGCGACCAGGCCGTGGGCATCCGGTCCCAGCGATGGCCCCTCAGCTGCTCCTTTAGAGATGCGGACAAATGCGTTCCGTCGCTGACTGCCAGGTTAGCTTCCACGTGCCGCACGCGTCGCATTCCGGGAATGGTGGTGTGAACGTTATCGTTCTCGAGGATAAAGCGCAGCGCAAGCTCCGGCATCGTCATTCCCTCGGGCACCAGTGGTCGGAGTTTCTCTGCCCGATCAACGCTGGCCTCGAGGTTTTCGGGAACGAAATACGTCGATCGCCAGTCATCTTTAGGGAACACGGTGTCGCGGGTGAGCGTTCCGGTGAGCGTGCCTTCGTCGAATGGTACGCGTGCGATAACGCCGATATCAAGTTCGCGACAGAGGGGAAAGAGGTTATCTTCCGGTGCCTGATCGAAAATATTATAGATGACTTGCACAGTATCGACAAGCCCCGTCCGCAGTGCACGCAGTGCGTTGTCGGGCTCCCACCGGTTGATGCTGATTCCGAACGCGCGAATCTTTCCGTCGCGCCGAAGTTTTTCAACACCTTCCTTCCACTCGTCGTTGTCGGTCCAGCTGTCATCCCATACGTGAAATTGTTGCAGGTCGAGACAGTCCATCCCCAGGTTCTTCAAACTCTTCTCCGTGTACTCGACGATATGATCTGCCGGGTAACAGTCTTCCAGCCTGTATTCGGGACGGGCAGGCCACTTGAAATTCTTACCGGGAATTTTCGACGCACAATAAAGTCGGGTGCCGGGATGACGCTTTACAAGTTCGCCCAGAAGTTGCTCGCTTTTTCCGGCGCCGTAGGCCCAGGCCGTATCAAAGAAGTTGCAGCCCAATTCCACGGAGCGGTCAAGCGCTTTACGTACTTCGTTAAGATCGGAACCCGTCCATCCTGCCATACCCCACATGCCGTACCCGATTTCGCTTACGTTCCAATTGGTTCTTCCGAATCTTCTGTATTGCATGGTGTGATTTGGATAAACTTGTTTGTGGTAGTGCGCTACAATTACCTGCTGTTTTTGTGGATATCAAAATCCCGGCCTCCAAAATTTTGGCTTCCAGCGCCTCTTTCCACCGCGGACGTATGGGTCAGAACCATTTTTGTACCTTTGCCGCCACGAATTCAGACGCATGAGCCTCGAGCAGGAAATAGCAAAACGCAGAACATTTGGCATTATCAGTCACCCGGACGCCGGCAAAACGACGCTCACTGAGAAATTGCTGCTCTTCGGCGGCGCCATCCAGAAAGCGGGTGCGGTAAAGTCGAGCAAGATCCGTGACCACGCAAGATCTGACTGGATGGAAATCGAAAAGCAGCGTGGTATTTCCGTCGCCACATCCGTAATGGGATTTACTTATGAGGACATCAAGATCAACCTGCTCGACACGCCGGGCCACCAGGACTTCGCCGAGGATACATACCGAACGCTCACGGCGGTCGACAGCGTGATTATGGTTATCGATTGCGTGAAAGGCGTCGAGATCCAGACGGAAAAACTCATGGACGTGTGCCGGATGCGAAACACACCGGTGATCTGTTTTATCAACAAACTCGACCGGGAAGGACGTGATCCGTTTGAACTCCTGGATGAAATCGAGGACAAACTCCGCATCAAGGTTCGTCCGCTGAGTTGGCCCATCAGCATGGGCAAGACGTTCAAAGGCGTATACAGCCTGTATGAAAAAAGCCTTCACCTTTTCACCGCAAGCAAACAGACGGTAGAGGAGGGCATCGAGATTCAGGATATTGCGGATGCCCGGCTCGATAAATACGTCGGCGAAAATTACGCTGCGCAGCTGCGCGCGGATGTGGAACTGATCGAAGCGGTGTATCCGGAATTTTCTGTAGACGACTACCTCGCCGGGACGGTGGCGCCTGTCTTCTTTGGAAGCGCGGTAAACAATTTCGGCGTGAAGGAACTGCTGGATACGTTCATCCGTGTTGCTCCGCCGCCGCTGCCGCGGTCTACGACGGCACGCGTTGTTCGTCCCGACGAGGAACGTTTTACCGGCTTCGTATTCAAGATACACGCCAACATGGACCCGAAACACCGGAACCGGATCGCATTCGTTCGCGTGTGTTCGGGAAAGTTCGAACGCGGCAGCAACTACTTTCATGTGCGACAGGACCGCATGCTCCGGTTCTCCAACGCGACGGCCTTTATGGCACAGGATCGTGAGACGGTCGACGAAGCCTGGCCCGGGGATATCGTGGGGATATACGACACCGGGAATCTCAAGATTGGCGATACCCTGACGGAGGGTGAGCGCCTAACCTATACCGGTATACCGAGCTTTTCGCCCGAGATATTTAAGGAGGTCATCAATCTCGATGCGATGAAGACAAAGCAACTGGACAAAGGGTTGCTCCAACTCATGGAAGAAGGGGTGGCGCAGCTCTTTACCTTCGTGCTTGGAAACCGTAAGGTTGTCGGCACGGTGGGGGCCCTTCAGTTCGAGGTCATTCAATTCCGCCTCAAGAACGAGTATGGCGCGACGGTGCAGTTTGCCCCCCAGAACATTTATAAAGCTTGCTGGATCAGCAGCGATAACCCCAAAAAGCTGGAGGAGTTTGTCGAAAGCAAACAGCGGCATATCGCCCGCGACAAGGAAGACAAGCTCGTGTTCATGGCAGAGTCCAGGGCATGGCTTCAGATGGTACAGGAAAACTTTCCCGATATTCAGTTTCATTTTACATCTGAATATTAGCTGCGGAAGCACACAAGTATTTGGTTGCAGATGCAGTTGCAGTCTCGTACTTGGACAGGACACTGCATCTGCGACTGCATCTGCATCCTAACTGGATAACATGAAACCTGGCCACACACCGCATCCGGCTTCACTCGACGTACTCTACGAAGACAACCACCTCCTCGTGGTCAACAAGCCGGCGGGTCTTCTGGCACAGGGGGACCAGACGGGCGACCCGCCGCTCGCTGATGTGGCGGCCCGCTACCTCAAAGAAAAATACAACAAGCCCGGTGCAGTCTTTGTCGGTGTCGTGCATCGTCTTGATCGACCCGTCAGTGGTGTTGTAGTACTGGCCCGCACGTCGAAGGCGTTGTCTCGGATGAACCGCCTGTTCGGCATGCGGGAGACAGCCAAGACGTACCTCGCGCTCACCGCCCGACGCCCTGAACGCGACGAGGGTCGCTTGGTACACTGGCTGAAAAAGGACGAAACCCGAAATAAGGTCTCCGTTCACGATAGCGCTATCCCGGGTGCGGTGCAGGCCGAACTCTCTTATCGTGTCCTGCGGCGCGTTTCCCACGGATGGCTTATCCAGGTGAATCCTTTGACCGGCCGGCCCCACCAGATCCGCGCTCAGCTCGCAACGCTCGGCGCGCCCATTATCGGCGATGTAAAATATGGAGGACCGCCTGCGCATGATTATCGGG
>DASVCT010000152.1:0-5826 GCA_036381475.1 Cyclobacteriaceae bacterium
TTGGAGTACCTCACCGACATTGCGGTTGAACGAGGACTTCCCATCTCCATAAACATCAGTTTAGGAACAAATGGTCACGCGCATGATGGAAGCGATGCCGCCAGCCGATGGATCGACAACGAATTGCTCCTTCCCGGGCGAGCCGTAACGGTGGCTGCGGGTAATGCCGGGCAGGATTCACCGCTCGCCTCGGATGATCTGGGCTTCGTGATGGGGCGAATTCATACGAGTGGAAGAATTAAAGCACAGGGCCTAACGGAAGACATCCAATGGTGTGTGATTGGCAACGGATTTACCGACGTCTCCGAAAATGAGCTTGAAATCTGGTACCCATGCCAGGACCGGTTTAGTATCCGGGTGAAGCCGCCCGGACAAGGCTGGACACGAGAGGTTCATGCCAATGAATTTATTGAGAACATGCAACTGGCCGATGGCAGCTTCATTAGCATCTACAATGATCTCTATCACCCTACCAACGGTTTAAACTGCCTCTCGGCTTATTTGAGCCCAAACTTCAATGCCAATCAAATCGTGCCGATCAAATCGGGTATATGGCAAGTCAGAATCAAGGGTGAAGAGGTGAGAAATGGTGAATACCATGCCTGGATCGAGCGGGACGACCCACGACCGCTTGGTCCGATTGGTGAACAGCGTGATCTCTGGAACTTCCCCTCGTTCTTTAGTCAGTTGTCAAACGTGGATGACACGTCGATCAGTTCGCTCGCATGTGCCAGAAATGTCATTTCTGTTGGCAATCTCGACCTCGCCATTGAAAAAGTAAATGTCACCAGCAGTCAGGGACCTACACGTGACAAGCGAACAAAGCCGGAAGTAATCGCACCGGGCACAAACATCACCGCGGCCAAAGGATTTGCCGGTCCGGACGAATTATGGATCAGCATGACGGGCACGAGCATGGCTGCACCAATTGTGTGCGGGGTTGCTGCACAAATGCTCGAGGTAGAACCCCAGCTCACCTCGGCACAGATCCAGGGCATCATGGTCCGGACCAGTACGCCACTTCCGGGAACTGACTATGAATGGAAAAATGACAGCGGTTTCGGCGTGATCAGTCCGCAAAGTTGCGTCGACGAAGCAAAAGGCATTTTCAAAAAGACGGACCTCAAACCATGAAGCTCAAGATCTTTCAATCGGACAAAGGAGATTGCATGTTGATCTCCAGTCAGGGCGCAAACGTATTGGTGGATGGTGGGATGTCATCTTCTTATAATGAGCATGTGTCCGCTTATCTTGGACAACTCCGTAAAAAATCGGAGAAACTTGATCTGGTCTGCGTTTCACACATCGACGAGGATCACATCAGTGGAGTATTGAAAATGATCGAAGATGAAGTCGACTGGCGTGTGGCGGATCATCATCGCGGCACCGTTAAGCCGCCCAAGTCTGTACGACCACCGGAGATAAAAGAAATCTGGCACAATGCGTTTCACGAGTATATAAAAGACAATAACAGTGAAATTGAAGATACCCTGGCGGCCACTGCTGCCATACTGGGTTCGAGCGACGATCCGGCAGACATCGGACTTGGCGGACTTGCCTACAGTGTAGGCCAGGCAATCCAACTGAGTCGCAGGCTGAAACCTGAGCAACTGGGCATTCCTTTGAACAAAAAATACAAAGGCAAACTGGTCATGTACAGGAAACGTAAGCAGCCAATGACAATCGGCGGAATGAAGTTGTCTGTTATTGCCCCGTTTCCGAAAGACCTTGAGAATCTTCGCGAAGACTGGAATGACTGGCTTCGGGAGAATAAGAAGCAATTGAAGCAAATCCGCGACAGAGTAAAAAAGGACGAGGGCAGTCTGGGCACCTCAATGGATGACATATCCTACCTTATTGCGCTTTCCAAGATATTGGGCGACCGATCCGAAGTAACGGCACCGAATTTGGCGTCGATCATGTTTCTCCTCGAGGAGGATAGCAAGACTTTGCTCATGACAGGTGATGGACATTGGGAAGATATCCTGAATGGTCTTGAGAAAATTGGCAAGTTGGACAGATCAAAAGGGCTTCATATAAATGCCCTGAAAGTTCAGCATCACGGATCGGAGCACAACATTCACGAGGACTTCTGCAAGTTGCTTACAGCCGATCACTATTTCTTTTGCGGCAACGGCTTCAGTTCCAACCCGGAGATCGATGTCATCGATGCGATAATCAAGTCGCGCACGTCGTCATCCTCAAAAGTCAGGGCGATTACCAGTCAGGTAGGGAAAGATTTTACGCTCTGGTTCAACAGCTCCTCAAAAATTACAAAGCCCAACTACAAGGCGCACATGGCAAAGGTTGAAAAGTTCGTGAAGGCAAAGGCTAAGAACAACAGCCAGGTCAAGTTCAAGTTTATGCCTGAGGACAAAAGCTATTTTAGTCTAACGTTATGACTTGATTCATTTGCCGCACGCCGTGTTTAGTTTGGGGCGTAGATCACAATGTCGTATTAGAGTAACGCGTGATCATTGATCGTTCACCGCAAAGACGGAAAGGCGCAAAGGACCGCAAAGGAAAAGTGTTGAAGTGCCTGCCCGACTGCCCAACGTCCTTTTGAATTTTAGTATGCGTTAGCCGGGCAGGCGGGTTGGAGTGTTGAAGTTGCGGTACTTACCACCTGACCGCCGGCTTGAAAACGCGTGGCTCCCTATTAAATTAGAACGTATGTCGCCGTAAGGCGACCCTCTGCGTACTCAAAGCACGCCTTCGGATATCTTGCACTCCCTTACCTATCTTGCCAAACAA
This sequence comes from Cyclobacteriaceae bacterium, assembly GCA_036381475.1. Taxonomy (GTDB): domain Bacteria; phylum Bacteroidota; class Bacteroidia; order Cytophagales; family Cyclobacteriaceae; genus ZC4RG29. The sequence continues at coordinate 2,755 of DASVCT010000152.1, forward strand.
TTCTCTGCGTCTCCGCGCCTCTGCGGTAAAAAACCCGCGCCGAAGGCGCGCCCGCATAGCCATACCGAAGTTAGGCAATAGGCCTATCGTGATTTTTTTGACTTATTCCCTTTCACTTTCCCTGCTCACCTTTTATTTTCATCTCCAAAAAACCCAATCTCATGAAAAAACAACAAGACCCCCAGCTCAGCCCGGAGGAAGAACTCCGCGCTGAGAACAATCTCCTCAAACTCAAGCTCAAGCTGGAGTACGGCATGCAGGAAACCGATACCTCCAGTCTCCCGCCACACATCGAGAACGACTGGCTCAAGTACATCGAGGCGTTCGAAAAGCAATACCGCGATGCGAAGTCTGTCACCGTTTACGAATTCATCGGGAAACCACCGTTCAAGCCGCTGGATGCCCTGATCCCCGAACAAATCCGACCCGAACTCAACCGCCTGCTCGAAATCATGGAAGAACACAGCGTCGCACTGGACTGCATCTGCCAGTACGACGACGCCATCATCTACCGGTTCCTCACCGAAGAACTCTTCCCCCATGAAATGGACCTCATCCGGATCCCCGGCATGACACACCACTTTATCTATGAAGAATTTCACCCAAACCATGATCACGACGTCCGCCGACACGCTGAACAGTTTCTCCGATCCCTTTTCCGCAATCAATGGGAAGAAGAAATGGACGCCATCGCCCTCGCACGCAAAATCACCTGGTCCGGCAAGCAATACGACCGGACCGCGATCTCCGCAATTATCACCGCCTTCCAGGACGCCCACCGGTCGCTGCGCCTGAGAAAATTTGCTCCCCGCGAAGTCGCCATCGATCCTGATCTCAGGTTTGCCGACATCACCGGCTTCGTCTCCGCCTATGGCAAACGTGAAGATGGCCAGGCCGTGCGATACGCCGGCCCCGGATCCCTCCACTTCGTCCGGGAAGACGAGTACTGGTACATCAGCGAATTTTCGGTTCCAGGATTCACTTGAAATCCATATAATTGTACATTGTACACTTAAAACATAACCTCTTGCTCAGGATTTTCTTTGCCATATTTTTCGCCATCGCCCTTGTCCTGTTCCGTCACGCTGCGGATGCCCAGAAACGGCACAGCGACAATGGCGACGGTACCTACACCAACCCGGTAATCAACGCCGACTTCCCCGACCCCGACGTCATACGCGTAGGGGATACGTATTACATGGTCTCCACGACGATGTTCATATTCCCTGGGGTCACCATCCTGAAGTCGCACGATCTGGTCAACTGGGAGTATTGCAGCAATGCGGTACCGCGTTTCGACTTCCACCCATGCTATAACCTTGTGCGATGCAACCGCTACGGACACGGCCAGTGGGCCACCAGCATGCGGTATCACAACGGCACGTTCTACCTGCTCTTCATCACCCTCGACGAAGGGGGATTTCTTTGCACTGCATCAAAGGCGGAGGGTCCCTGGCAGATCCATAAGCTGCCGAAAGGCTTTTATGATCCCGGGCTGTTCTTCGACGACGACGGCCGCATCTACGTCACACACGGATACAGCAACATCTTCATCACGGAAGTCAATGAAAACATCGAGCCGATCGGGAAAGATTCACTGGTGTTTCAGGGCGACATCCGCCGGGGACTCGAAGGCACGCACGTCTACAAGATCAACGGCTATTACTACCTCTACGGCACGTATGGAGGACGCGACGGCATCCAGGTCGCGCTCAGGTCCAAGAACATCTATGGACCGTATGAGCAAAAGATCGTCATCAGCGACAGTTCCGATAACGTCAACTTCGGCGTGCACCAGGGCGCACTCATCCAGACCCAAACCGGCGAATGGTGGACGATGCTGTTCTCCGACCGCGGTCCGTTCGGCCGCTTCCCCTCACTCCAACCGGTGACGTGGGTTGACGGTTGGCCTATGGTCGGCGTCGACGGAAAGGGCGTCGTCACATACCGGAAGCCAAACGTCGGGAAGACCTATCCGATCACGACGTTGCCCACAACCGACGAGTTCGACGCTCCAACGCTGGGCATGCAGTGGGGGTGGAATCACAACCCCGACACGGCGCGATGGTCGCTCACCGAAAGGCCGGGGTTTCTCCGAATCACGACCGGCACGCCCGTCTCAAGTCTCCGCGACGCCCGTAATACGCTCACGCAGCGGATGTTCGCGAACTATGACGCCACGATTCCGACGGTCTACACAACCCGCATGGAAGTCGCACATATGCGCGATGGTGACGTCGCCGGCCTGGCGATCTTCCAGGATCCATTCGCCCTCATCGGCGTGAAGCAAGTTGATGGCCGCCGGTATGTTGTCATGATAAATCACGGACTTGAAATCGCGTCGGTTCCCCTGGGGCAAGACGTCATATACCTCCGTGCAACCGCACACTACGACACCGGGGAAGCGACGTTCTCCTACAGCACGGACAACAAGGCCTTCGCGCCGCTCGGCGACACGCTGCACATGCGCTTTGCGCTCACCGTCTTCACCGGCAACAAGATCTGCCTTTTCAACTACGCCACGCGAGCTGGAGGAGGGTACGTAGATTTTGATTGGCTGCGGTAGAGGAATCAGTCATCTGACGCGCCCGCAATATGGAAAAATAAAAAATTTACTCTCCCGGAGGTCCATTCTTGTTGGGTGATGGGATTACTCCGGTGGTTGAGCGGAGCCGAAACTACCGGAGTAATCCCATCATCCCTGACTCTTATCTTTATTGATTGCTGAGCGGAGCCGAAGTACGGTTGCTGAGCCGAGCCGAAGCACGGTTGCTGAGCGGAGTCGAAGTACGGTTCCTCAATTTCCCCGTACAACACAGACTTGTGCTTTGTGATTCGGGTTCACTGTTTTGACCGCAATCGTATGCGGGTCCGGCGCCGCAAAGAATGGCGCAGTTCCGCCGCTGCAAATTTGCCGGGCATCCAAATCAACTTCAGACAACTTTGTGACCGCACACAGCGCTTTAGGACCTTTTTTCATTAAGTGTACAAATAACAATTTTTCGCGCAAACGTTTGGAGGACCCGAAATACCGAGCTAAATTTCACTACCCGCTCAAACAACCCCATGGAA
>DASVCT010000153.1:0-6454 GCA_036381475.1 Cyclobacteriaceae bacterium
GTCGCAAAAAAAATCGTCTCCATCCAAATTAACCACCCAATCCCCTGTCGCGAGATTTTCGAGGGCATTTTTATAGTTCTTAACTCTGCCCAGGTTGTGGGAATTTCTAAAATAACGAACCCGCTCATCACCCTGAAACCGCCTTATCACCTGTTCCGTCGAATCACTCGAACAATCATCAGCAACAATAATTTCCAAATTGCCATACGTTTGGGCTAATGCACTTTCAACTGCCTTTTCTATGTAGCTAGCTTGATTATAGGTCGGGATAAGGATAGAGACTTTGGGCATCATCGCAGGCACTGGTCAGGGCAAAGTTTTCAATTTACCTAAACACAAAACTCTTGCACTTCATCACAATCTGATTAACGTCCTTGTTAAAGGACGTTAAGAGATTGAATGCCAGCAAGAGAAGAATATAAATCGCCGAACCCATGAAGAAAACCAGTAGCGGATTTAGCTCCATCCATTCAACCATCCAGTTCACGACAAACAACAACACAATATTAAGGACAATATTCTTCACCAAATACAGGAGTACGTCACCGTATCGTATATAAGGAAACAACTTCCAAACGTACAACTGGACAACCAGGACGTTAATCGCATTCATGACCAGCAATGCGATGGGGAATCCCAGGATACCGAACTGTTGGATTCCGAAATAAATAAGGAAAATCAATGCAACGTTCGCCAGGATCTGATAATAAAAAGAGTACCTCAAGACCTGTGCTGCCATATACAGCCTGGATGCATTGGTGATTAATGCCAGAAGCGGCAATAACAGTGCAAACAGTTTCACAAATTCCGACGTTGCCTGAACCGACTCACCGTGAAAAGCCCCCCGCTCATAAAGCAAAGTAACCACTTGCTCACTATAATTGTATATGAGAAAACTCAGAGGCGTTAAAACAAATATGAGCAACTTCGCAGTTGAAATAAAAACGTCATTCAGGTATTGAAAATCCTTTTTTGCAAACAACTCGTTGTACTTTATCCCTACGACCGATGAGACTTGATTTGTGATCAATTGATTGGGTATTTCCGCCGTCCGTTGTCCATAGTTTAAAGCAGAAATAATGCCTGCAGGGAACGCACTCAATAAATAGAGCGGAGCATAGGCGGATAACATCGTCGCCAAATTTCCGCTTTGGGCAAACACTATATCTTTAAGGACCGGCCTGGCAATCTTGCTTCCCCATAAAAGAAAATTCCATCGAAGTTGCTTTTTGATCAGGTAAGCCAGCAGAATAAGACTAATGGCGTACCCAATGATTTGGCCAATGAGAACGCTGTTTATGCTCAGCGCTTTGTGAAAAATGAAAAGGAACAACAGCGCCATTATTCCATTAATGCTGGTAATGATCATCGGAATGGTGAAATACTTGTAGGACGTCATGACATTCACCAACAGATTGGTCATTATCATCAATGTGAAAACAGGTATCGACAATAGCACGACTTCCCTATTCTGACGTAACGACTCCTCACCAAAATTCGAGATGAGTAAAAGAATATCTACCGGTGCTGAAAGAAAAAGGAGGGTCGCAGCAATTCCAAATAGCAAGTAGAGGTAGATAAACGAATTGAGAAATCGCATGGACTCCCTCTTACTTCGCTGTTCGCGCAAACGCATCGACTCGGGAATCAGAACGGAGGCATCAAGACTGTTGACGAAGGTGCTTACGAGGAGAATTGTAGAATAGCAGTAAAAATAGATATCGGTCTTGTCGTACGTCCCGAAATAATACGCTACAGCAACCCCTTGAAAAAAAATCAAAAGCTTGGAGGCAAAATTCAATGCTGAGGAAAGTACAATTCCCTTCCTGTACGACTCAATTTTCAAAAAATGGAACTTCATTATCGAAATCCTGGTCAATCAAAAAATTGGGCCTGCACCATGTTAAAGGAAATGAGACATGTGCAAAATTAGTCAGACCAAAGGAAATTATATTCATTCCAACCTGACAATCCTCCTCGTGGTGCCATGAGTGCGGCCATCATCTTCAAAGATTTCCAATACCAAATAGTAAAGACCGTTCTGGCCGATCCCGGGATCAATGTACTTGATGTGCGTGCCTGCCTCATTGTCCGTAAATGAGGTGCTATAAACTTTTTGGGCGCTTGAATTGTAGATCGTGAGTTGCACCTCGCCGGGGCGCAAAAGCTCATAAGCCACGCTTATTTCTTGCCTGAAGGGGTTCGGCGCCAGGGTAACGATCCCTCCCCGATCCGAACCATTTTCATCCGGGAATCTTATCCGGATAAGATAGGTCTTTTCCGTTGAATCATTCAGCGAATCAAACGCCCTCACGACCAGGATGGTGTCGGCAGCATCGACCAGTTCAGGCGTACCCCAGACAGTCAGTGTCGCATCGCCTTCGCCATAAGCAGTTTCAAGCCAAACGGGTTTTGCAACAACCTCAATCCGATCTATGAAGTCACCACGAGGCAAGTCCGGGTCCGACGCAACAATGGACTGTTTGAATTCGGAACCCACATAAGCAAGCGAGTCAATATTGCTCAAGGCTGGAGCGCCATTGGTTATGATCGATGGTTTGAACACCTGAACATTGCGGTAACCGGTTGAAACGCCCGTGAATTCAACAACAATTGAATCCTTATGCGCCTCGGCATAGCTCGGGAGCCCCATCAAGGTCTGATCGTCGGCGTTGTATGTGATCCATTCCGGTTTCGATACAAGGCTTACGTTGACCGAATCTTCAATTCGTATTGGAACCAACCAGGTCAACATCATGTCGGTCGTGTAAACACTGTTAGTTGTTAACTTCACCTCAAACGGTTGTCCGGGTTTGATGGAGTCGGGCTGGCTGTACACATGGGGGTAAGGGATCATCGTGTAGTTCGATGGTTCACTTCTTGAACCGTTGTGGTCGACCGCAACTACCCTGTAAAACGTAAGAGGAGCCTTATCCCCTATCCGTACTGCCATCCCTGTTGATCTTGTTGTATCCAGCAAAGTGGAAGTCTCCGGGGTAAAGCCATATGCCTCGTTGCTTGCATGAATTTCATAGAACGCCGGTTCACTTCCTCCGCCGTTGGCTTCCCATTGAAGAAGAATACTATCACCCTGGATAACGGCCTCCTGCATGACGGGAGGCATTGGCCCCTTCGGAATAAAAGACCACACCGGGCTCCATTCCCCCCAGGCGCCTTTGGAGTCCTTGGCGCGAACCCTCCAGTAATAGGTTGAGTCGGAATTCAGCATACCATCAAAGGGGATGCTGAAACGTGCTGTTCCCTGCCCGCCCGAAGCATGGCTGGTGTAAACCTCAAAAGATGGCGAAAGGGGGAACCTCATGTCCTCCCTGTCGCTCAGTACGAATTCGTAGTCGATAATGCCATCCGGGTCAACAGCGGGCGACCATTCAAAAGTAAATTTCAAACTATCGACCATTGCCCCATCGGCGGGAAATACAGGCTGTTCAACCCGTGACGGTGGTAGATTTTCCTCCGACTCCTGCCACTCGATGGTGACAGCCACATTCCGCTCGCCTTTGGTGCTGTCAGAGTACGCGATGATGTTGTCACCCAATTCAAGTTCAGGGAGAAAAAACCTGCTCACCTGAAAGTCGGACGTTATGCTCAGCGAATCGACCCCACACAAGTCACTTCCAGCCGCCAGCATATCGATTCTGACATAATAGCTGTACACCGCTTCAGAAGCCAGGGGGTCAATAAAGTCCAACAGACTAATTGAATCTTCATGAACGCCGGTTTTTGAGTCTTCCCATACTGTAGTCCAGGATACAGAATCACGGGATACTGACAAGGAAATTTCATCGTCATTGCCCCGATAAAAACTGCCCTGGATCGTCCCATTAACGATGACAAAAGGAGACTCCACTTTTATTACCATGCTGGAATTCACACCAGTATCCAGGGGGTGAACATTCGGTTCCGAGGGATCGTCAGTGGATGTTGTAAGCCCTGAATGACTATCGATCAACTCATCAAGCGGCGCATTGGTGAAATTGGTGCGATATACAATTCTGCCGTTGCGGATATTCCTCGCCGGAACATTGTGGATGCCATCCCAGGGGAGAAAGTGATGGTAATAGGCTCCAGGAGCCCAACTGTATTCCAGCATCTCTCCCGGACGAAGATTCAGGTCCAATGTATGATAATCGGGATAAAGGCCAGCATACTTCATTGGTGGCGTTGGCTCATAAACCGCATCCGCCACATAGTTATTCAAGGTATTATAGAGAACTGCCTTTCCGTAATGATGGGTTCGCGTTATCAGGTACTTGTCGTAAGCAACGTCTTCATACGAAGCCAGTGTCGAGTTGTCACGCTTGAGATAAAAGACTTCAATATCGGGATCAAGCAGCACCGCCGTAGTATCGAACACGATTTCCTTAACAGAATGACGATTTCTTGGGCTGTACTCAAAATATGCCTTTCCTTCCTTCAACAGACCGGATGCAATGGAAGCGCCAACGAAGCTTGTATTGTAGCACATACCGTATCCGTAGACGCCGAGAAATTTGACTGCATCGTCGACTTCCCGGCCGTATGCCGGTTCATAGTAATGCAGCCGATTATCCCTCATGAACTTCCAAACGGCCAACGCCCGCTCTTTGACTGTGGTTGCGCCGTCAAAGACTTCTGCTCGGATGGACTCGATGTCGTACCAGTTCCTCTTCCCATTCACTACCAGGCGGGGTTTGATCACCCTGGTTTGTCCCTCATTGGCGATCGTCAACTTCCTCATCGGCTGAAAAGCCTGTGAGTCGGGATAGGTGAAGGTATTGACACCGTCGAGACTACCTTCCATGAATACAACAGCGGTGTCGGTGCCCTCTGAGAAGTATATAGTAGTGCTCTTGGGCGTAACACCACTCTGCGCCACCGCAAGAAAATGGGAGGCGAGCATAAAGCATATGAGGAACCCGAATCGCACGAACTAAGCTTTCATGATGAAGGAGCCTGATGAACAGCCGGCCGGCAAAACTGCGGGCTCCCGTTTGAGGTAAAGCAAAGATAATCAAAGCACCGCTCAGAAAAAACCGGAAATATGTGCAAGGATTTACGCAGTGGAGATCGCTGGCCAGGCAAAAAACCTACACATTTACCATCGCCTATTGTGAGTTCGTTTGAATACGTTCATCCCAACTCGGTAAGCCCGTACAGGTTCTCTTTCATTTTTCGCATTTTACACAAAAATTGACCTGCATGCACGTACCGTTCGTCGACCTGGAGGCACAATACCAATCCATGAAGGATGAGCTGGACCAAGCCATCAACGACGCTGTTAAAGGCTTCAACTTTATCCGGGGAAAGGAAGTCACTCGGTTCGAAGAAGCCTTCGGTCGCATGATGGGCCTCCCTCACGTCGTCGCTACCGGCAACGGCACCGACGCACTGTTCATCGCATTAAAAGTTCTCGGCATCGGACCCGGCGACGAGGTCATCACCCCAGCCTTCAGCTGCATTCCCTCCGCCGAAGTAATCACACTATGCCACGCTAAGCCGGTGTTCGCTGACGTACACCCCGAAACGTATACGCTGAACCCGGACCGTATCGAACATCACATCACCCCGAAAACTAAAGCGATAATCGCAGTACACATTTTCGGCCAGGCGGCGCATATCGAAGAAATCCGCTCCATCTGTGATCGACACAACCTCTTTCTCATTGAAGACTGCGCCCAGGCACATGGCACGGAAATGAACGGCCGCTTCGCAGGCACATTCGGTCACGCCTCAGCATTCAGCTTCTATCCCACCAAAAACCTCGGCGCCTACGGCGATGCTGGATGCTTCGCCACCTCCGACCCCGAACTCGCCGAAAAAGCACGACGCTTCGCCAACCACGGCGCCCTCCAAAAGGATGACCACGTTTTTGAAGGCTTCAACAGCCGAATGGACACCCTACAGGCAGCTATACTACTGACCAAATTGCCCCACCTGGCCTCATGGAATGCCAAACGACGCGACAATGCGAACCTGTACCACGCTATGCTGGAGGGAATCGGTGACATCATAACCCCCAAAGAAAGGCCCCAATCCACTCATACGTTCCACATCTACGCAATTCGCACCAGGGAACGCGATGCCCTGAAGGCATTTCTCCAGGATCGCGGCATTCAAACGATGGTGCACTACCCCTACGCGCTTCATACCCTGCCAGCGTACCGCCACCTCGCTCACGCCAGGGAGGATTTTCCCGTTGCCGACCGCTTGTCGAATGAACTGCTTTCCCTGCCGGTCTATCCGGAAATAACAGAGGAACAACTCCGTTATGTAAGTGCGGCCATTCAGGATTTTTATCGAGGCCGGAACGGGAAAAATCAGTAATTGGATTTCATTTCACTATTTTTGGGAACATTTGACCCTAATGGCCATCCTGCTCGCGACCGTCATCACCTCCTTTGTTATCGGTTTCCTCACTATCCCGGTGATCATCAAATATTCGATGCAAAAGAAC
>DASVCT010000154.1:0-16451 GCA_036381475.1 Cyclobacteriaceae bacterium
CGCGGGGCAGGAGCTTAACGTGCCTGAGGTCCGTTACACGCCACATCGGTGGAGAGCAAACTGGATCACGCATCCCGGCATCTCTGGCAATGAATATGCAGTCGTGAACTTCCGGAAGGAATTCGATCTTGACGTCAAGCCCTCACAGTTCATCATATCGGTCTCTGCCGACAACAAGTACGTCTTATATGTGAACGGCAAACGTGTGGCCCGTGGTCCGCAATTGTCGGACATCCGGCACTGGAGGTACGAAACCATAGATATTGCGCCGTTTCTGCGTGCGGGCGAAAATGTTATCGCAGCCGAGGTCGTGAATTTCGGTCCCGATCGTTTTTTCGGACAGCAAAGCTACCGCACTGCTTTCATCGTTAATGGTGTTGTTGCGTCGCCCGAGTCGGTTCAAGTTTCCATCGTCAATACGACGGGATCCTCCGGCTGGAAGACACATGTGAATCGCGGGGTGACTGGCAAAGAAGTACGCTGGCGAACTCTGCCGCGTGACATCATCGGCGGTTTCTATGCAAGCAATCCTACCGACAGCGTAACGGCGGCATCCTATCCGTGGGGATGGGAACAGCCGGATTTTGATGCGCATGGGTGGGAGAATGCCGTCTTCTGCGAAAACGCCAGTGCCTTTGGTGGTGGCTTCGGATGGCTTCTTGAGCCGCGCAATACGCCTATTCCGGCGCAGACTCAGGAACGACTGGCTGGCGTTATTGTTACCGAAGGGATCGACGCGGCTGGTGGCTTTCTTCGTGGCGAACCGCTTACCGTTCCCGCAAATTCTTCCGTAACGATCCTCATTGACAACAAGGTGCTGACCACCGGATATCCGGAGCTTTACTTCGACGGCGGAAAGGGCGCGGTTATCCGTATCGGCTATGCCGAAAATCTCTTCCTGCCGAACTCTGCCAGCAAAGGCAACCGCAACGAGTATGAAGGAAAGCAGTTCGTCGGGATAAGGGACGTCATTGTGGCGGACGGAGGCGAAGGTCGGAAGTTCAGTCCTACATGGATACGCACCTTCCGATTTGTCGAACTAAGAATAAACACGGGTTCCGAACCCCTTGTAATTCGCGATTTCTTCAACATGTACACCACGACGCCCATTCCCATACGGGCGACATTCAGTGCAAGTGATCCGGTGTACGAAAAGATCTTTGACCTGTGCAGGAGGACCGTGTCGCTCTGTACGCAAGGTTACTTTCTGAGCGATGCCTACTATGAAACCATGCAGTACGTGGGTGATACGAAGGTGCACGCCCTGGTGTGGCAGGCCCTAAGCGGCAACGACCTCCATATTCGGAATGCCCTGGAGCAATTTCACTATTCACGACTCTGGGATGGAAATCTTACCAGCTGCTATCCCCTGCGGTCGACGTTTGTACATCCGACGTACTCGGTGATATGGGTCGACATGCTGTATGACTACCTCGTCTGGTCTGGGGACTCCACCTTCATTCGAAAATTTGTTCCAGGCATACACCACACGCTGAGCATGTTTGATGCCCTCATACAGGAAAACGGCCTGGCAGGTGCTACACGTTGGCACTATTTCGTCGATTGGTACCAGGACTCGAACACCGGAGGTCTTGCCCCGGGTCAGGACGGCTCCAATTCCGCTGTGGTTACGCTGCACTATGTTCATGCACTCCAAAGTGCAGCGCACATACTTGAGTACCTTGGTGAAGACGAGGATGCAAACCGATACGCGCAACGCGCGAAGGAAATAGCCGACAAAGTCTACAACTTGTGTTTTGACAAGAGCCGTAACCTGTTTGCTGAACGTCCCGATAAATCGTACTTCGATCAGCATACCAACATTATGGCTGTATTGACGAATGCCATACCTGAAGATCAGCAGCGTGGCATTCTCGAGCGCATCCTCGCGGATCCATCGCTGGGCCAGGCAACATATTATTACCGGTTCTACTTGTTTGAAGCTTTGCGAAAGGTGGGCGCTGGTGATCTGTTCGACAAGGCCCTGGAGCCGTGGAAAGATCTCGTGCGCGACGGCCTGACAACGACGTTGGAACGAATGGAGTCGGAGAACAAACCGACGCGCTCAGAATGTCATCCCTGGTCTACCGGGCCAGCTTATGCATACTATACCCTCGTTGCTGGCATCAGCCCGGGCGAAATTGGTTTCCGCACGATCCGTTTCCGACCGAATTTGGGTAACCTTAAGTCTATTGAAGGCGTTTACCCGCATCCGAAGGGAGATATCAAATTTAGCGTAAGACGAAAAGGCAAGAGGCTTGTTGCCGACATCACGTTGCCTCCCGGCATTACCGGGGTTGCCGAAATCAACGGCGAGAGCATACCGCTGCATCCGGGTACGCAAACGCTGGAATGAGGACATGTATCGAGCTATAATTCGCTTCCTTCCCAAATCGTCTTGACGTTAACAAATTCTCGGATCCCGTGTGAGGAAAGTTCACGACCGTAACCGGATCGCTTTGTGCCGCCGAACGGAAGGCGAGGATCGGATTTGACGAGACCGTTGACAAAAACAGCGCCATCTTCTGAACCCTCGATGAAAGCCTGCGCTCTTTTTCGGCTTTGGGTGAACACAGATATACCCAGCCCAAACGTGCTCGTGTTGGCGAGTTGCAACGCTTCCTCGTCGTCGTTGACGATTGTCACGGCTGCGACAGGGCCGAACAACTCTTCGTCAAAGGCCGGCATGCCCGGCTCGACGTCGCGGAGAAGCGTGGGGTAATAGAAGTTATCCTTCCGGTTTCCTCCAAAGACGACTCTCGCGCCAGCCTCGACTGATTGGTTGACCTGTTCTTCGAGCTGGTCCGCCAGGTCTGTTCGCGCCAGCGGTCCCATGTCCGTTTCGGGGTCCATCGGGTTGCCAACCCGAAGCTGTGCTGCGTGTTCAGAAAATCTGCTGATATACTCTTCCGCAATGTCGCGATGAAGAATGAATCGTTTTGCAGCAATGCAACTCTGTCCCGCATTCTGCATGCGCGCACGAACACCCACTTCGACCGCCGTCTTCAGGTCGGCATCCGCGAGCACGATGAATGCATTACTGCCGCCTAGTTCCAGGACCGTCTTCTTGATGTTTTTTCCTGCCTGTGAAGCGACGGCAGCGCCCGCTCCTTCGCTCCCCGTAAGCGTGACGGCTTTTATTACCGGGTGCGCGATAAGAGATGAGATGTGTTCCTTGTCGACTATAAGACTCTGAAACGCGCCGACGGGGAATCCCGCTTTTTCGAACACTTGTTCTATGTGCAGCGCGCATCCAAGTACATTCGACGCATGCTTCAGTACCCCCACATTACCGGCCATGAGGGCGGGTGCCGCAAAGCGAAAGACCTGCCAGAACGGAAAGTTCCAGGGCATGATGGCGAGGATAGTCCCAAGCGGTTCATAGCGGACATAGCTGTTTGCTGCATCGGTTTCAATGCGCTCATTGGCAAGGAACGAGGCTGCATGATCAGCATAATACTCGCAGACCCACGCGCATTTTTCGACTTCGGCGATCGACTCTTTCAGTGACTTCCCCATTTCCAGGGTAATTGTCCGGCCCAGGCGTTCCTTATCCTCTTTAAGCACGCGGGCTGCGGCGCGCATCAGCCCTGATCGGCTATCGAAAGAGGCTTGGCGCCACGCCTTGAACGTGTTTGCCGCGGTCTCGAGCTTGTCAAAGAGTACACTTTCTGACAGGGATTCGTATTCGTGTAATACGTCCAGCGTATAGGGATTTACACTCGTGTATTTCATGATCTTCGTTTGTTTGTGCCAGGCACCATTCTCCCAATTCCACCACCATCTCCTCTGCCTGGGTGGCGCCTTCGCCGTTCACCTCGGGTTGGCTACAGGAGGAAGATCAGGTGCATAGCGGGTTCATACATTGAAAAGACCTATGCGAATTTAGCGGTCGGGTTCGACTTGTCCGCTCTTTGCCCGGAATATGATACTGAACGCGCATGCGCCTCGCATTGCTGCAGGAAATGGCAATGTGCAATACACGCAATTTGCCCAGGACGGTACATTGGTAGGAGTGCCGCAAAGATCGGCGAATCGTCTCTTTCAACTGTTGGCAACATTGTGCAAATTGTAATTTGCAGGCTTTTAAGATGATAACACGGAATTTAATCCACATCAGGCTCTTTCTTATGGGGGTGGGCCTGTTAGCTAGTGTATTGATATCCTGCGAAACGGGGAAGAAGGACACGAGACGCTGGTACAAGGGAAATCTTCATACGCATTCTTACTGGAGCGACGGGGACGAGTTCCCGGAGATGATAATGGACTGGTATAAGTCGCACGGATATAACTTTCTGGCACTATCCGACCACAACGTACTTGCCGAAGGCGAGAAGTGGATAAAGGTGCCCAAGAGCAGAATGTATGAGGAGGGATTCCAGAAATACGTGGAGCGCTTCGGTGAGGAATGGGTGACCCACCGGATGGATTCAGGCCGAACCCTCGTCCGCCTGAAGACGCTGGAAGAGTATCGTCCCCTCTTTGAAGACGAGTCCTTCCTTGTCATCCCTTCGGAGGAACTCACCGACCGCTACGAAGACAAGCCGATCCATGTAAATGCCACTAATGTCAGGAGTCTTATCCCACCTCAGGGGGGAGGTAGCGTTCTCGAGGTTTTGCAAAGAAGCATTGACGCGGTGCTCCGCCAACGGGAAGAGACAGGTGTGCCGATGTTCCCACACGTCAACCATCCCAATTTTTATTATGGTGTGTCGCTGCGCGACATGATTGAGCTGCGCGGGGATCGCTTCTTCGAGGTTTACAACGGCCATCCGCTGGTGAATAACTATGGCGATTCTCTGAGGCCGGGAACAGAAACCATGTGGGACCTGATTAATATCGCGTACATCAACCGCAACCAACCTTTGATGTACGGTCTTGCGACGGACGACAGCCACAACTATCACCAGTTTGGATCCGCATATGCTAATGCCGGCAGGGGGTGGGTTATGGTGCACGCCGACTCGCTCAATCCGGCGTCCATTATTAAGGCCATGGAAACTGGCGACTTCTACGCCACTACCGGTGTACTGCTCGAAGAAATGTCTTTTGACGATGGCACGTTGCACATCCGCGTTAAAGAAGATCCTGGCGTCCACTATGAAATCAGGATCGTGGGTGTTGCGGCGGCGCAGCCTGAGCCTCGCGTCCTGGACGTGATCGAAGGAACAGAGGCGGACTTCGAGGTTACCGAAGACTATTTGTTCGTACGCGCCAAAATTGTTTCTGACCGGCTGAAAGAGAACCCCTTTAAGGAGGGAGATAAGGAAGCTGCGTGGACGCAACCGGTTTCGTACACCGAATCACGCCAGTAGGCCCCGCGTTTTAAATCGTTTTCGGCGATATTCCGGCGTTTTTTACCCGCATACCGAACATTTCGCATGTATACTGCGTAGTATCATTGGCGGTCCGTTGCCGCATGTTGGGCCACGTGGAAAAAAGACGATTACTGCACCTACCTGAGAAAGATTATTGGGGGAACGTCTCTTTTGACAGAATCTACTTGGGCCCTGGCGGCCACAGCGACTGTTTAATTGGTTGAATTTATGAACTGGAATACCATATATATAAGAGGAAGATATGATTTCCGCGAAGACGTCAATCGCCGGCTGGAGCATTCACGCCTGCGCGTAATGCCCGGAAGTCTGGGGACTCCTGACGAGGCCGCTGAAATGTATTGGGTGGCAGAGGATGTCGCATTGAAGGATTTCAAGCGGGCTATTGGCGCGCGCACGATCTGGAAGTACAGACTGACGTTTTATACTTCGCTCGAGGAATTCATCGAAGCGCAATACGCTGATGAAAATGCACCCGGGGACGCAATGCCCGAACAGGAAGACATCATCCCGGGACTACCCGGCCATCCCTGACGATCACGAATCCTGTATCAGTTTCAGCAGTTTAGCATCCAGCTTGTGTCCATGCCAATCCTGGTAGGCGACATCGGTGCGTCCTGAATCAATTATGCCAAAGCTTCCGATGAATTCCCACAGGGCAAAACCGATGTCGTTCTTCTTAAATATGTCAAGCACGTCGGCAAACCACGCCAGGAACACATCGTGTGGGGTCTTGTTCCAGCAGCCGCATTCTCCGCAGTGCACGCCAATGCCCTCTTTCGTAAGCTGAATCCAGGGGGCATACGCTTTTTCCAGCATCTCGCGGCTGAGGTACTGGTTGCCCACCTGTCCGGGCCATTTTGGTTCGGGCAGGTTGTCGGGATCCTTGAACGCCCACGGCGCCTTGTAATGGGAAATGATACCAGGGTTGTAACCCCTGCAACTCTGAGCGATGTCGAGATCCTTAATTTCCGGGATCACGGTATTGCCAACATTGTTGCCATCGGCGATGATGAGACGTTCCGGGTTGTGACGACGGATGGCTTCCGCTGCCGCCTTGGCTACCTTCCGGTACAGTTCGCCCGGAACAGCACTGCGTTTGGAGTGTTGGTCGTTCATGTCCTCCCGCATCGATGGTTCGTTCACCAGGTCGAAGCTGATCAGTTTGGAAGAAACATTCTTATAGCGTTTAGCCCACATTTCCCAATGAAAACAGAAGGCATCAAGTGCTTCCTGGTCGGTCCATAGGTTGTATGGTTCATAGAAGCCGGCGTTAACGCAATACCCGGGGGCGCGGTGGAGGTTCAGGCTCACATGTATATTGTACTTGTTTGCGAGGCTGACCACCCGGTCCACTTTCTCAACTGCCGATTCCTTGATTTTGTAAACTTCTTCCGGCGTAATGTTCTTCGAATGATCGATGTCGAGATAGGAGGGATACGCCATCGGTATGCGAACGAAGTCAAATCCCCAGTCGCTCATCCATTTGATATGCTCTTCGGTAGTCATACCTCGCGACGAAGCTGGGTTGGGAGAAAAGAAATCCAGCAAATTAAAGCCCTTCCATCGCGGTAGCTTGTTCGCAGGCAGGGAGTTCGGTTTTGCGAGCAGCGCGGTGTCTGAAAGGGCAATAGCAGCCCCTGCAAGTGCCGTGTTCTTCAGAAAAGTCCTTCTCTTCATGGCCATTGGGTTGTTTGATACGGGAGGGGTTTTGTCCAACATAGGAATAAATTCCAATTTCGAGTATGATTTGTGTGACGAGTTGTACTATTTTGATTCAGACGCCCGCGCACAGAGACATAGACGTCGCGCGCACGCCGTGATCAAAAAACTGTGTCAGAAATGAACCCGCGCAACAACAGGCAAACGTTGATCGGAATCATCGGGGATTACCGGGAAACCAAGCACACCCATCGGGCCTTACAGGAATGCATCCGGCATTGTCAGCCGCACATTGACAATGTAGCTTTTGAGTGGCTGCCGACGGACCAATTGCACAAGGTCTTATTGAACTCCTATGATGGATACTGGATCGCCCCGGGTTCACCCTTTTCGGACGACGATGCCGTGTACACAACGATCCGGCGGCTGCGCGAGCGGGATCACATTGTCCTCGGAACCTGCGCCGGATTTCAATACATGCTTATTGAATATGTGCGAAATGTCCTCAATATTCCGGAGGCCGAACATGCTGAGTCCGATCCCCAGGCCGACGTGCAGGTCATAGAGAAACTGGCGTGCTCGCTGAAGGGGTCACGCGAGAATGTGGTTATCGAAGACAAAGATTCCTGGCTCTACCGGGTCTTGGGCGTCGAGCAGTTTGAGGCGGGATACAACTGTGCATACGGTTTGTCAACGGCGTGGCAGCAGAAGCTCAGCCAGGAACCGTTAGCGTTTACCGGCTTTTCTCCGGACGGCATGGCGCGTGCGTTCGAACTGCGGGACCACACATTCTTTAGGGGAACGTTATTTCAACCACCCCTGAACTCAACCCCTGAAAAGCCTAGTCCGCTGATCCTGGATTTTATCCGGGTATGCCAGGGTGCATCCTGAGCAGTTTCACTTTCCTTTCTGTGCCGGTTCCGGGGGAGGGGCCGGAGTCACCTTCAACAATTCTATTTCAAAAATCAGCGTCGCATAAGGCGGGATTTCCATGCCTGCACCGCGCTCACCGTATGCCAGTGGATAGGGGAGGACCACTTCCCACAGATCACCTTCATGCATAAGCAGCAGCGCTTCCGTCCAGCCCGGGATGACCTCTGACGGGACGAAGGTAACGGGACTGTCGGGTTCCGACTGGTCGAATACATGGCCATCGATCAGAGAACCCTTGTAATGAACTGTGACGCTATCGTCAAGATTGGGTGAAGGACCACTTCCGGCTCTGAGTATCCGGTACTGGAGCCCCGTCGGTGTGACCTTCACATCTCCGTTCTTTCGATTTTCTTCCAGGAACTGCTCGTTCTCTGCC
The DNA here is from genome assembly GCA_036381475.1 of Cyclobacteriaceae bacterium. Taxonomy (GTDB): domain Bacteria; phylum Bacteroidota; class Bacteroidia; order Cytophagales; family Cyclobacteriaceae; genus ZC4RG29. The sequence goes on from DASVCT010000154.1 coordinate 8,308, forward strand.
TTGATTTTTTCGTTGCGATACTCGATTGCCGTCTGAAGGTACGGCTGGATTACGCGCATACACTGATCCTGATCCATCTTCAGCGGCTTGCTCATGAAGACATCGCTGATGCCCGCGTTGATGGCGGCTGCATTTAGCGAGTCGCCACCCTGGTTACGGAGGTTTTCCGCCAAAAGTACTCCGGCGGCGTATCCAGCCTCCTGATGGCGATCGGTCAGGTCGAGCGTGGGTTCTTTGGGTTTCTTCAACGCTTCCACTTCGGCTTGCAGTCGCTTGACCTCTTCCATAAGGTCCTTCTTCGACTGGGCGGCGAGGGTGATGTGGGTAAGCATCAGGGCGGCTATCCAAATGAGTCGCATAGTCAATGGGGTCTGGATGTCAAGATGAGAAGTTAGTCGGGGGAAATTTCACGCAAATAAGCAGAAAGTTTCTGGATATCCGGGGTAGCCAGGTTATTTTTATCCCGGAGCGAAACGGTCTCTTTCCCGCCCCATGAGTATCAAATCCATTCGTTAATCTATTTTTTTAATAAGATGAAGGCATACGTTATCGTCGATATCACCATTACCGACCCGTCACGCTATGAACAATACAAGAAGCTGACACCCGCCTCACTGGAACTCTTTGGAGGTAAGTTTATTGTACGCGGCGGCAACGCCGAGGGTCTTGAAGGCGATTGGCAGCCAAGCCGTATCGTTGTTGTGGAGTTCCCGTCACTTCAAAATGCCAAGGCATGGTGGTCGTCGGAAGAATACGCACCTGCAAAAGCTTTGCGGCAGTCAGCGGCGGTGACCCAGATGATCGTGGTGGAAGGCTTGGACCGCTAAAGGCTGCCTGGCTCGTTCGACATGCAGTATTTTAACCAGGCGAATGGCTTGCGTCGCTTAAGGTATCCATAGTCGGACTCATGAGAATACGCCTCCCTTTCAAAGGGAATCCGACGGTACGCTTCATGGTGGCTGTATCCTTTGCGCCGTCCGTCGAAATAGTACCAGCCATAGAGGATCCAGTGAACAATGAAAAACAGTTCGACCTGCTGGTAAAAGTGGATCTTTTCGTGATTGATAACTTCATCCCGGTCACGCGCGGTCCGGCTTATCCAGATAAACACAAACCAGGAAAAACCAGTGTACGATCCAAAGATCCGGAAGGGTACGGTGAAAATAAAAGGAAGCATCTTTAGCGTGTTGATGTGTTGCCGTAAAGCAGGCCTGCGGCCGCCTTGCGGTGTTGAGGTATTGAAGTGATTTACGTGTTGTATTCCTTTCCTGGTTCAAGCGCGCGATGGCTCCCTTTAGGGATGTAAGGGCGTGCGTGGGCATCCTGAGTGTTTATGTGTTTACGTGTTTATGTGCTTACGTTGGGGTAGCCCCGACGGTGCTCCAAAAGTTTGAGCGAGGGTTACCCACAACGGTGTATTGAATACTTTTCATCTCTTCTTAAGTCTTTGAATCCATTCTTCGGCCTGCGACATACGGCTGATCGTGCCATCCGCCAGATACTTTTTCAGCGTTTCATGCATCGGGCCTTTTGAGGTAAGGTGATACTTTCCGCATTCTTCGCACTGGTAGATGGCGACGGGTCCTTCCCGGCGGGAATGGTCGTAATGGATCCATGCCCCGATGAGAGCCTCCAGGGCGACCTCTTCCGATGGGTAGGCGCGCTTTCCGGTAGGACACGATGTCATAACCTATGGTCAATCTACGAGGTCCGGACCAGCGACCGGACTTTTTGAAAATTGCTGTAGTTGAATAACAACAATCCCGCCAGAATAATCCCATAGCCGCAGGCTTGCAGCACGGTGACGCTTTCCTTGTACAGTGTGATGGCAAGAATGAAATTAAGAAGAGGGTTGATGTACATCAGGATGCCTATGGTTGCGGCGTTGATGGCATTAAGTGCGTATAGGTTCAGAAACAGGGGAATTACCGTGAAAAACACCGCGATGATGGCACAGACCACGTAGAACCAGGTTTCGGTTGGTATTCCGTCCACCAGATAGGGATACAGCGTCAGCAGACCCAGGAATGCGATGAAGACCTGGAAGCCAAGCACGGTGAGGCGGTCGAAGCCCTGGTGACTTCGCTGGGAAATCAGATAAAGCGCATAGCTGAGCGCCGTAAGCAGACTAAAGGCGAGCTCCGGTGCCGAATTCAATCCGATAAGTACGCAACTTGCCGCACACAACGCGACCGCCGACCATTGAAAAGGTGTAAGTCTTTCTTTCAGGATAAGGTTACCCAACACGGCGGTTATCACAGGACATATCAGGTAAGTGAAGGAAGCCGTCTTGACATTCACACTGTTCACGATGTAAATGAACATCAGCCAGTTTATCCCGAGCAGAATGGCGCCGGCGAAGGTGAGCCCGACAGCCTTTCGACGTTGATGCCTGTCGAGCTGCCGGAATAGCTTTAAGTCGGCAAGCAGTGCCTTACGACGTGCGAGTGTTATAATCAAGGCGAGCGTGACGAGCGACAGCAGAATCCGGAAAAAGACTATCTTTCCTGCGGGGTACGACTGAATCCATCTGAGGGGTATGGGAAAGAATCCCCAAATTACAAACGCCAAAATGGCCGCCGAATAATGTCTGCTGTTGCGCATCCCTTAGGAGACGTGGTAAGCCGCTATTTCATGGTAGGCCGGCAATATACTATGCACGGGCCCGCTTTGATAAATATCGCGCTTGCATTTATTTTCGGGAACGATTGCGTTGCGCAAGCGTTGCGTGTGGCACAAACTTCACGATGGATTTTATTGTTTTGAACGCGTATGGTCCTGTATATAAAGAATATGGTTTGCGGAAGGTGCGTCGAGTCAGTGCGTTCCGCGTTTGAGCAGGCCGGTCTTCCGCCGGAAGAGGTTACGCTGGGTCGGGTGACGATACGCGAAGAGAATCCGGATGAGCAGGCGCTGCAGCGGGTCGATGAATTGCTGAAGCAGTCCGGCTTCGAACGGATAAGCGACAGGAAATCGCGGTTGATCGAGGCTGTGAAAAATGTTGTGATCTCCCAAATCCACCACAGCGAACGACTGGACCTTAAGACCAACTGGTCAGCACTTATTTCGGAAGCCCTTCACCACGAATACAATTACATCAGCAGCTTGTTTTCTTCGGTCGAAGGCGTAACGCTCGAGCACTATATTATACGGCAGAAAATAGAGAAGGCTAAGGAACTCCTGTTCTATGAGGAACACACCCTGAGCGAGATCGCAGACCGGTTGGGGTACAGCAGCGTAGCCCATCTTTCAGGCCAGTTCAAAAAGATTACGGGATTCACACCGACACAATTGAAAAAGTCGCTGCGCGACGGGCTCGAGCGCCTCCCACTCGACAAGGTATCGTAATTTCTCCCTACAGTTTAACCTGGTTTTTCCCGCGGACGTCCGAGGCATAAAGTCGTGTGCACTACGTGCACAAGCGGGAATAAAGACGTAAATTACGGTTCTCTCCGAGATCAGATTGGGGTATGATCGGACGACTACTCGTTGTTTTCCTTGTTTTCAGCGCGTTTTTCCTCCGTGCGGAGCCCGGAGACGAATACCGTTTTCTTCGGCTCAACGCCAATCAGGGCCTATCGCACAACCAGGTCAACTGTTTCCTTCGCGACCGTAAGGGTTTCCTGTGGGCGGGCACGGCTTCGGGACTCAATCGATTCGATGGATATTCAGTAAAAGTTTTCCTGAACCGGGCCAACGACTCGACCTCTCTGGTTGATAATTACATCAACAAGTTGTTCGAGGATCCCGACGGACGCATATGGGTTACAACCTACTTTGGTGTGTGCGTATACATTCCCGAAAAGGGCAGCTTCGACCGCAATCCCGACCACCTTCTGAAAGCTTATGGCGTACCCCCGGGCAGGGTGCTCGACATCGTCGGAGACGCTTTTGGCGACTGGTGGTTCATTCATGAACAGGGGGGCCTTTATCGCTATGACCCCCACACGCATAAGGCCATTCAGGTTCTGCACCGCGATGACGATGTCCTCTCTTCCGTAGCCGTAGACAAAACTTCAAAAACAGTTTGGGCGATATTCCGCAGTGGTACCATTGTGGCCCTGGATGGCCGCAACTTTAACGTCCAATACACCAATACGGAATTACTTCGTCCCCATACGTCGGAGTTTCTCGACTTCCAGTTGCGCATCGACAACGACGGTGATCTTTGGATATTCGTGGCGAACGCTAACCTCGGCGTCTATTTCATGGACACTGAGTCCATGAAGCTCCGCCAGATCACCCGTAGGAGTCCTGGCAGCCTCCGACTGAACAGCGATATCGTCCGTAACGTTGCGATTGGCAGCAACGGACTGATCTGGGTGGGAAGCGATCACGGCGGCATAAACCTCATCGACAAAAAGGATTGGTCGGTGCGTTATGTGATGCATGACCCGGAAGATGACCGGAGCCTCAGTCAAAACAGCATCAACTCCATTTACATCGACTACGAGAACATTCTATGGGTTGGAACCTTTAAACGTGGTATAAGCTATTACCATGAAAATCTCACCAAGTTCAGATTGTTACGTCACCACGACGTCAACGGCCATTCGCTTCCCTATGACGATGTGAATGCACTGGCAGAGGACAGCAAAGGCAACATATGGATAGGTACCAACGGAGGAGGCCTCATACGCTATTCGCCGGCAACCGATACATATACCCGCTATGTGCACGATCCAGCTGAGCCCAACAGCCTCGGTAACGATGTCATCGTAAGTATGATAGTCGATCACCGTGATGAACTGTGGATTGGAACGTACTTCGGCGGCATCGATCGTTTTGATGGAAAACGGTTTACACACTACAGGTACAATCCGATCGACCTCGGGTCCATTTCCGACGACAACGGTTGGTCTATTGTGGAGGATGCCAGCCATAATGTGTGGATAGGGACGCTCGTGGGTGGATTGAACCGCTTCGATCGCAAGACACAAAAATTTCAACGTTACTCCGCTTCCGATGGCATACATACCGGTTATGTGCCGGCGCTTCTTGAAGACGACCAACAGACGCTTTGGGTAGGCACTGGATATGGCATTTCGTTCAGGCGCAAAGGGGAACCAGTGTTCACTCATATCCTCGCATCAGACGGTCCGGGAGGCCTGAGCAACAACAGCATCACAGACTTATATCAGGATAGCCGGGGTTTAATCTGGATTGGCACACAGGACGGTTTGAATGTGTACGACAGGGGCGAGAATCGCTTTCAGTATTTCCGCGTTGAAGACGGGCTGCCGCACAACGCCATTGTAGCCATCCTCGAGGACGAAACCGGCACACTTTGGGTAAGCACCCCCAATGGCATTTCCCGCGTTACGGTAAGGATGCCACAGGGATTCAGAAGCCTGGCGGTGGAATTCAAAAATTACGATGAGCTCGATGGCCTCCAGGGAAAGCAATTCAACCATCGGAGCGCGTTGCGCACACGCGATGGTCTATTGCTGTTCGGCGGATCGAACGGTATTAACATGTTCCAATCGGATCGCATCGTGCAAAATACCGCGAAGCCACCCGTCGTGCTTCTCGATCTGCAGATATTCAACCGGAGCGTGAACGTAGGCGAAACCATTAACGGGCGCGTGATCCTGGACAAATCCATTACCCGCACGAACGCCGTAACGTTAAGGCATGATGAAAACGTCTTTTCCCTTGAGTTCGCTGCGCTGAGCTTTTTCCACCCGACCAAGAATCAGTATAAATACAAACTCGAGGGATTTAACAAGGACTGGTTGACAACGGACGGGACGTCGCGAAAGGTCACGTATACAAACCTGGATCCCGGAGACTATGTATTCCGTGTCATCGCGGCCAACAACGACGGTGTATGGAACGAGGAGGGAGTGAGTCTGTCAATTACCGTGTTGCCTCCGTTCTGGAAAACCAAGCTTGCCCTCGGACTTTACCTCCTCGTCATCATAGGAGCGCTGATGCTCACACGCCGGCTCATCCTGCAGCGTGAACGAATTAAAGTCAAGGTGCAGCAGGAACGGGAAGAGGCACGGCGCGTGCACGAGCTTGATATGCTCAAGATCAAATTTTTTACAAACGTCAGCCACGAATTCCGAACGCCGCTCACCCTGATCCTCTCGCCCATTGAACGGTTGATGAAACATTCGAGAGATCCGGGTGAGAAGGGACAGTTGCAGCTCGTTTACCGGAATGCGCGCAGGCTGCTGAACCTGGTCAGTCAGCTGATGGACTTCCGAAAGATGGAAGTCCAGGAGATCAAGCTGAACCCCGAACGCGGCGACCTCGTTCAGTTCTGTCGCGATGTAGCCTTTTCTTTTTCTGATCTTTCCGAGAAAAAGAACATAAAATTCTCGTTCGAGAGTAAGCTTCAACGGCTGGATACGTTTTTCGATCGCAACAAGGTAGAACGCATCCTCTTTAATCTCATTTCGAACGCCTTCAAGTTTACCCGTGAAGGAGGACATGTTTCCGTGAAGGTGGATCTCGATACCCAGTCGGAATTGCCAAGCGCCAGGATAAAAGTGTCGGACACCGGCATTGGCATCGCAGCGGGAGATCAGGAGCGCATCTTCGAGCGGTTCTTCCAAAGTGAAACGCCCGGTAACCTGGTGAATCAGGGTTCAGGTATCGGACTTTCCATTGCCCGGGAATTTGTGCGTCTTCATGGAGGCTCCATAGGCGTTGATAGCGAGCCCGACAAGGGGAGTTGTTTTACGGTGACCATTCCGGTTCGGGACGCCGTTGCGGTCGACCATGCCGAACCCGTGCACGAATCCGACCTGCCGGCCGTTGCGCCGACCGCTGTTTCAGGTGAACCCCAGCGAGGCAGGAAAAGACCCGTGCTGCTGCTGGTGGAGGACAACGAGGATTTCCGTTTCTATCTCAAGGACAACCTCAACATCACCTATCACGTCATCGAAGCTTCCAATGGGCTGGAGGGTTGGCAACAGGCTTGTGCCCATATTCCGGACGTGATTGTCAGCGATGTCATGATGCCTGAAATGGACGGGATGACGTTTTGCCGGAAGATCAGGGAAGACAAACGCACCTCCCATATTCCGCTGATACTCCTCACCGCGCGCGCCGCCGAAGAGCAGGTCCGGGAGGGATTTGATATCGGCGCCGACGATTACGTCACGAAACCTTTCAGCTTTGAGATTCTGCAGAGCCGTATCCGCAACCTTCTGGAACGTCGTCAGGCGATGCGACAGGCGCTCGGCAGCCGGATCGAAGTCAAGGCCAGTGAGATCAGCATATCTTCGCTGGATGAAAAGCTGATCGAAAAAGCCGTCAAATTTGTGGAAGAGCATATTTCCGATCCCGACTTTACGGTAGAGACGCTAAGCCATGAACTGGGCATGAGCCGCGTACATCTTTACAAGAAGCTCGTGGCGCTCACGGGTAAGTCGCCTTTGGAATTTATCCGCACAATCCGACTTCAGCGTGCAGCGCAGCTGCTGAAAAAGAGTCAGCTCACCGTTGCCGAGGTGGCGTACCAGGTAGGCTTCAACAATCCCAAATACTTTGCCCGCTATTTTAAGGAGCACTTCAACGTGCTTCCGTCCCTGTATGCGGGCAGAAAACAATAGCTTCCAGGCGGCGCTATTCAACTACTCAACTATTCAATTCTTCAATTCTTCAACTCTTTCTATTCTTGCCCAAAATTCCATTCTGGTAACAATCCGAACCCTGATCATTACGATTTTGTAGCCTATCGCGGGAAGAATTCATGTTAGATTGACACAAGTTTATTCCCGGAACCTGATGTCTGCTGATAACTATCGAAAAAAGAGCAAGGTGATGCTGATCCTGGAGATCCTGCTCTATTTTCTGATCCTGGGATGTATTGTCCTGGTATCGATGATTTGAACAAATCGTTCTCCAACGACCCTGATGTGCTGCTTCTGACTCCAAAAAAATCCCCGCCGCCCGCGCTGGAATCGCAATTTCGCCTAACATTTCATACCCCTTCCTGAAACATTCTGACACCCCCCGTTAACCATTCGCCCGCAATTGGATAACATTTCAATACCCTCGAAGTCCACAAGGAAAGGCATCTTTGATATGCCCTGAAGGGAACCGTTTGCGTAACCGTACCGGTGAAGTCGTTTGCAGGAAGTTGGCGTGGTGAGGCAGCGGGTATCCGTGTGTTGAGCTAAACAATAACC
>DASVCT010000155.1:0-7357 GCA_036381475.1 Cyclobacteriaceae bacterium
GAAGCCGTCGTCGTTACCGCCCGTCGTGTCGTAGCTGGAAAGCTGATACATCTGACCGGAACGATACAAGGGAAGCCTGGATACGTCGAGAAGGTTCATCAACTCTTGTTTGAAGAACGCATCTTGCGCTGAGAGGCGCAAAGAGCCAAGGCAGACGATCAAAAGCAGGTACTTCATATGATTCGACAGGTGGTATCACGAAACATCACCCTCATATCTGCCTGGCCACCAACAGACCGAGCCAGACACCCAGGAGTCCAGTAAGCAGGCTCAACCCGATGTATGAGAAGGCGATAAAGTGACTGTTGTTCTGCAACAGCCGTACGTTCTCGAAAGCAAACGCGGAAAAAGTAGTGAACCCGCCACAAAAACCTGTTGCAAACAGCAGTCTCGTCGTCTGAGGGATTGTTCCCGGAATTCCGGCCAGAAGTCCTATAATGAAGCATCCGAGGCCATTGACAACAAAGGTAGCAAGCGGAAAGGCATGGTTGTGGAATTGGTGCGTGATTACCGAGGTAAGGTAGCGCAGCATGCTTCCCAGCCCGCCACCGAGTCCGACAAGAAGAAGTTGTTTTATCATGTGATTTTCTTACGGCCGGATCGTCCCCGGCCTGGCATGGGATCAAAAATAAAAAAATCCCCGTCAGGTCATCCATGAGGCGCCCGACGCATCATGCCAGCCCAGGGCATTTTCCCCATTACCACAAAATTATCTTGTCCTTTGAACCCTCGAATTTTGATCGTTGTTTTGTTTGGTAGACCGAAAAACCACCATGAAAGCACTCATCCCCAGCCTGTTCCTTCTTGTCGGCGTTACGGCATTCGGCCAGTCGCTCAAGCCCAATCCGGCGCGAAACAACAATCCTTACTACTCCAATACGGATACCACACATCTGGAAGTCTCCAATGCGGTCTGGAAAAAGATCCTGCCGCCCGATCTATATTATGTAGCACGCGAACAGGGAACCGAGCGCGCCTTCACCGGGCAGTATTGGAATATAGACATACGTGGTACCTATTATTGCGCCGTCTGTGGCAATAAACTGTTCCGGTCCGATGCTAAGTTCGCGAGCAACTGCGGCTGGCCCAGCTTCTTCGAACCTTCCCGCAAGAATAGCGTCTGGTACAGGAAGGATACATCCCATGGTATGATCCGTGTCGAAGTGCTTTGCTCGCGATGCGATTCACACCTCGGCCATATCTTCAACGACGGACCACCGCCGACGTACAAAAGATATTGCATGAACTCCGTGTCACTAGATTTTGTCCCGGACGGGCTAGGAAAGAAATAGAACGTTCCGCACTCCCATCACGTTTTTCTTCCCCACTCCTGTGGCCAGCTTTCCCCGGCAGCTTTTTCTGTTATCCTTTCGTCCGTCTCGCCGCTGTTAGTTTTCACAATGAAATATCATTCCGGCTCACTTTTTTCTAGAGCATTCTTAAAACACGGGAATGATCTTGTCGTCAGGCAGCTTTCGGCTACCGCGTTCTTGGCAAAATGCACTGCTGTCGCTTACCTGCGCCGGGATAACAACCTTGTGCCTGACACCTACCGTGGCCAGTGCCCAGACCAATGTTGCGCCCGTAATTGTCGGTCAACAACCACTGAGCGTCAGCGCTGGTAGTCCGCTGGCCATCACCCTGGCCGACCTCGAAGTGATCGATCCAGACAACTCCTTCCCTGAAGGGTTTACACTCCGACTATTACAAGATCCAGACGCTTTTCAACTGTCGGGTAACACGATCGTTCCTAATGGGCTGTTCGAAGGCACCCTTGAAGTGGCGGTAATTGTCAATGACGGCGTAGCCGACAGTGATCCCTTCGCGCTGACTGTAAATGTCACCGGTGTCGATAGCAAAGGCGGCGGAAAAAAGGCCGAAGCAAATGGTGGTCCGGGTAGCGATAAAGACGACAACAAGGGTCCGGGAAAGAAGGATGAAGAAAAAAAGGGCGGGGACAAGGACAAAGGCCCTGGGAAAAAAGATGAAGGTAAAAAAGGGGATGACAAGGGACCAGCAAACGAACAGGATAAGGATAAAGGACCGGGAAAGAAAGATGACAAGAAAGGCGGGGATAAGGACAAAGGCCCCGGGAAAAAAGATGAAGGCAAAAAGGACGACGACCAGGGCGGACCGGGAGATAACCAGGATAAGGATAAGGGCCCGGGAAAAAAGGATGAAGATCCGAAAGCCGGAGACAATGGGGGCCCGGGAAATAATCAGGATAAGGACAAGGGTCCGGGAAAAAGGGATGAGGAGAAAAAGGATGAAGGAAACGGCAAGCCCGAAAACAATAAGGATGAAAATAAGGGCGGCGGGAAGAACGACGAAGGACAAAACAATGGAGGAAATTCAGGCCCGGGAAACAATCAAGGTGGAAACAACGGCGGCGAAAACACCCAAAGCAATCCGCCTCCTTCCAATGTCCCACCTGTTATCACCGGACAGCACGAGATCACGACCGCCCGAAACGTAGCAGTAACCCTCGATCTCAACATGCTAAAGGTGGACGATCCGGACAATACGTATCCGGACGATTTTTCGCTTAAGGTGTTCGCGGGAAACAACTACGTGCTGGATGGTAACCGGCTAACCCCTGCGCAGGACTTCACCGGGACGCTGGAAGTGCGCGTGCAGGTCAACGACGGAATCAGTAACAGCAACATGTTTTTGCTGAATATCGCTGTCAGGGAAGGGAACGTTCCGCCGCAAATCCTTGGACAGGCGCCGTTGGCGACCGACGAGGAAACTCCGATCTCGATTGGATTCAGCGACTTAATCGTATTCGACCCCGATAGTCCCTACCCGGATGGCTTCACGATCAGGATTTCTAAAGGAGAGCACTACACTATTGAAGGCACAACCGTCCAACCAGCGGAAAACTTTTCCGGTCCATTTGCCGTGACGGTCACGGTAAACGATGGGAAACTCGAAAGCGACCCGTATTCTCTGGTCATCTCCGTCAATCCGGTGAACGACGCACCTGTACTTGAAAACATGGAACAGGGCGTGCTACCGTATCTGGCCAACGCCGGTCCCGCAAGTGTCACGGAGCGTATCAAGGTAACCGACGTGGACGGCGATAACATGGTAGGTGCGGAAATTTCCTTCGACATGGCGACATACGAGTCAGGTCACGATCTTCTGTCCTTTGAATCCGCGCAGACCGATATGGGGATAGAAGGTGTTTTTGATTCGGACAACGGGACGCTGTTTCTGATAGGCAGTGCCCCTGCATCCGACTATCAGAAAGCGTTACGATCCGTGATGTATTCTTTTAACCATGAAAACGCCGAGGTGGTTAACTCGACCACCAAGACGCTCTCTGTTGTTGTGCGCGATGGGCATACCGAAAGCAATGTAGCCATCCGTGAAATCGCATTCAGCGGCGAGATCTCACTCGATGTTCCCCGCGCGTTCACACCTAACGGCGACATGGCCAATGATACGTGGTCCGTTAAGCCGATTCAAAATATTGAAGGATACGAGGATGCCATTACACGCATTTACAATATGCGCGGCCAACTACTTTACGAGGCCATCGGTTTTGAATGGGAATGGGATGGACGGTATGAAGGACAGGTTCTACCAACAGGGACCTATTATTACATTATCTCTGTCAAGTCCGGGACTAATATGTCAAATAGGAAGGGGGTTGTGACGATTATAAGGTAAAAACCCGGGCATCCCACCTTCGCTCTCACAGTCACTCCGTCTTACCGGAGTAGCGTGCGCAGGGAAGTTATTCGTTTCTCGGCTTATGTGGAGTACTGTCCCCTACTGTAATTTCTTAATCATCGCAAATAGGATTTTAGAGAGTTCGCCCTGATTATAGAACCCCCAAAAGGTACTTTCCTCCACTATCGTTTCGTCTTTGAGCACATCCAAATGGCGATACACTCGAAAATGGAACTCCTGGCGATTATAAAAAAATTCCTTCGGTCCGGCCTTGTGAAACGACCAGAACCTTCAGCAAGATTCAGTACAATGCTGAATGATGCCCGTCTAAGCTGGTCACTCGTTGTCGGGTCTAATCTGGTAGTCTTAACAAAGGTTCGGATACCGGCATTAAAATCCTTCGCCTTCTTATAAACGTCGAGTTTTTCGAAGTCAAACATGATGAGAGGTTTTTTTTTATATTTTTCACAACGTAGAGGATCAAGTTCAGTGTGAGTGTGAGTGTGAGAGTGAAGAGAAACAGAGCGAGTGTGGCCGCGGTGGGCGTCGCACCTTCGCTCTCACACTCACACTCACTCTGTTTCCGTGGTCTCACCGGGAATCGAACCCAGATCAAGAGTTTAGGAAACTCCTATTCTATCCGTTGAACTATGAGACCAGAGTAACAAGTAATCAATAATCGGTGATCGGTAGTCAGCGATCCGCTTGAAACCGTTACGAACTCGCAAATTTATCAAATTATCCCTTCGGTTCAACCTGCACGTCGGAAGTGAAGACGGGGTACTCATACCCGTTTTTCAAAAAGTTGGGATAGATCGTGATGTGTTTCTTCCTGACCTCCTCGAAGATCATCTGCTTCAGCTTGTCGATGTTCATGCCGGTCTGCGCCGATACAAAAACAATCTTATCATAACCATGCTGGTGATAGTATCCCTTCATTTCCTCGAGGTCACCACGTTCTTCCAGCAGATCGCTCTTGTTCATCACGAGGATGGTGGGAATGTCTCCCGCGCCGATTTCCTGAAGCGTGGAAGAGACCACTTCAATCTGGTTCTCATGGAACGGGTGCGCTGCATCCACCACATGCAGCAGTAAATCTGCCTCACGCACTTCGTCAAGGGTTGATTTGAACGATTCGATCAGATGATGCGGCAGCTTGCGGATGAATCCAACGGTGTCCGACAAGAGGAAAGGGATATTGCCCAACACTACCTTGCGCACCGTCGAGTCGACTGTAGCGAAAAGGCGATTCTCCGACAGCACCTGCGAGCCTGAAAGCAGGTTCATGAGCGTGGACTTGCCGACGTTGGTATAACCGACCAGAGCCACCCGGACGATGTTGCTCCGTCCCTTGCGCTGGGTCTTTCGCTGCCGTTCGATTTTGGCCAGCCGCTCCTTAAGAATAGCAATGGAATTCCGGATGTTACGCCGGTCGGTTTCGATTTCCTTTTCACCTGCACCACCGCGGGTACCGGTTCCGCCGCGCTGACGTTCCAGGTGCGTCCACAACCGCGTAAGCCGCGGCAGCAGGTATTGATTCCGGGCGAGTTCCACCTGGGTTCGGGCCTGGGCCGTTTGTGCACGACGCAGGAAAATGTCGAGAATGACAAGGCTGCGATCGTATACCTGAACCTTTTCATCCCGATCCTGCGGATTCAGCGCGCGCTCGATGTTGCGCAGCTGAGACGGGCTGAGGTCGTCGTCGAAGATCACCGCGGCAATTTCATCTGCGATCACCGTCTCCTTCAATGCCTCAAGTTTACCCTTGCCGACGTACGTGCGCGAGTCGGGGATATTGAGACCCTGCACCACCTTTCCTACGCTGTTGAGTCCGGCCGTCCGGGCAAGGAAGGCCAGCTCTTGCAGGTGCTCGTCGATCACCTCCGGACGCTCCTCCCGGGTTATCGCTACCAGTATTGCTTTATTTCGTATTTCCATCAGAAACTTACCTGTTCAAATAAACACTAATCACGCTTTTTATGTCCTCCCTGTTGCCCGAATCGGTTACTTTTTGCTATTTTTAGCAATTTAACCTAAGAATTCCCCAGTCTAACCGGAATCTTGACCCTCACTACGGGAAAGGAATTCTCAAACTCAGAGCCACTTAAATGAGAATTGCCATCGTGCTGAATACATCCTGGAATATTTACAATTTCAGGATGAATCTTATTCGTACGCTCTTATCCCAGGGTCACGAAGTTCATACCATCGCTCCCGTAGATGAGTTCACCAAAAACCTTACCGAAGCCGGGTGCATCCACCACAAGGTAAGAATGGACAGTCGGGGGGCGAACCCGGTCAAGGATTCCGCACTAATCCTGGAACTTTACCTCATTTATCGTCGGATTCACCCCGATATTATTCTGCATTTTACAATAAAACCTAACGTATACGGAACCCTTGCCGCCGCGGCCCTGAAGATACCAGTGGTGAATAACGTGTGCGGCCTGGGAACGGTTTTTCTCAAGAACAATCTTGTCTCCGCTATCGCCATCCTGCTGTACCGGATCAGTTTCAGGTTCGCCCACAAGGTATTTTTTCAGAACCCTGACGACCTCGACCTTTTTGTTCACCGCAAACTGGTTCAGGCCGAGCAAGCTGACCTCGTTCCGGGATCCGGCATCGACCTCGAACACTTTTCACTGCGGACTTATAAGCGCAACACCAGGTTTACGTTCCTCATGATCTCCCGGCTGATCACCGACAAGGGCGTCATGGAGTACGTTGAGGCGGCAAGAATGCTACAAAAAGAGGGACTGGATGCGCGATTCCAGGTGCTGGGCGCCAAGGACCCCGAACATAAGCGCGGCATACGATCGGAGGTAATCGATGAATGGCATCGTTCGGGGATCATTGAATACCTGGGCACCACAGAGGATGTACGGAGTTACATATCGCAGGCCGATTGCATTGTTCTCCCGTCTTACCGTGAGGGTACGCCGCGGACGCTTCTCGAGGCGGCAAGTTCCGGTCGCCCTATCATTGCCACTGACGTACCGGGGTGCAATAACGTTGTGAAACATAACTATAATGGCTTACTTTGCCACCTTAAGGATGCCGCCGACCTGGCGAAGAGGATGCGCGAGATGGCCTCCCTCGACGAGGACAATCTGAGAACGTTCGGGGAAAACGGAAGACGGAAAGCCGTATCTGAATTTGACGAGTCGTTGGTAATCCACAAGTATTTGCAGACGTTAAGAACGCTGAAAGTAGCGTCATAATTTTTTTTGATGCAGACAGTAAAGACCCGTTTCGAGGGATTGATCGAAATCATTCCGACGCTATTCCACGATAACAGGGGCTGGTTCTACGAGTACTACACGGAGCGTGGATTCAGCACGATCGGGATTACCACCCGATTTGTGCAGGACAATCAGTCGTTCACGCGCAAGGGATGTATCAGGGGGTTGCACCTCCAAACGCCCCCTGCTGTACAGGCAAAGCTCGTGTCGGTTATCTCGGGAAGAATCATCGACGTAGTCGTGGATGTTCGTAAGGGTTCCGTTACCTTCGGACAGTACTACATGTGTGAGCTCGACAGTGAACAGCACAAGATGCTCTATGTACCCGAAGGATTTGCCCATGGGTTTGCAGCACTTGAAGACACGATATTTTTTTATAAGTGTTCGGATTTTTACCGCAAGGAATGCGAGACCGGCATAAAATGGAACGACCCGGC
>DASVCT010000156.1:0-6077 GCA_036381475.1 Cyclobacteriaceae bacterium
GTATAGGGTGTATAGGGGGTCCATGGATTAGGGTGTGGGGTGAAGGCAAGCTACTGCCTACTGCCTACTCCCTAATGCCCACTGCCTACTGCCTACTGCCACTCAATTCCAAACACCTGTGCGATATTATTTTTCAAGACGGCGGCAACAGCCCGCATGTTCTGCGGCTGGCCGAGTAAGTCTGCCATGGACGTGACCTGTTTATCGTTTATTCCGCAGGGTATGATGTGGTTGAAGTATTTCAGGTCGGTGTTGACATTGAGTGCAAAACCGTGCATAGTTACCCAGCGACTGGTCTTGACGCCAAAGGCGCAAATTTTTTTGGGGACGACTCCATTGGAGATCCACACTCCCGTAAGGCCATTGATCCTTTCAGCGGT
This sequence comes from Cyclobacteriaceae bacterium, assembly GCA_036381475.1. GTDB lineage: Bacteria > Bacteroidota > Bacteroidia > Cytophagales > Cyclobacteriaceae > ZC4RG29. The sequence continues at coordinate 381 of DASVCT010000156.1, forward strand.
GATGGAGAATTCGGCGAGGGTAAGGATGACGGCCTCTTCCAGGGAACGCATATAGCGATGGATGTCCGTAAAAAAATTCTCCAGGTCGAGTACTGGATACCCTACGATCTGGCCCGGCCCATGGTAGGTGATGTCGCCTCCGCGGTTTATGGGGTAATAGGCGGCGCCGATTTTCGCCAGATCGTTCCCGGCGATAAGCAGATTGTTTTGATTGCCATTGCGGCCAAGGGTATACACGTGTGGATGTTCGACAAACAGCACGTGGTTATCGGTCGGCAACTGCATTTCCGGCGGACGCGACCGGTTGGCCAACTTCACATCCAGCGTCTGTTGAAACAGCCGGGTCTGGTAATCCCATGCCTGTTGGTAATCCATGAGGCCCAGGTCTTCGAAGCGGGCCTTCCTGTTGATTACGGCGTTCACGATGTCTTATCGAGCTCCTGTTTCAGGTATAACCGCGTTTCGGAGGGGTCTGGTTCCACGCCGTTCTCCCGGGCAAGCCAGTAGGATATCCAGTCGGTGAGGTGCAGCAGGTAATAATATTGCTCGAGGAGGGAAGCTCCTTCCGCGACAATGTCGATAATGGGATTGGATTTCCCTTCAAATATGCTCCGGCAGATCTCCATGCGCTTTTCAATACGCTCATGATCGTGGTCGGAATACAGATAAATCACTTGAAGGATCGGAAGGATCGCTTCCGGATGCTGCCAGCCGGTCAACTCATTGTGATTCATCTCGGGGAAGACGTTCACATGAGCCAGGTGCTTGGAGTTTTCGTTCAACTGCTGCTGGAAGCGCATAGCCATAGCGTGAAGCCTGGCGTCGCAATAGATCACCGGAAGTTTTCCCTTTAGTTTTCGGGCAATGAGTTCAGCTTCAACCTGAATTGCCTTTTCGCCGCGGTCGATGTATTCGATGGCGTTTTCCGTCTCTTTGATGAAGGCCGCGCCGATGAGGTTGGTGTGATACAACGCATACAGAAGTGCGGTCATCATGTGGCCGATCATGTATCTCCCACTTTCGGCGCCGGATGGCAGCTGAATATAGAACAGGTTGTACTCGCGGGCGATGTCAAGAAGCTTTCCCCCCGAGGCTACGGCTATGATGCTGGCCCGCTTAAGGAGTGCTTTATGCAACGCCGCCACGGTCTCTTCAGTGTCGCCCGTGTATGAACAGGCAATGAAAAGCGTATGTGGGCTGACAAACTGGGGAAGGCTGTAGCTTTTGCACACGGTGATAGGAATGGGAACGCGTCCGAAGGTGAGCGAGTCGATCAGGTTGGCAGCGATTCCCGATGCGCCCATTCCTGAAATGACGATGTTGCGTGTATCACTCCCGGGGCGGTGAAGATCCATCGTCTGCCCCATTTTTAACGCATCGGCTAATTGTCGGGTAAATCCCTCAATGTGTTTCAATGTCGCTGACATAATCACTAATTTCCCGGTTCAAAGGTATTACAATATCATGACCGACAAAATGGAGGCAGGCGCCAGGGGCGAGCAACTGGCTGCCGACTATCTTGTCGACAAGGGGTACACGATCCTCTTCCGAAACTACCGTTACGGGAAGTCGGAAATCGACCTGGTCGTGCAGCGCGATGACTGGCTCGTCTTCGTGGAAGTAAAAGCGCGAACGTCTATGGAATACGGACGGCCCGAGGATTTTGTCGACTGGAAGAAAGCCGAAAGAATGATCCACGCTGCCGAGAATTTCATTTACGCGACGGACTGGCAGGGGAACGTTCGCTTTGATATCATCTCGGTTCGCCTGTGTGAACCTCCTGAGATCATCCAGTTGGAGGATGCCGTTCACTGACCGCCGACCGAGGCGCGGCCCTCGCGGGTCCGGGTCATGTTGTTGCGGTAGATTTCTTTGCCTTTCTCGTCCCATTCTATCTTGATGTAGGCCGGGATGCTGTCGTCAAAAGGCTTTTCCGGATAGGCAATGATTCGTTTTCGTTTGCCATCAGGATAGTTTTCGATCCAGTCGCCTATCCGCTGGTCCCACTGGTATTCACCCATGACGGCAATCTTTCCGTTTTCGAAAAATCGGTAGTAGTATCCCTCTTTTTCTCCGAACTCAATGGGCGTAATTTCCTTCATCTTGTGACGCGTGCCTGGATCGTAATAGGAGACGAGCGATTCGCGAGGCCAGCCCTTGTAGTATTTCTCCTTGTCGACCAGAACGCTGTCGCGATTGTATTTCATCCAGCGCCCGTGCTTGGTGCCTTTGTAAAAGATGCCTTTCTCCAGCAAGACGTCCCCCTGCCTTTTCTCATACGGTCCATGGAGCAGGACACCCTTTGCAGGATCGAAAGTGGAGGTCTTGCGAATTTCGTGGCGCGTATAGTCGTACCAATAGATGTCGCGAACAAACGTTTCAGGACGTTCCGGAGTCTTCAGGACGTAAAACAGCTCGTACACTACCCGGTCGCCGACGCCCTTCTTTGTAAAACCCTTGCGCGTCTTGATGCCGTAGAAAACCTTTTTCTTCGGCTTTTTCTTTTTCTTCTTCGGCTTTTCAGACTCTTCTTCATCCTTCTTGAAATCCAGCGTGACCGGCGTATCGATCGTAAAGCGATCGTCGCGAGGCGGACTCTCCTCCTGCCCGAGAGCCAGCAGAGGCCAACCAATTGCAATAAGGAGAAGCGCCTTTTTCATCACCGCATTAACGCCGTATAATGGACTATGGTACGCGCAGAGGAGGATTTCTCCCGCATTCGCAGCCTAATTTACGGAATTTCCCTGCGTTTTCAGGACACCAGTTCGACGCTCCGCCGGATAAACCGGGTGAGGTCCGCTCCGGTGAGCATATTCTGCGAGAGCAGGGCGAGGTCATAGGCCTGTTTGGCCAGTTTCAGCTTGTCCTCTTCCGCTTCGGAACGTACGATACGCTGGACAATAGCGTGGTTGGCGTTGACGGCCACGCTGTACTGGTCAGGCATGTTGCCCATAAAGGCATACCCTCCGCCGCCGAGCTTGGCCATGTCCTTCATTCGTCGCATGAACTCGCTCATTGTGATGACGACGGGCAACTCGTCGGTGGACATGGATTCCACTGTCACGGTCATGTTCTTATTGTCGATCGCTTTTTCAAATATGCCCTTGACCTCGTTCCTTTCTTCCTCGGTGAGAACACTGTCGACTTTCTCATCCTTGTCGATGAGTTTTTCTATGGTGTCGCTGTCGACGCGCCGAATGTGCGTCTTCTCGAGCTTTTGTTCGAGCGTGTTGATGAAGTGATTGTCCAGGACCCCGTCAAAGACCAATACATCGTATGCCTTGTTGCGGGCGCTCTGAACGAAACTGTCCTGTTTGCCGGGATCGGAAGTGTACAGGAAAATGACTTGTTTGTCCTTGTCGGTTTGTGTGGGTGCTACCTTTTCCCTGTACTCATCAAACGTAAAGTATTGTTTATCGATGTTCTTCAGCAAGGCAAATTCCCTGGCACGGTCGTAGAACTTTTCGTCACTGATCATGCCGTACTTGACGAAGATGTTGATGTCGTCCCACTTCTTTTCAAACTCCGCGCGCTCTTTGCGGAACATATCCTGAAGTTTGTCGGCTACCTTTTTCGTGATGTGCTGGCTGATCTTTTTGACGTTCGCATCGCTTTGCAGATAGCTGCGGGACACGTTCAGTGGAATATCCGGAGAATCCAGTACGCCATGCAGCAACATCAGGAAGTCGGGAACAACATCCTTCACTTCGTCCGTGATGAACACCTGGCGGCTGTACAGTTGGATCTTGTTCTTCTGGAGTTCGAAATCGTTTTTCACTCTGGGGAAGTACAAGATCCCGGTGAGGGTGAACGGGTAGTCGACGTTCAGGTGAATCCAGAAGAGCGGGTCTTCTGAAAAAGGATACAGTTCCTTGTAGAAGGCGAGGTAATCTTCATCCTTCAGTTCGGCGGGCGGTCGGGTCCACAAGGGATTTGTATTGTTGATGATCCGGTCCCGTTTTACGGTCTTGTATTTGGGCTTCCCGTCCTTGTCTTCCCCATCGGGTTCGCTCCGTTCCTCCGTGCCGAACTTGATCTCTACAGGTAGGAACTTGCAGTACTTTTCGAGGATTCCCTTGAGGCGCCATTCGTCCAGGAACTCTTCGGAATCTTTGTTGATGTGCAGGATGACGTCCGTTCCACGCTCTGCCTTCTTATGGGGTTCGAGCTCGAACTCCGTCGACCCGTCGCAAATCCAGTGGGCCGCTTCGGTTTCACCGGCAGTGTAGGAGCGTGAGATAATCTCGACTTTATCGGCGACCATGAACGCGGAATAGAAGCCCAGACCGAACTTCCCGATGATGTCGTTTGCGTTGGCCTTGTCTTTGAACTTCTCGACGAATTCGGCCGCGCCTGAAAATGCAATTTGATTGATATACTTTTTGATCTCGTCGGCTGTCATGCCGATGCCCTTGTCGCGGACGGTGATCGTTTTCTTTTTCTTGTCGAACTCAACTTCGATGCGGAGGTCACCGAGTTCACCCTGATATTCACCGAGGGAGACGAGTTTCCGCAGCTTCTGCGTAGCGTCCACCGCATTGGAAACCAGTTCGCGAAGGAAAATTTCGTGGTCCGAGTAAAGAAACTTCTTGATGATCGGAAAGATGTTCTCCGTATGAATGGAAATGGTACCTTTTTCTGCAGTTGCCATAGATTATCTCGGGTTAAAGATGCGCGAAGGGCAGTTTTCAAAAACTATTCCAGTCAAGCCTGGCTGACAGGATGACAGGATTTCAGCGAAGCCGCTCCGAACTTCGAACCAGGCGTTCGTCCTTCCGGATGAAGAAGTTTGCGGCCAGATTACACAATACCGCAATGAGCGGCAGGTACATGCCCAGCCCGTATCCTCCGCCGTGAAATTCTGAAATCAATTGGGTTGCGAAATAGACGGAGCTACCCACCACGCCGACGAGCACCAACGAATTCAGCGCGCCAAGCTTGATTTGAAGTATCCGGTTCCGGTAGCGCATGATGGATGTTGCCGCCAGCGTGATCGAAGCTATCGAAAGGATTGCCGTCAGCGTAAAGGGGAAGTACTGGTACGAGGTATCCCGCAGCAGGTAAAAGGGCGTCAGGACGGTTTCGTTCACGTCGGTGCGGATCGACCAGATGGGTTGCACCAGTGAGACCAGCAACACGATGATAGCCGCCGCCAGAAATACGGTCTGGATTCTTTGCCACATAGAGTGGTTCCTTTAACTTTCCGGGCAAAGTTAACGTAATGTGCGCTATTTCTTTGAGGTTTCTTATGTCGGGACACGTTACGCCGGTTGGCAAAGTCAGAACAACGCCCTGGGCGTACAGGCGGTCCTCGAAAATGCGCTCTCCACGCTGTTCCGTGAACCCACAGCGATCGTAGGAGGCGGCCGTACCGACGCCGGCGTTCACTGTGAACAGCAGTTCTTTCACACAGATATCGACCGTTCTATTGATCCTGAAAGGCTCCAAGCACGCATAAATTCGTTCCTCCCTGCAGATATCGCCATCCGGTCGATACGGGCCGTGATCCAGGAGGGCCATGCCCGATATTCGGCTACCTCGCGAACTTATGAATACCGGATCACGCTCACGAAGGATCCGTTTCTCGACGGTTTCGCCCTCCGGTGGCACCGGCCGCTGGATGTCCAAACCATGAACCGGGCCGCTGCGTTAATAGTGGGAACCCACGACTTTACCGCCTTCAGCAAGGTGAAAACA
>DASVCT010000157.1:0-5711 GCA_036381475.1 Cyclobacteriaceae bacterium
ATATAGAAGTAACGGGGGAACTTTTCAAATGACGGTAGGGGAAAGATTCGAACTTTTAAAACAGAAGTATCATTACGATGAGGCGGCGGCGATGGAAAAGATTCAGTTTATTGAAACTCATTGCCGCCATGTGGAGGGCGATCTATTTGGACAACCTCTTATACTACCTGACGCTTATAAGGAGGAAATTCTAAAGCCAATCTTCGGGTTAAAGAAGAAGAACGGCAAGAGACTAATACGTCAGGTGTACATCCAGATGCCGCGCAAGAATGCGAAGACCACAATGATGGCCGCGGTTGAGCTTGCGTTACTTTTTAACGACGGCGAACCATCAGCACAGATATACAACTGTGCGGGCGATGATGAACAAGCTAACCTTTTGTTTACCATTGCAAAGAAGATGGTTGCTCTTGATCCTGTCCTTAGAAAAGCCTCGCGATCCTTCCAAAGTTCAATCACCTACAATGGATCATTCATCAAGAAAATCACCTCAAAATCGGATACAAAACACGGGTTCAATACCCACGGGTATATTTACGACGAGCTTCACGTTGCCAAGAACAGGGACTTATACGACACTATGGACACCTCCCAGGGGCAGCGGTCCAACCCGATAGGAATTTTGATTACCACGCCTGGCTTCGACAAACTTTCAATCTGTTATAATCGCTACGAGTACGCGAAGAAAATCCTTGCCGAAGTTATCGAAGATGATTCCTTTTGGGGTGTTATCTACGAATCAGACCCGGCCGCTGATATTTATTCACCATCGACGTGGGCCATTGCGAATCCCCTGTATAACTATTCCGAGAACCTGCGAGATGAGATCGCAAGAAAAGCCCAGGCCGTAAAGAACGACCCGGCTGCTGAAAACTCATTCCGGAGATTGCATTTAGGCCAGTGGACAGCCTCGGAAACAAAGTGGATGCAGACAGAACTTTGGACTTCATTAATCAGTAATGTCAAGCGCTCCGAGTATGAAGGCGAACTGTTGTGGTTGGGCCTTGACTTGTCGGCTACCTCTGACCTTACCAGCCTGACAGAACTGTATTATGATGGCAGTTCCGTTGTGCTCTTCTGGAATATCTGGATACCTGAGAAAGCAGCCGAACAGTACGAAAGGCAATTCAATGTACCCTATTCCAGGTGGGCAAAAGAGGGACATATCAATATCGTTTCCGGCAATACCATCGACTTTATAGCCGTGGAGGAAAGAATCCTTTCCCTTCATGAATCAAATTCAATCCGAAGCATAGGGTATGACGAATGGAACAGCCGGGATCTTGCGGCAAGATTGCAGGAGCGGCATGGAATTAACGTGATGATTCAGCGGCAAGGGTTCGGCCTTAGCAACGCCCTCAAGAAAACAAAAGAACTTATCCTTTCCGGTAAGATCGCCCATGCGGGCAATCCTGTGGTTACGTGGGCATTTGACAACATCCTGATCAAAGAGAACGACGAGGGAAATATCAAGATCGTGAAGCCAAAAACAACGGGGGCCAGCGAGCGACCTGAGAAGAAAATAGACCCCTGGATTAGTTGTGCAATGGCAGTCAACGAGTGGATGATAGACATTCCTACTAAGTCAGTTTACGGCGAAAGAGGAGTTATCACGATATGAAAGACGACACCTTACGATATGTTGTACATCAACTCGACGGGTCGGGGGATATCATCTCCCTTCCCAGAACCTTCATGAGGGGGTGCATGATGAAGCCAAAAGCATTTGACGACATGGTTTTTAAACTAATGACTGAGGTTGGAACCCAGGTAAAAGCATACGAGAAGGCTGAGGAAATCCATTACCAGGTGTTCGGCTGCAATAGGTATAGTTCGTACGAGAGTTACTATTACGCAAAGCGATGATTCACGTCAAGACCCCGTACAGAGTAGATAAGAACCTGGGGAAAGCCTACAATGATGCCTTTGAGCAAGTTAGTGATGATGACTGGATAGTTTTGCGTGACCACGACACATTGTTTTTAACCCACGATGCGATCAAGATCATTCGCGGATACACAGCTCTTTTACCCGACGCAGGGCTTTTGACGTGCTATACAAACCGAATCCACCATCTTGCGAAGGAACAATTGATTGACGGAACACCTTCCGAGAACGATTCTGTAAGATATTGGCAGGTAAGGGCGGAAAAACAGCGGGAAAAAGTCTATAACGCAACTGAGATAACCCGTGAAGTATCGGGGTTTCTCATGGTGGTATGCAAACGGACGTGGAGAAAGCATAAATTCATAGAACAACCATCTCCTTTAGGCGTTGACAACGATTTTTGCTGGCGGATTTTATCCGCAGGACTGAAAATATACCGGATGGATGCTGTATTGGTGTGGCATTCATATCGACTCAATGATATTACTGATAAATCACATCTTAGATGACAGTTTATACAGCGATTTTTGGCACTTACGACTATCTGAAACCACTCAAACGCAACCAAAAAGGCGAGTGGAAATTTATCTGCTATACGGACCAACCGGACGGCAGTGAAATTTTTGATTTGGTAAAGGTAAATCCCGCCCCGTGGGAGATACGACGCGTCCCTGTTATGGAATTCGGGCCTGCAAAAACAGCCAGATGGTACAAAATCAACTTCCATAAGCACATTGAAGATGATTTTTCAATTTGGATTGACGGCACATTCTTTATCAACTGCGATTTGTCGCGGTGGATGAGAAAGCACTTTGTTCCTGATTTTACTGTCATAAAGCACCCTTTCGATGATTGCGCATACATCGACGCTCATTCGTGTCTGAAACTTGGCCGTGGTAACTGGATGGATATAGTTAGACAGGTGAATCACTACAAAAATGAAGGATTGCCGGAACATAATGGACTGATTTCTTCTGGAATACTCATGCGAAACAATACCAAACAAGTGCAAAAGATATGCGATGATTGGTGGCAGCAAGTGGAGCAGTTTTCTGAGCGAGATCAGATCGGTTTCGCTTATGCAGCATGGAAGAATCCAGGATTATTACATGTTACAGAATGGAACTACACGACACAGAATGAGTTTCAACACTGCCCGCATCGGCATAAGGCATGGTCAGACAAAAAAGCAAAACAATTAGCAGGATTATGAAAGCATACAGAGACGGAATAACAGGCAGATGGCATTCGGATTTGCCGGACGTGTTCGACTTGATCTGTGAAAAACTAAAAAAAGGCGAGTCCTTCAAGTTTGCTCGATACGGAGATGGGGAGTTTAACGCAATATATGGAAAGCGAGGTGCGAATTGTGACGGACATCAGTACTTTCCTGATTTAGGGCAAAAATTACGGGCATCACTCGAAAGAAAGCCAGATTATATTGTCGGACTACAGCCGTTGACACTTGCCTCGGATTTATGGCTACAAATTCAAAAAGATTTCCCAAATGTGAAATGGGTTGATGCTGACTGTATACACAATGCAAGTATTGACGGCAGGTTGCAAAAATTATTTGCCTCCATGCAGCGTGTCGATCGGCTAGGTATAGGAATGCAAAGGCAAATTATGGTTGTCGGGCCTCCACATATCGCTACTGTTGCGAATATTCTCAACGTTGATAATTACAGGTTGCCAACTAAGAATTGCTGGACAGAGTTTGATAAAGTCGTAGCGTGGGTTAACCAAACTGCAAGAAGAAATAATTATCCGGTTGTTTTGCTCTCTGCATCCATGATGTCAGAGGTAATTATTGATGAATTCCGATACTCGGAGATAACCCTCATAGACATGGGCAGCGTCCTTGATCCCTACTGCGGTGTTAAATCCCGCCGATACCACCATAAACTTAATATCTGATGCCGGTCTGCCATCGTCGTAAGCTCGCCTTTTGCCACATACCTCGTACCGCAGGAGTGAGTATTGTCCGTGCTTTGAAATTAGAGGTCATTGATAAACACTATCCGGCATCATTTTATCGGAATAATTTCCCTGACTATACACTATTTACCGTGATACGAAGTGATGAGGACAGGATAGAGAGCGCGACGTATGCGCGCAAAGGTGATGCGCCTGTCAGGGAATCCCTTATGTGTAAGCCAAACTCGCACTTTCTGGATTGTGAAGTCGACTATACTCTGAGATTCGAACACCTGCAGGAGGACTTAAACGCCATGCTATCCGAACTCAAAATACCACCCGTAAAACTTCAACACACAAATTCATTCAAAACCATGAACATTACTCGCGCAATTCAGGATGCTAACCGGCTACAGTCTAAGCTGTCGGACGAGGTAATATCAGCAATGGATGGACTAAGCTCGCCGAAGGTTTGGCATCTGCTCAATAGCCTCGCATCGCAGGCCAAAACATATCTAGAAGTTGGCCTTTACAAAGGCTCGACGCTCATTTCTGCCCTTCACGGTAACGAGCATTTAACGGCCTTCGGGGTGGATAACTTTTCCATGTTCCCGAATAAGCGACAGAATTTCTTTGCAAACACAAATGCGTATAAAAACCGGTTCACGCTTTTTGAACAAGATTGCTGGACGGTGGACTTGTCAAAACTCCCTCCTATTGAGTTGTTTTTCTACGACGGCGATCACTCATTCGAAGCCCAGTACAAGGCTATTGAATACTTCTATCCAGCTATGGCTGATGAGTTTACTTACGTGTGCGACGACTGGAATATGAAGAAAATACCGAACGCAACGTTTTCGGCCGCAAAGGCGATGAATCTGGAAGTCATCGAGAATCATGATTTGATTTGTCCGCAAAAAGGCGAATGGTGGAATGGAATTGGAATTGTACGATTTAAAAAACAACAACATGCCAAACAGGACTGACGTTTTAAATCACCTCGCCAGAAAGCACAGCCTTGAGAAGTACTTGGAAATCGGCGTGCAGGATGTCAGGCAGAACTTTGAAAACATTGTATGCACGCTAAAATTAGGCGTTGACCCTAATTACTCATACGTCAGCCATGAAGGGAATGACGTAGTTCTCATGATGACAAGCGACGAGTTCTTCGAAAATCCACCACACAGTTTAGCTTTCGACTGGATTAGTGAGTTCGACCTAATCTTTATCGATGGTCTACACACTGCCGAACAAGTGCGGAAGGACTTTGAAAACGCACTCAAGATCCTCTCGCCCAACGGATTCATTGTACTTCACGACTGCAACCCTGAGAAGGAAGAACACACCATTGTGCCACGTCCGACACCTACCGGTCATTGGAATGGCTCAGTTTACAAATTCGCCGCATATCTGGGTTACTCGCATGGTTGCTTCTATACGGTGGATATTGACAACGGACTAGGAGTCTGGAAAAATGGTGTTGAACAATATGTTCCCGGCGAATACATCGAAGAATGTGAATGGAAGTGGTTCAATCAATGGAGAAAGAAGTGCCTCAATCTCATTTCATGGGACGAATTCCTGAATATGCCGTCTTAATCCACACCTTCGATGGGTACGCCTTCGCATGGGATGGATTCGTACAAGGCTGGAAAGATTCCCGTATGGACTTTCTGAACGCCGGAATACCTGTCTATTGGGGCAGTGACGTAAAATCCCCCAATAATCCCCCATTTACCCCTATCTACTCAGGAAAAGGCGAGTGGAGCGACCGCCTGAAACTACTTTTAAAGATCATCCCTTCGCACACCATCTTCTATATGCAGGAGGATCACTGGCCGAAAAAAGGCATATACCTGGATTTTTTCTATCAGATATTCCGCAATCTTAACCTCAAACGGCTCCAA
>DASVCT010000158.1:0-22291 GCA_036381475.1 Cyclobacteriaceae bacterium
AAGAGAACATGGTGATCACCATCGAGCCCGGAATTTATATCGATGAAAACAGTGACTGTGATCCAAAATGGTGGGGCATTGGTGTCCGTATCGAAGATGATTTCCTCGTCCAGAAAAATGGGTGTGAAATGCTGTCTTCACGCGCTCCCCGCGATCCCGATGAGATTGAGGCCCTGATGAAACAGTCCAGTCCGTTGGATGATTTTGTGTTGCCGGAGTTGGGGGAATAGTGTGTTGGAGTGTTGAAGTGTTGGAGTGTTGAAGTGCCTGCCCGACTGCCCAGCGTCATTTTGAATTTTGGTATGCTTTAGCCGGGCAGGGGGGTGGAGTGTTGAGGTCGATGCACGTCGTGGAGTTTCAGTTAAATTGAACGCGTAATCTTTGGACCTTCACCGCAATGACACGAATAAATAATCGCTCAACCTTCCTCACGACCTGCGTTGGCATAGTGATACTCCGTCTTGTACTCGGGCAAAGTGAACGTAAACGTCGTTCCCTTTCCTGCCTCCGTTTCAAACCAAATCGTGCCCTTATTCTTTTCCGTGAATTCCTTGCATAGAACAAGACCCAGGCCTGTGCCTGCTTCTTGCCGGGTGCCCGGCGTTGTGAGGCTTTCCAGGGTAAAGAGTGTCGCCTGATTGGCTTCGGGTATGCCGGTTCCTGTATCGGAAACCGATATGATGATTTTCTGATCTTCAGCCTTGCCCCGGATCGTGATGGTACCGCCGGGTGGAGTAAACTTGACGGCGTTGGTGATGAGGTTTCGCAGGACGGATTGAATCATCACCTGGTCTGCATAGGCGATACAATCGGGGGCGACGTCCAGCTGCAATGTGATGAGTTTTTGGGTCATGTCGTTTTCAAGAAGTCCTGCGGCCTCGGATATCATAACTGGCATATCCAGCCGGACCGGCTTCACCACTTCCCCGCGGAGCTGGAACTTCGCCCAATGCAGGAGGTTTTGTATGAAGTTCGTGGTCTGGTCGAGGTGCGTTTCGATTTCCGTTGAAACCGTCTTGAATTCGTCCTGGCTTAGCTTGTTGATCTTAGCAAGAGCAAGCGACAGCTTTAACGATGAAAGCGGCGCCTTGATGTCGTGCGAGACCACCGAAAACAGTTTGTCCTTGATCCGGTTCAGCTCTTCCAGTTTTTCTTTTTGCTGGTTAATCTGCAAGGTACGCTGCCTTACCTCTTGCTCCAGCCTGATCTTCTCTTCCTGGCCGCGCTTCAATTCCAATTCCTTGGCGCGCTGATTTTCTTTTACGAGCACATTCCACCGCTCACCGAGAGCTAGCGAGATGAGGACTACCTGGAGCACGCATCCGATCATGAGACCCTGATAATTGGCGCCAAGGTAGCCGGGCGCAAGTCCCAGGTTGCCCATGGTGAAGGCCACTGCGGCCAGGAGCAGGGTAACCCATGCTAACAGATAGTAGAGTGCCGGTCTGAATTTTCGGTAAAGACAGAACGCGGCAGCGACAAGTACGATCAGACAGTGCGTGAGCGTGAAAAGGTGAAGGTACATGTAGGAAATCTGCCGCATGAAGAACAACATCAGTGTGCCCAGGATGAGGTTGATCGCGGTGTTGATGATGAGCAGGTTATCCAGCAAGCGACTGAAATTCCGGACGTTCAGGAACGCGCGGGTAAGGAGGGCCGAACTCAACACAAAGAAAGGCCCGCTGAGCGCCGCGAAGTCGTCGTTAAGCCGGGGTTGTCCGGGATGGAGAAACAGAAATGTATAACCCTGAAAGAACGCGATGACGTTGGCCATGCTGATGAGGGTGAGGACATAGTAGGCCGTGCTCTTGTCGCGGATGGAAAGGAGGAGAAACACCTGGTACAGGATCATGATAAGCATGCCGCCGTAAAACAGCCCGTTGATCAGTTGGGTGTTGTAGTTAGCGACCTGGAACCGTGCCGGAGTCCAGAACACGATCGGCACCTGAACCGACGAGATGGTGTGAATGCGAAGATAGATCGTACGCGTCTGCCCCTGTGGCAGCGTAAGTCTGAAGATGGGTTGGCGATGTGGCAGATCGCGCGTGGCAATGGGAAAGATGTCGCCACCTGCCTTGTGCATTTCCGGAGAAGGGCCGTCTGCGAACACATACACGTCGATCCGGTCCAGCGGTGAATATGGGATCTCCAGGTTCCATTCCGCCTGGTCGGATTGGTTGGCAACCACCATTCTGAACCAGTGCGTTCTACGGTCAAATCCAAGTCCGGGTGCGCGGTTCGGATGCGGAAGTGGCGAAAAATCCTGGTTCATGACGGCCTCAACGGACAGGGTATCTGTTTCGTCGACAAAGTGGGTCATTCGTCCCAGTACTTCCTCCTTGCCGGAACCCGTAAGCGTGATCACCTGGCCAAATGCCTGTGATCCGCACCACGACAATAAAATCAGCGCGACGTAGAATTCTTTCATTCCATCAACCTCTGGTCAGTAACGCATATTCTTTGGCGAAATAGGTAAGGATCACATCGGCCCCGGCGCGCTTGATGCTAAGCAGCAGTTCCGTCATCACTCGTTCTTCTTCTATCCAGCCCTTTGCATGCGCTGCCTTGACCATGGAATAGTCGCCGCTCACGTTATAAGCGGCGATGGGAAGGTTAAAATTGTCGCGAAGCAGCCGGACGACGTCCAGGTACGCCATGGCCGGCTTGACCATGAGAAAGTCCGCCCCTTCTGCTACATCCAGACTTGCTTCAATAAGCGCTTCCCTTCGGTTTGCGGGATTCATTTGATAGGTCTTTTTGTCGCCGAACTTTGGCGCAGAGTCCAGCGCGTCGCGAAACGGCGAGTAAAACGCGCTCGCATATTTTGCGGTATAGCTCATGATCGACACGTCGGTAAATCCATTGCTGTCGAGCAACGATCTCAGGTAGCCGACGCGGCCGTCCATCATATCTGACGGCCCAATGATGTCAATCCCCGTCTCGGCCTGGGCGAGCGCCATCTTGCCCAGGATTTCGAGGGTAAGGTCATTGTCAATCTTTCCGTCCTTAACCAGGCCATCATGACCATCGGAGCTGTATGGGTCCATGGCCACGTCCGTCATAATGCACACGTCCGGAAATTCCTTTTTTATGGTCGCAAGTGCGCGGAGGTAGAAAAAGTCGCGGTCATAACTCTTGGACGCGGTTTTGTCTTTGTGTTTTTCGTCGACGACCGGAAAAATATCGAATGCAACAATGCCCAGTTTCGCGCACTCCTCGATTTCGTGGAGCATCGAGTCGACCGAAAAGCGGTAGATGCCCGGCATGCTTTCTACTTCCACTTTCTTGCCCGTACCCTCGAGGAGAAAAAGCGGAAAAATCAGGTCCTTCGTGTCCAGGGTGGTTTCTTCCACCAAAGACCGGATGACCTGACTCTTGCGGTTGCGGCGGGGCCGCGCATGATTCAGGCGGAAAGACATTACTACAAGGTTTCAAGGGTAAATTTATCAGTTTGACCGTTACGATTGATACCGCTCCAGTATATGTTGGCTGATTGTCTTGTAGATTTCCCTTAGTGCCGGGTCATCCTTGAGAAATTCGGCGTGCCTGCGCAGAATGCTCAGGTCCCCTCGGCGGGCGGGTCCGGTCTGTGCTTGCTCCGGGCCGGCGTCAAGGCTCTTGTTCATCGTTTCTGCGATAAGCGGTTTGAGCCAGTCCGGGTCCAAATCGTGGTCTTCCATAAGCGCAAAGGCAATAGCAACCATGTGGTTCGTGAAGTTCGACGCAAAAACGGCAGCGATGTGCAGCGCGAGGCGGCGTTCAGATGTAAGCGTGGCCACCGTAGGGCTCAATGCGCGGCCCATGGCCTCCAAAGCCTGCTCGACCCTCGGATTACTTCCTTCTACGAGGATGGCGATGTCTTCAAAATTTACCCTTGCGCCCTTTGAAAAGGTCTGCAAGGGGTAAAACACGCCGATGTTCTCTGTGTCCATCTCTGCCAACACGCGCATCGGGGTGCTTCCTGACGTGTGAACGACGAGCGTGCCGGGGGGTATGACAAGCTCTGCTGCAACCAGTTCTATGGCGTCGTCGCTTACCGCGAGAATGACTGCGTCCACATCGCTGTCGGCGAAATCAGGTACCTTTTTAACCTGGGCCCGGTACAGTCGCGATGCCAGCTGACGGGCGTTGCCGGCGTTGCGGCTGTATACTTCGCGTACCGGATACCCAGCGTTATCCAGTGCAGGCGCCAGGTGCCAGGCCAGATTGCCTGCACCTACAATCGCGACGGTCCGTATCCTGTCTTTCATTCATCGCCGGAGTAGATGCCGTGCACGATCCGTTGTTTGCCAGAACTGTCGTTCACGACGGTGACGTCCGAAAAACTGTATTCCCGAAACAAATTCGCCACTTTGTCACCGAAGCGTTCGTTGATCTCTACGATCACGACACCACCCGGGTTCAGCACTTCACGCGAATGCAAAAGGATCGGCCGATAATATTGAAGGGGATCGGACGACTCGGTAAACAGGGCAAGGTGCGGTTCATGTTCCAGAACGGTCGGACTCATTTCCGGAGCCTCGTCTGGTGTTATGTACGGTGGGTTGCTTACGATCAGGTCAAGGTCGGATACCGGCATCAGCTCACTTATAATATTGGAGCGATGAAAATCAACTGTTGCAGAAAGTGCTTTGGCGTTCTCGCGGGCAACTTCAAGGGCACGCAGGCTTATGTCCGTTGCGTAAACGCTCGCATCCGGCCGCTCCAGTGCCATCGTTATGGCAATGCATCCGCTGCCGCAGCCGACGTCCGCGAGGCGGGGTGAGTGAACTTCCTCCAATAAGCCCAATGCTGCCCGCGTAAGGTCTTCGGTTTCCGGCCTGGGGATCAATACATCGCGGTTGACTCTGAAGGTTCGTCCATAAAAATCGCATTCCCCCAGAACGTACTGCAGCGGTTCTCCGCTGTTTACACGTTCCAGTACGTGGTGTAGCCGTTCTAAGACCGTTTGCCCGATAGAAACCTTCTTTTCGGCAGCAATGTCGGTGGGGGTAATTCCGGCAACATTTTCCAGTATCCGATACAGAATAGCCTTCTTTTCATCATCGGCTTCAGCCAACCTGACGTGACGCATCAAATCCAGAAACAGGGTTTTGGAATTCGTCATGCAAGAACAATCTTTGCAAGTATACGCAATGAACGACCACAATATGTCGATCGACGCAGGTTTTATGGCCAGGGCCATCGAACTCGCGTTGTTAGGACTGGGCAGAGTGAGTCCGAACCCACTAGTAGGGTGCGTTATCGTGCATGACGATCGAATTATCAGCGAAGGCTGGCACCGTGCCTACGGTGAGGCGCACGCAGAAGCTGCCGCCGTTCAGTCTGTGCGCGACAAGCGCCTTCTGAAAACCAGTACGGTATACGTTACACTCGAACCTTGCACGCATTATGGTAAGACACCACCTTGCGCGGATATGCTCATTGAACACCGTGTCCAGCGCGTTGTGATCGGCAGCACGGATTCCAACCCGAACGTTACCGGCGGCGGTGCAGCAAAGTTAAGAGACGCAGGCATCGCAGTTACAACCGGTATACTTGAGGATGCCTGCCGATACATGAACCGGCGGTTTTTCACATTTGTTGAACAAAAGCGTCCATACATTATCCTGAAGTGGGCGGAGACATCGGATCGGTACATCGCCCGTGATAATCGCGATTCGAAATGGATCAGTGACAAGGTAAGCCGTCAGCTGGTTCACCGTTGGAGGGCTGAAGAAGATGCCATCCTCGTCGGTTCGGGGACAGCGGAGGCGGACAACCCGCGGTTGACAGTCCGCGACTGGACCGGGCGAAACCCGGTTCGCATACTTATTGACCGTACCTTGCGAATCGGGCGGACACTGCAACTTTTCGACGGATCTGCCCGCACTATCATATACAACACGGTCAGAAGTGAAGAAACTCAGGGCGCAGTATGTGTTAAATTATCGGAGCATAATTTCCTGAATGATATGATGGCCGATCTTCACGCGCGAAACATACAGTCCCTTATTGTTGAGGGTGGCGCCCGCACCCTGGATTTATTCGTACAGGCCGACCTTTGGGATGAAGCGCGCGTGTTTCGTTCGCCGCAAGTTTTTGGCAGCGGCATACCCGCTCCACAACTGAAAGGTCATGCCCATATGGATGTCCTTTCCTCGGATCAATTGTTTTTGTATTCCCGTCACCAGGATTATCACCGGCATGGCTGAAGAATTGTTCATCGATCCCTCTGCGGACAAAGCCGCAAAGTACCGCACCCTGCTCCCGCAGGTGGAAGCGCTTGTTCAGGGAGAAAGCGACTTGATCGCGAACCTTTCAAACATCGCCGCCGCGCTTCATCAGACTTTTGACTTTTTCTGGGTTGGATTTTACCTGGTGAAGGATGGACAACTGGTGCTGGGACCTTTTCAGGGACCGGTGGCATGCACGCGTATCGACTTCGGAAAGGGGGTATGTGGAACAGCATGGGAACGCAAAGCCGCAATTGTGGTAATGGATGTCGACAAATTCCCCGGGCACATCGCGTGTTCGTCACTTTCAAAGTCGGAAATTGTACTTCCCGTGTTGAAGGATAACGAAGTGGTGATGATCCTCGACGTCGACAGCGACCAGCTTGCTCATTTTGATACGACCGACGAGGAAGGCCTCGGAAAAATCGTGCGTGTTATCGAGCGAATCCTTTAACCCGTGCTCATGCCCGATCTTGACGAGACATACCGTACCCGCCGCGCATCGTTCGAGGCACAGCGAAAGGCTACTGAACATCGGGCGCTTGCCGTTTCATGGATACGGGTTGCCGTCGCGCTTGTCGCGCTCGTGTTGGCCTGGTTTGCGTTCAAGGTTGTGATCTTTTGGATAGGTTTCCTGCTGGCCGCCATTGTCTTTACATGGTTTGTGCGTGAACACGCCCGCCTCGAAAGCCGCCGAAGACTTTTCGAAAACCTGACCCTGATCAATGAACGGGAACTGCAGGCCCTGACTGGAGATTATACATCGTTTCCCGACGGAGCAGAGTTTGTCGATGCCCATCATCCCTACACCCTCGACCTCGATATTTTCGGTGGAGGGTCGCTCTTTCAACGTTTTAACCGAACGTGCACGGAGCAAGGCAAGGAAAGGCTTGCCGCCATCCTGTCCTCACCGCTGTCGTCGATTCCCTTGATAAAAGAACGTCGCGCGGTGGTTGCCGAACTCAGTGAAAAACTTGATTTCCGCCAGGAATTTCAGGCCATAGGGATGGCGTCCGCCGAACGCACTTCAGACCAGCAGCAAATACTGGAATGGCTGAGCCTTCCCGATATTATGTTCGGAAACAAGCGACGACAATGGATGCTCGTTGCACTGCCCGCAGCAGCATTGCTCGCGCTGCTGTATTGGGTTGTCACTGGTGCTCCAGGACTGTTGATTGTGGTCGTGCTCGCGCAATGGGCCGTGGTGGGGAGCTTTGCGAAACGCACGATGCAGATCCAGGATGACCTCGGAAAGAAGCGGTACCTGTTGGAAAAATTTGCTGCCCATTTTGAATTGTTGGGAAGGCAGAGATTTACGTCTCCTCTCGCAAAGCAGATGAATTCCGAAAGTCAGCAGGCGCGCGACGAAATTGCGCGCCTGGTTACCCGGTTGCGTGCCCTGGATTTGCGCCTGAATCTTTTTGCCGGTATCCTGTTGAACAGTCTTGTCCTGTATGACCTGCTATGCATCTACCGGCTTGAGCAATGGCGTCATCGCAACCGGCACCGGATGAAGAACTGGTTCGATACGATTGCCGAGGCCGATGCCTTCAACAGCCTTGCCGCGTATGCGTACAATCATCCGGAATTTACCTGGCCTGAATTGACTGAAGCGTGGAAACTCGAAGGGGAGCACGTAGGGCATCCCCTGATAAGAAAGGAGGAGTGTGTTCGCAACGACCTAAGGATGGACGCGGCGTCGTCGCTCTGGATTATCACAGGCGCCAACATGGCCGGTAAGAGCACATTCCTGCGATGCATAGGCATAAACGTCGTCCTCGCACTTACCGGATCCGTGGTCTGTGCCGAGCGTTTCACGTGTCCTGTGCTGGAAGTCTACAGCGGGATGCGCAACACCGATTCGATTGCGGACCATCAATCATACTTTTATGCTGAGCTATACCGGCTTCAGGGAATCGTTCGGCGATTAGAGGAGAAACGTCGGATGCTTATCCTGTTGGATGAGATACTTAAAGGAACCAACTCGACCGACAAGCTTTCGGGATCGCAATCGCTTGTATCCCGTCTCGTGAAGTATCCGTGTTTCGTTCTGATTGCAACGCACGATGTGGCCCTCGGAGATATGGAGCGCGATCACCCTGCGATTCGTAACTACCATTTTGAATCGCGTATCGAACAAGGAGAACTGCGATTTGACTATCTCCTGAGGGAGGGTGTCAGCACGAGCAAGAACGCGACCTTCCTGATGCAGAAGATGGGCATCATCCCTTCCGGATCACTTCTGGACGAAGAGACTTTGTGAAAGCTTCTCCACGACGAAGTCGATTTCCTCGGGGGTATTGTACTTGCTAAATGAAAAGCGGATGGCGCCTCGTTCCCGGGGCACGTTGATGGCCCGGAGCACATGCGAACCTGTGGCGGCGCCGCTCTGACAGGCGCTCCCTCCGGATACAGAGATCCCCATGAGGTCGAGGTTGAACAGCAGCATCTCGTTTTCGCCCGACTCGGGCAGGCTTACGTTGAGTACGGTGTAAAGACTGTTGTCGAGATCGCCGGAATTCCCGTTAAAGCTCACACCGGGAATGGTCTCACGAAGCGCGTTGATCATTCGTGCCTTCAGCGAGCGGATGTGCGCGGTGTGCTGTTCCATATTGGTGTAGGCGATTTCTAATGCGCGGGTCAGACCGATTATACCGGCTACGTTTTCGGTACCGCCGCGCATGTTGCGTTCCTGGCCACCGCCAAACAGGTACGGTTCAATTTTTTTGTCTCTCTTCACATACATGAACCCAACCCCTTTGGGTCCATGAAATTTGTGTGCCGCCGCCGTAATACCGTGTACTGGAGTCTCCTTCAGGTTATGGCGGTAATGACCAACGGCCTGTACGGTGTCTGAGTGAAACCAGGCCCCATGTTCGGCGCAGATGGCTCCAACCCGATGGAGGTCCAGCAGGTTACCGATTTCGTTATTAGCCTGCATCAGGGAGACGAGAGCGCCGCGTGTGCCGCTGAGGAGGGACTCGAGATGATCGAGGTCCACGTTGCCTTTTTCGTCGACGTTCACATAACGAAGGATGTCTGGATTAGCACAGTGCTCCAGTGTATGTAGCACGGCGTGATGTTCCAGGGGTGAGGTAATGATGAGAGTGGGTTTGTGGCGATGCATTACGCCGGTAAGGATGGTGTTGATCGCCTCGGTGCCACCGGATGTGAAGATGATTTCCCCTGGCGCACAGTTGAGCAGCTCGGCAACTTTTTTCCGCGACGATTCAATAGCGGCGCGTACCTTTCTGCCATGCGCGTGGGTAGATGACGGATTGCCGAAGTGGTGAAGCAGGTAGGGCTTCATCGCCTCAAACACTTCAGGGTCCAGTGGTGTGGTTGCGGCGTTATCGAGGTAGACGTTCACTTACTGGGCAATATTCTCAGCAATGATTTCTTTAATATCCGAAATAATTTTCCTGGCCAGCGTTTCGGCTTTGGCCTGAAGGTCCGCCTCTGCATAGATGCGGATAATAGGTTCCGTATTGGATTTGCGGAGGTGCACCCATTCATGATCGAATTCAATGCGCACCCCGTCGGTCGTGTTGATCGGCTGTTTCTTATACTTCTCGCGAACCCCCGCGAGTACGTCGTCCATATTAATGCCGGGAGTCAACTCGATCTTGTTCTTTGAAATAATATAGTTCGGATAGCCGGCGCGCAATCGCGATACGGGTACTTGTGCGTTAGCAAGGTGGGATAAGAACAGCGCGATACCGACGAGCGCGTCGCGGCCGTAGTGCAGATCTGGATATATGACGCCACCGTTGCCTTCCCCGCCAATCACCGCATTGCATTCCTTCATTGCACTCACGACATGGACCTCTCCCACCGCGGACGCATAATAACGACCGCCGTGCTTCTCAGTGATGTCACGAAGGGCGCGTGTCGACGAAAGGTTGGAGACGGTGTTACGCCGGCCACTGGTATCGTTCTTGAGTACGTAGTCGGCCACAGCTACCAGTGTATATTCTTCACCGAAGGGCGTTCCGTCTTCGCAAATAAACGCCAGGCGGTCGACATCGGGATCGACGACAATACCCAGGTCGTATTTGCTCTTCTCGATTTCGCGGCAGATATCCGTAAGGTGTTCGGGCAGCGGCTCGGGATTGTGGGGAAAATGTCCTGTGGGTTCACAATGGATCTTCGTAACGGAGACACCAAGTTCCTCCAGCAACATCGGAACTGCAATGCCTCCCGATGAGTTAACGGCATCTACCACGATCCTGAAGTTCCTGTTTCGGATGGCGTGGGCGTCCACGAGGGGCAGGTCCAGAATAGCGTCGATGTGCTTTCTGAAGTAATCGTCGCGAAACTCGATCTTGCCGAGCCGGGTTACCGGGGCGAAATCGAACTGCTCCTGGGTAGCCAGTTGAAGAACTGCCTGCCCGTCGTCCGCGCTGATAAATTCTCCCGCTTCGTTGAGGAGTTTCAAGGCATTCCATTGTACCGGATTGTGAGACGCGGTGAGGATAATTCCCCCCTGTGCATTTTCCATGGGCACAGCGATTTCCACGGTAGGCGTAGTGGAGAGGCCCAGGTCGATGACATCAATGGACAGCGCCTGCAGGGTTGAGCAAACCAGCCGGTTCAGCATTTCTCCGGAAGGGCGGGCATCCCGTCCCACAACGACCCGTACGGCGTCGTGGCGGCCTTTCAGCCACGTTCCGTATGCTGCAGTAAATTTGACAATGTCGGGAGGGGTCAGATTTTCCGAGACCGCACCGCCGATGGTGCCTCGAATGCCAGATACAGACTTGATTAACGCCACTTTAGTTCCAGGTTTGAATTTTGCACGGCAAAACTAAACTTTTTCAGCATTGCCCGATGGCCGGTTCTTTCGCCAGCAAGCGACAAAAAACGGACCCTGATAAATAGTCCTAACGGGGCTTCCTCTTGATTTCAGGCAAAGGTTCCGGGTCTTCCCTTCCGCAGGTTTCCCCTGCTGAAAGCGTCTTACCGCAATATCCGCAGGCTACGCCCTCCTTGTTAAGCCAGGGACTCTGGGAAGCACACGTACCCCTGAACTCGCCGTTTCGGACGAACAGTATTCTGACGGACATCAGAATGAAGAAGGTCGCTACTAATCCGATACTTAACAAGACAACGGCCATGAATGCGTATTTTTGGCGTAAAGTTAATCAAACTGTATATAAACAACATTTGTAGCCTGCGATAAGTTTATGACGGCGAAAAGACCAATTTCTACCCCTGACCCGGAGCGTGCCCGCAAACTTGAGGCATTCGACAAGCTGTTGACGATTATGGACGAACTTCGGGAGAACTGCCCGTGGGACAGGAAGCAAACCATAGAAAGTCTGAGGCATCTGACGGTAGAGGAAACCTACGAGCTTTCTGATGCTATCCTCGAAGGCGATTCAAACCAGATCAAGAAGGAGTTGGGCGACATTCTGCTTCATATTGTTTTCTATGCCCGTATCGCAAGTGAGGTACACGCCTTCGACATCAGTGATGTAATCAACTCCCTCTGTCAAAAACTCATCGAGCGCCATCCTCATATCTATGGCGACGTCGTGGCCAACGACGAGGAGACGGTGAAGGCAAACTGGGAGAAAATCAAATTGCAGAAAGGAAGCAAGTCGGTGCTCGAAGGCGTTCCCACCTCATTGCCCGCCCTGGTTAAGGCCATGCGCATTCAGGACAAAGCGCGCGGCGTCGGGTTTGACTGGGAAAGAGGGGATCAGGTGTGGGAAAAGGTACAGGAGGAGATGGAGGAATTCAGACGAGAAGTTCAGGGCAACGGGAATGGATCCGACCGCACGACTGTCATGAGCGAATTCGGCGACCTGCTGTTTTCCCTGGTCAACTATGCCCGATTCATAGGGATCGACCCGGAGGAGGCCCTGGAACGTACAAACAAGAAATTCATCAAACGATTCCAGTATCTCGAGGAGGCGTCTGCCCGGGACGGCAAGAAGCTGGGAGAAATGTCGCTGGCCGAGATGGACGTGTACTGGGAGCGTGCCAAGCATCTGTAAATGAGGGCTAAAGAGTCCGGTCTGACAGGGCGGTTCAGCATTTCCGGGACGGCCTGACATGGAGACCCGGGCATAATCGCTACGTAATATTTTGCCCGCAATTGTACCTAAAATGGGTTGCGAATGACCCTGTCCATGACGACCCTCGGATGGGGAAACCACCGTCCTGGCGCCGCCCATGAATTGACACGGCACCGCGCTTTCTGGTGTCGGAGTTTGCGGAAGAAAGCGTCTCCTTTTGGGCCTGATTCCCTTTTGTTGTTGCCACTTTGGCGTTTTTAGCCGCGATTGAATTTGAGGGCTCGTAAAAGCTTCCGTTGCTAACGTGCTGCACTTCCTGTGAGCCAGGACAACAGTGTGTCTACGCGGAGGATTAAGGTATCACGCATACAATTTTTTGAAGTTGACGCCCATGTATGTTTCCGGGCCGTCTTGTCCAAATGTTGGACTTTTTGATTTAGTAATTTTGAATTTCGAATTGGGAAAGTACATGAACGTCCTGAAGAAAGTTATACGTAACATCATCATAGGCCGCGACCAATTCATTTCCTCGACTGCGGAGTATCGCAACGCCATGCTGCGCGGGCTCATTGCCATGATCGGACTGATCATCGCCGTACTCTATATTTTTGTTGATGCGAGCAATAATGTTAATACGTACTACCCGGTGTACGTTTTGCTTGCGGTGCTTTCGCTGCTGACGCTGTGGCTGAACCGGATCAGGAAGTACATGTGGGCCAGCGCGCTCCTCGTACTCGTCAGCAACGGCGTGCTCTTTGTCTTCGCTGCCAGCGAAGGGCCTTCGATGGGCGTTTTCTACTTCTTTATCACAACGGGGCTCGCTACCCTGGTACTCTTCGGATACAGCAACCGCAATCTTGGGCTGCTGCTGGCGCTTGTCTCATACGTCATTGCAATGGCTGCCTATTTCGGACGGTTCCAGGTCCTGCCGGTGACTGACGTCACGGAGGAGTACAGGAATGTCAGCTTCGTCACAAATTTTACTACAGCCTACTTTGTTGCCGGCCTCGTTCTGTACTTTTCGATACAGCTCCATCACGACACTGAAACCGACCTGCGCACCAGCGAGCAGTCGCTGCGGCTCACTTCGCAGGAACTGAAACGCAGTCGCGAACGGTTCCGGATGGCTGTCGAAGGCACAAGGGCGGGGCTGTATGAGTGGAACCGGCTGTCGGGAACCCTTTACCTTGGCAATTATTTCAAGATGCTCCTCGGGTACGAGGAGAACGACCTCAGCGACCTGACGTTCGAAGACTTCAGGGCGATGATCCATCCGGAAGACCTTCCCCGGTTCGATGCCTCGCTCGAGCGCCACCTGAAGAGCAAGCAACCCTACCAGACCGAACTGCGACTCCGGACCAAAGGAGGCAGTTATAAGTGGGTCGCCGACAGCGGGATTGCGCGGCTGGATGAAAGCGGAGAGCTGATCAGTCTCGTGGGCTCGATAATAGACATCGAGGAACGCAAGATGGCCGAACAGCAGATCCGGCTTCAGAACGATTTGTTGGCGAAAGCAAACGACGAACTCGATCGCTTTGTCTACAGCGCGTCGCACGACCTCCGCGCGCCACTGAGTTCCCTGCTGGGCCTCATTAGCATAGCCGAAAAAACAGACAGCAAGGAAGAGGTAATGCTCTGCCTCGAAATGATGAAGAAACGAGTGGTCACCATGGAAGGCTTCATCAAGGAAATCACGGACTATTCACGCAACTCGCGGCTGCGTGTTGAACGCCAGCCTGTGCAGGTTCGCAACCTCGTTCAGGAAATAGTGGAAAGCCTCAAATATACTCGCGGGGCGGAGCGAATAAGGATCGACGTGGACATGAACCCTGATCTTACGTTTATGACGGATCCCGGCCGGCTGAAAGTGATACTCAACAACCTCATTGCAAATGCCATCAAGTACCACGACCTGACCAAAGACGACCCATACATCCACCTGAAGGCTTTCGCTAACGGGAAAAGCAATGAGATCAGCGTGAGCGACAACGGCCAGGGCATACCGCGCGAACACGTAAATCACATCTTCGACATGTTCTATCGCGCGTCTGAAAACTCTGAGGGCTCCGGACTCGGGCTCTATATCGTCAAGGAAACACTTGCCAAGCTTTCAGGTACCATTCACGTGGAATCCGAATTTCAAAAGGGCTCCGTATTCCGCGTAGAACTTCCGACCTGAGCATCCCTTCCGGGGCGTAAAAAAAGCCAGACAAAATTCCTGAATCCCATATATTTGCGGCCTATGGCTATGCAAGACGACAACCTGTTCCGTAACATAATATCCCATTCGAAGGAGTACGGATTCATCTTCCCTTCCAGCGAGATTTACGATGGCCTGAGCGCTGTTTATGATTATGGGCAGAACGGCGCGGAGCTGAAGAATAACATTAAGGAGTACTGGTGGAAATTCATGACGATGCTGCACGACAACATTGTGGGCATCGATGCGGCAATATTTATGCATCCCACCACCTGGAAGGCTTCCGGACACGTGGACGCTTTCAACGACCCGATGATCGACAACAAGGATTCAAAGAAACGATATCGTGCCGACGTCCTTATTGAGGAGGCTGTTGCAAAACTGGAAGATAAGATTGAGAAAGAGGTGGAGAAGGCAAGCAAAAAATTCGGCGCAGCCTTCAACCGAAAACAGTTCGAAGACACCAACCCGCGCGTACTGGAATACCGGAAAAGGATTGAAGACACCAACGCCAGGCTTAAGGCGGCGATGGGAGGTTCAGACATGGCCGCCCTGAAGCAGCTTATCATAGACCTGGAGATAACGGATCCGGTTTCCGGCACACGCAACTGGACTGACGTGCGCCAGTTCAACCTGATGTTCTCCACGGAAATCGGATCACTTGCTGAAGACGCCAACAAGATCTATCTCCGGCCGGAAACGGCGCAGGGAATATTTGTCAATTTTCTCAACGTCCAGAAAACGGGCCGCATGAAGGTGCCATTCGGCATCGCGCAGATCGGGAAGGCCTTTCGGAATGAGATCGTGGCCCGCCAGTTCATATTCCGCATGCGCGAGTTCGAACAAATGGAAATGCAATTCTTTGTCCAGCCCGGTCAGGAGATGCAATGGTATGAGCACTGGAAGGAACGAAGAATGAAATGGCACCAGGTGTTGGGCCTAGGCGAAAGCAACTACCGCTTCTTCGATCACCTCAACCTGGCTCACTACGCGAATGCGGCGTGTGACATACAGTTTAACTTTCCGATCGGCTTCAAGGAACTGGAAGGAATCCATTCCCGCACGGACTTCGACCTCCGAAACCACGAAAAATATTCTGGTAAGAAGCTTCAGTATTTCGACACCGAACGCAATACGAGTTACATTCCCTACGTGATTGAAACTTCAATCGGTCTTGACCGGATGTTTCTGTCGGTCCTCTCCGGTAGCTATGCAGAAGAGAAGCTTGACGATGGAAGTGAGCGCGTGGTGTTGAGGCTGCCGCCTGCACTAGCACCCAACAAGGTTGCCATCCTGCCGCTTGTCCGAAAGGACGGTCTGCCGGAGAAGGCAATGAAGATCATGGAAGATCTGAAATACGATTTGCGTTGCTTCTATGAAGAAAAGGACGCTATCGGAAAACGGTATCGCAGGCAGGATGCCATCGGAACGCCGTATTGTGTCACGATAGATCATCAAACACTAGAAGACGATACGGTTACCATCCGCGACCGGGACAGTATGAAGCAGGAGCGGGTCAGCATCCCGGCGATCAAGGCAAAGCTCACTGAGGCGTGTTCCATTAACGCGATCCTCAGAAAAATCTGAGCGCCTCAGGAACGCTCGCGGACACACGGTCAAATCCCCCGCCTATCCCGGTGAATATCACGCTTACCGTTGCCCTCGCTATCATCGTCCTGGTGATCTTCCGACTCCGGTCTTCTTTCGGTAGGGGATACGGGCACGTGATCCGCGCAACCGGCTCACTTCGCAGCAACCTAATGCCGGTGCCCCCCTATTATCGGGAATTGCTGCAAAACTACTTTCGCTACTACCAGGGATTGTCGGCGGAGAAGAAGGTGACGTTTGAGCGTCGCGTGTGCCGGTTCATGTACTCAAAGCAGTTCATTCCCCGTGGCATGAAGGAAATACCGGTCGAGGTGAAGGTCTTCGTCGCCGCTACGGCCGTGCAGATCACGTTCGGCTTGCCCCACGTGTCACTTACTCACTTCAACAAGATTCTCATTTATCCTGACGACTATTACTCCACGATCACGCAGCGCTATCACAAGGGCGAAGTCAATCCGGCGTTTGGCATCATTGTACTTTCTATGAAAAACTTCGTGACAGGATTCCTGTATGGGGAGGATGGCATGAACCTGGGACTCCATGAGATGGCGCACGCACTGAGGATTGAGAACATCGTCCGCCAGGAGTATGCCTTCTTCGATCAGCCCTTGCTGGAGCGCTTCGATCGGATCAGCGACCGGTTGTGCGCCGACGGCATTGTGGGTGAAGGTTCGGTCTTTCGTCCGTACGCCTGTACGAATCACCATGAATTTTTTTCCGTGGCTGTCGAAAATTTTTTCGAAAGACCCATCCAATTCAAGATGGAACTCGGCGAACTGTACGGCATCATGGTGCGACTGCTCAACCAGGATCCGATCCTCATGCAGGTACAACCCCTGACGCCATCACCTGCGCCGGCCTGAGCAAAGGACAAACGGGTTGGAATGCTGGGGTGATATATGCTGATTGATCTCATTCATGTTGTGATTACTCCCCACCCTGATACGGTGCCTTGGTTCGTCTGCGTCAGGCACAATTCCTGTAGCGGTAAGGCTAAAAATCGTTAGTTTTGTCGCCTGCAAAAAGACGGCCAATGTGGAATAAACTAGCCGGATGGCTCATACAATACCGACTTTACCTGATGCTGGCCATAGGTGTCATCACGATATTTATGGGCTACCATGCGTCGAAAGTCGAGATGAGCTACGACTTTGCCCGCACCGTTCCGCCGTCAGACCCCGACATGATCGCGCTCGAGCGCTTCAGACAACAGTTTGGAGAGGACGCCAATATCATTGCGGTTGGATTGCAGGACAGCAGTATTTACCGCCTGGATAAGTTCCTTTCTTTCAAAAGGCTGACCGACGATATCCGCGCGATCGAAGGCGTCAATAACGTCATCTCCCTGCCGGTCATCCGAATGATTCTCAAGGATACCACAGAGTCGCGATTCTATCTCGCCGAAGTGTTCCCCGACAGCATTCGAACGCAGGAGCAGTTGGACAGTGCACTTGAAGTGGCCCGCAGCCAGCGGATCTACATGGATCAGATCGTCAATACAAAAAACGGTGCGACCATGATGCTGGTAAGCGTGCAGAAGGAAGTTATGAACTCTGCGCGTCGCGAAGGCTTGGTTGATTCGTTGCTCGCGGCGGGCGACAAATTTGTAAAGGAAACAGGAATCGAACTCCGCTATGCGGGACTTCCTTTCATACGCACATACGTTGCCGGACAGGTGAAGCGGGAGATGCAATATTTTCTTTATGCGTCGGCGCTGGTGACCGGCCTCATTATGTTCCTCTTCTTCCGCTCATTTAGGGCCGTGATCTTTTCCATGATCATCATTGGTATCGTGGTAGTGTGGACACTGGGAACCCTTTCCCTGTTGGGCTACAAGATTACCTTGCTCAGCGGATTGATACCACCGGTCATCGTAACCATCGGGATCACAAACGCCATATACCTGCTCAACAAATATCACGTCGAATTCGCGCGAACAAAGAATAAAGAGGAGGCCATAAAGACGGTCGTACTCCGGATGGGGTTGGCTACGTTTCTTACAAACCTCACGGTTGCCATCGGTTTCCTTACGCTTCTCAGCACGGATATCCTGATTTTACGGGAGTTTGGGATTGTGGCCGGGATCAATATCATGGTGTTGTTTCTCGTGAGTCTGGTGATGATCCCCGGCGTTCTCGCATGGCTGCCGCCCCCGACTACACGCCACCTCCGCCACCTGAATTTCCCCCTCATGGGAGGTTTTCTCCAGGCCATTGATATCCTGGTGCACCGTAACCGACCGGTCATCTACATTGCTGCCCTGGCCCTGGCGGCTATATCGGCGTACGGCATCTGGAGGCTTGAGTCTGTATCGTACATGGTCGACGACATACCGAAAGACAGCAGGATCATGAAGGACTTGCGGTTCTTTGAAGCCAACTTCAGCGGGATCATGCCGTTGGAGATCGTAGTCGAATTCATCACGGAACGCCGCCGGCCCATCCTGGATGTCCGGAACATGGAAAAGGTCGCGCGTCTGGAAGACTTCATCGATTCCATCTCCGTGGTGTCGAAGCCAATCTCAATTATCAGCCTGATCAAAGCTTCCAAACAGGCGTTCTACAACAATAACCCCGCTCGCTACTCGCTCCCCACTTCGAGAGAGCGCGCGTTCATTCTCCGATACATGAGGGGACAAACCGACGACAGTGGGTTGTTCAAATCCTTTGTCGACAGCACATTCAGCAAGATGCGCATCACCAGTCAGATCGCTGACATCGGGTCGAAGCGGATGGACTCGCTGGTGCATGACGTCATCGAACCCCGCATCCATGAGATTTTCGCTACGTCGGAAGGTGACTCGGTACGCACAACCGTAACCGGCACGACTAAACTGTTCATCAAGGGCAACAAGTTTCTCATCGCGAATCTCAAGGAAAGCCTGCTCCTCGCCTGCCTCTTAATCACGATGTCTATGGCGTTTCTCTTTGCGAACGTCAGAATGATCATCATTTCGCTTGTTCCTAACCTCCTGGCCCTGATGATTACGGCGGGAATCATGGGATACCTCGACATCCCATTAAAAGCAAGCACCGCCCTCATTTTCAGCATTACGTTCGGGATTTCCGTTGACAACTCGATCCGGTTCCTGGCCAAGTACAGGCAGGAAATCCTGTCCAACAACTTTTTTATTCCCGTTGCCGTGAGCGAAAGCATTATGGAAACCGGCAAGAGCATCATGTATACGTCGATTGCCTTGTTTGCTGGATTTATCATTTTCTCGTTCTCGAGCTTTGGGGGGACGGTCGCGCTCGGATTGCTGACCTCGACGACGCTAGTGATCTCCATGTTCACCAACCTCATCGTACTCCCTGCCCTGATCATGACCTTCGATCGCCCGCGGCGCAAGAAGAGGGGGCGGCTTCCGATTGACAGTTTCGACCCGAGTTTTTACGGCGAAAGCGAGGACGAGGAAATCGACCTCACCAAGATCCGGATTCGCAATCGCCACCCATCGGCGGAGTAAAAATTGCGTTTCGCCTTGCAGGGTACCGGTCGAGCCACGGGGAAACCTCGTAATTAAGGAATAATGGAATATCTTTGCGTCCTCAAATAGGTGGTTTTCGTGAAATCAGGCCGTTTTCCATGGCCCGCACTTTGATGACTATGGCCGCGCGCTATAAAGAATATAAAGAACTCAATTTTGCCCGCATCGCCGAGGAAATTCTCGAATTCTGGACCCGGGAAAAGATTTTTGAAAAATCGGTGACTAGCCGGGAGGGCGCCCCGACGTTCACCTTTTACGAGGGCCCTCCGTCTGCAAACGGGACGCCGGGAATCCATCACGTCATGGCCCGGACGATAAAGGACATCTTCTGTCGGTACAAGACCCTCAAAGGGTACCAGGTGAAGCGGAAGGGCGGATGGGATACGCACGGTCTTCCCGTCGAGTTGCAGGTGGAGAAAATGCTGGGCATCACAAAGGACGACATCGGCACCAGCATTTCTGTGGAGGAGTACAACCAGCACTGCCGCGTCACAGTGATGAAGTACAAGGATCAATGGGATGACCTCACCCGAAAGATGGGATATTGGGTTGACCTGGAGCATCCGTACATCACGTATGAAAAAGACTATATCGAAACGTTGTGGTGGTTGCTGAAGCAGCTATACAACAAGGACCTGCTGTACAAGGGCTACACCATCCAGCCCTATTCACCCGCCGCAGGAACCGGCCTCAGCTCGCACGAACTCAACCTGCCCGGATGTTACAAAAACGTTAAGGATACCTCCATCGTCGCTCAGTTTCGCGTAATCCGAAATGGCCAGTCGGAGTTCCTGTTTACGGAGGACGGCGACACCGACACATTCATCCTCGCGTGGACGACGACACCGTGGACGCTGCCCTCCAATACTGCTCTTGCCGTAGGGGCAAAGATCACCTATGTGCTGGTCGATACCTTCAACCCGTACACCTACCGGCGGATCAAGGTCGTCCTTGCCCGCGATCTTCTGGATCGATACTTCCCTGAGAAGAACAGCGCGTTGAAACTGGAGGACTATAAGCCGGGTGACAAAGGCATACCATATAAGGTACTTCAGGAGTTTCCCGGATCCGCACTCGTGGGAATAAGGTATGAGCAGCTCATCCCTTATGTACAGCCTCTCTATGACGCCGACAAGGCATTTACCGTCGTGACCGGCGACTTCGTGACTACTGAAGATGGTACTGGCATCGTACACGCATCACCAACGTTCGGTGCTGACGACTTCCGGCTTGCCAAACAACACGGCATCCCGCCCATCACCGTGAAGGATGAGTCCGGCAACGAAATTCCTACAGTCGACCGGCATGGACGCTTTGTTGACGCGATTGGTGAACGCCTTGCGGAAGCAGTAAAGAAATACAACATCCGGACGCACAAGCCGCTGGGAAAAGATGACTTCTACGTCAAGAACTATACGGATGAGGATGAGAGCCATCCCGACTACAAGACCACGGATGTAATCATCTCCATAATTCTGAAAGAAGAAAACAAGGCATTCAGGGTGGAGAAGTATGAACACTCTTACCCGCATTGCTGGCGCACGGATAAACCGGTATTGTATTATCCGCTCGATTCGTGGTTTATCAGAACCACGGCGCTCAAGGATAAGATGGTGGCCCTGAACAAGACCATAAACTGGAAACCGGAATCAACCGGCACCGGGCGTTTTGGTAACTGGCTTGAGAATCTCGTCGATTGGAATTTGTCGCGATCCAGGTTCTGGGGTACACCTCTGCCCATCTGGAGAAGCAAAGATGGAAAACACGAAGTGTGCCTAGGTTCCGTGGAAGAACTCATGCAATTTGCCGGAGAGAGTGCTTCAAAGGGTGTAATGAATCAGTCGTTGTACGATTCATTGAAGGAACGGGTGACGAATGGTATGCTGGACCTCCACCGGCCATATGTCGACGAGATTGTCCTGGCAGGACCGAATGGCGAACCCATGTATCGCGAGCCTGACCTGATCGACGTGTGGTTCGACTCGGGCGCTATGCCGTATGCCCAACTTCATTATCCATTTGAGAACCGGGAGGAATTCGAAAAAAGCTATCCCGCGGACTTCATCAGCGAAGGTGTTGACCAGACCCGTGGATGGTTTTTCACTCTGCATGCGCTGGCGGTCATGCTGAGCGAGTGCAGCGACGATGTACGCGCGGTAAACGAGCGCGTGGGCAATCCGGGCGTAGCATTCCGCAACGTGGTGTCTACTGGCTTGGTTCTCGACCGCAATGGCAACAAAATGTCGAAGCGTTTGGGCAACACCGTGGATCCCTTCGAAACGATCGCCACCTATGGACCCGACGTGCTGCGGTGGTACATGGTGGAGAACGCTCCCCCCTGGGACAACCTCAAGTACAACGTCGACGGCGTGGTTGAAGCCCAGCGGCGCTTTTTTGGGACGTTGTTGAACACCTATTCTTTCTTTGCATTGTACGCGAACATCGACGGATTTGTCAAGGACGAACGCAACGTGGCGCCGGAAACGGCGCTCACGGAAATGGACCGTTGGATCATTTCCAGATTGCAACGGCTCATCCTGGAGGTCGACCGCGCGTATGAAGCATATGAACCCACGCAAGCGGTACGCGCTATTCAGGAGTTTGTGAACGACCATCTGTCGAACTGGTATGTGCGTCTGAACAGAAAGCGGTTCTGGAAAGGCGAACTGGGTGAAGACAAGAAGGCGGCGTATGAAACCCTGTATGAGTGTATTCTCGTGACGGCACAACTCATGGCGCCGGTGGCCCCCTTCTTTGC
>DASVCT010000159.1:0-23676 GCA_036381475.1 Cyclobacteriaceae bacterium
TTTCGACAACAACCGCCCGATGATACACAAGTCACTCAACGCACTGGACGAAAAGCTCGATGAGCGCGCCTTTTTCAGGGCAAGCCGCAAACACATTGTAAATCTCAGCTGGGTCGAGGGCATTGAGCCCTGGTTCAATGGCGGCCTGATGGTAAAGCTTCGTGGCGGCGACAAAGTTGAGGTAAGCCGAAGGCAGGCTGCAAAGTTTAAGGATATGATGAGCCTGTAGGGGGGAGGTGATTTACGATCTGCGATCTACGATTTTTGATCTGCGAAGTGGTGCCCCGGAATCCTGGACGCAGGGCCACTTCTAAAATCGTA
The DNA here is from genome assembly GCA_036381475.1 of Cyclobacteriaceae bacterium. Lineage (GTDB taxonomy): Bacteria > Bacteroidota > Bacteroidia > Cytophagales > Cyclobacteriaceae > ZC4RG29. The sequence continues at coordinate 322 of DASVCT010000159.1, forward strand.
GCTCGTAGATAATTGTTAACGTCATCTCAATGGCTTTTGCGATCTGCGATTTGCGATTTACGATTTGTGAACTTGGAGGAATCTAAGGCGTTTTACGCCAGCACCAAATCAATCAACTCCTTTTGCACATTCCAGTCTTTGGCCAGCTTGAGCATTGCAGTCGCTTCCATTTCCGTAACGTATCCCTTGAGGTTGTTGGCTTGCCAGACCATGTTGACGAGTTCGATGCGCTTGTCGCGTGGATAGTCGCCGATGATGCTGTTAAGGTATTCGCGCGCGCGGTCGAACGCCGTGATAAAGTCCTGCGCAATGAACTCCATGGCCCACGCGTATTCTTCGTGTGCGTCAAGTTCGATGGCGGTGCGCTCGAGGTCCTGTCGCTCAATGTCGTCCAGTCCGTGATAGTGGAAGATCACGGACTTGAGCAGCATGAAGACTTTCTTTTCTTCGGACGATTTCATGCAAAAAAAGAACGGTAAAGATACGAACTATTTCTAAACCGACTCGCCCCGGGTGGGTGATACAAACAGGTCTGCAGCGATTTTGTCGGCGAGCAGACGCCCTTTCCGGGTAAGCTGCAATGTCGACTCGTGAAGGGTAGCGAGCCCAAGGGCGTGCAGGCGTTCCAGATACGGCATACGGTCGGCGGCCAGGTCAAATGCGAAATCCGACCGAAGTCGTTCCAGGTCGCAGCCGCGGATGGTTCGCAGGGAAGTAAGCAGATATTCATTGATGTGGTCCGCGCGTTCCAGCGTTTCCGATTCGAATGGTACACGTCCTTCACGTATGGCTTTTACATAAAGAGGATTGTTGCGGACGTTCCATTGCCGGGTCAGGCCATTGTAGGAATGGGCACCGGGCCCTAACCCCAGGTAATGCTGGTGCTCCCAGTAGCCGCGGTTGTGACGCGATTCAAATTCCGGTCTGGCAAAGTTGGATACTTCATATTGTTCGAAGCCGCCGGCCGCGAGCAGGTCGACGAGTCGTTCCATTTGTCCCGCCGCAGTTTCTTCATCGGCTTCCGCAAGTGTGCCTTGAGAGGCCAGGTGGCCGAAGTAGGTTCGTGGTTCGATGGTCAGCGTATATGCGGAAATGTGATCCGGACCGAGTGCCAGGGCCGTCGCGATGGTTTCTTCCCATTGGTCCATAGACAGACCCGGGATGGCGTACATCAGGTCAATGCTTACATTCGTGAACCCGGCGTCCCTGCTGCGGCGGATGGCGTCGACGGCCTGCCGCGCATCATGACTGCGGTTGAGGGATTCCAGGATGGGGTCATTAAAAGATTGAACGCCGATGCTCAGCCGGTTGACGCCTGCTTGCCGCATCGTCGAAAGCATGTCTTCCGAGAGATCATCGGGATTGGCTTCCAGCGTGATTTCCGCGTTCGGCTGCAAAGCATAGTGTGCTTTGATGGTACTCATTAGTGCGGCCAGTTCATCAGCGGTGAGCAGCGAAGGTGTACCACCGCCGAAGTACAGGGTGTGTATAGGCTGCTGTCCCAGGTATTCCCTCTGGAGGATGAGTTCGCGGCAGATGGCGTCGATCATTTCGTGCTGCCGGTCGCGGCTGGTCGAGAAATGAAAGTCGCAGTAATGACATGCCTTCCTGCAAAAGGGGATGTGCACGTATATGCCTGCCATGGTTTTTTTTGCAAAACTACATCAGGTTTCCTACATGCCATTGCAGATTATGCACCATATGGTGATATTTTGACTTTTATGCCTTTTCGCAGTCCCTGTTTTTTCCTTGTTGCGGTGTTGAGCGCCGTGGTGTCATCCGCTTGGGCGCAGGAACGATATGTCGCCGATGACTTTACCCCGGAGTGGACCGTATTCGACGACGGCGTTTACCGGCCCTACGAACGTGAAAGGGACGCTGGTACGGATGTAGTATATTTTACACTGGATGCCGGGTTGCACCGGAACGCTGGGGTTCGGATCAGCGGGCGACATGTGGAGGCGGTCTTCGTCAACGGCAAGCTTGTCGCATCAGGCGACGTGCGCGAGGTCACGTATGATATAGACAGTCTGGCCAACCATTTCCCGGGCCGCTTGCTTCATTTTGGTCTTTACGCGTCGCATATCTATCCCGAGAACCTCAAAGTGTCGTTGGTATCGGCTGACGTCAGACCGGCAGCGCGTTCGGAGGAAATCGTGCGTCCGCGCACGTATTTTCACGACTTCGTCGTCTCGGGCATCATACTCCTGTTCATATTGCTCATCGTGGTCACGCAGCTTACGAAGGTGCCAATATCATTCTTCTTCACACGGCGAATGTTTTCCACGCATGAGAGCGAGGAAGTGCAATTATACACGAGGATTGCCAGCACGACGAACATACTCTTCTATGTGTTTACCAGCCTTGTGATCGCCTTTTACCTGATGATTCTTTTTCGTTCGTCGGGAGACCGGTATGTGCTGGGTCTTGCGAATCAGGCCGACAGTTATTTCGGGACGGTGCTCAAATGGGGGCGATTGGGTTCCATTTTGCTGGTTGCATTCTTCCTCAAGATCGGGCTTGTGATGCTGATGTCGCGAACCTTTGGGTTGGGCGAATATGTCGGCTTTCAGGTCGTGAACTGGATGCGCCTGATGCTTGTTTCGTTCGGAATTCTGACGGTTATCGAGGTCGTTTACTTCATGTCAGGAGGCTTGTCCGCGGCCGTCTATACGGCATTCATGTGGGGGTTCGTGTTAGTGTTAATAGCGTGGGTTATAATATTTTTCGCGAAAGTGGCAAGGCGTCCCGGGTACAGTTTGTTCCATATTATTTCTTACCTTTGTACCACGGAAGTACTTCCTTTGCTGATTTCGGTAAAATTATTGTTCCACTAGCCTGACTACGATACGTGCTGAGTATGAGAGAAATTGTTAACGACAGGATGCGGAAAGTAAAGAGTATCCTGGTTACACAAGAGGCGCCGACGGATGGAAACTCACCCTATCTCAAACTTGCTGAAAAGTATAATCTCAAGATTGACTTCATTCCGTTCATCCAGGTGCAGCCCGTACCGCTGAAGGAGTTTCGCAAGCAGAAGATCGACATATTGAATTTCACTGCGATCATTTTCACGAGTCGCAACGCAGTCGATCACTTCTTTCACATGTGCAAGGAACTGAAGGTGGAAGTGCCACCTGACATGAAGTACTTTTGCATTTCGGAACAAACGTCGAATTACTTACAGAAGTACATCGTCATCAGGAAAAGAAAGATCTTCACCGGTTTGAAAACAGCGCAGGATTTAATCGAGATCCTTCGCAAGCATAAGAACGAAAAATATTTGTTTCCCTGCTCAGACATTCGCAAGAACGACATTCCTGATTTTCTTGAAAAGAACGGGTATGACTATGCGGAGGCTGTAATGTATCATACCGTTGCCAGTGATCTTTCGCATCTCGAGAATGTCTTTTATGATATCCTTGCGTTCTTCAGTCCTTCGGGAATCAATTCCCTGCTTGTGAACTTTCCGGATTTCAAGCAAAACAATACACGCATTGCGGCGTTCGGTCCCACTACAGCGCAGGCAGTTCGTGATGCAGGATTGATCCTTGATATAGAAGCTCCTCTGCCGAATGCACCTTCGATGACCGGCGCCATTGAACTCTATATAAAGAAGGCGAATAAGCTGAGTTAAGAAAGCTGACAAAATCTAAATAACACCTTCACACATTGAATTTTACAATGTGGTCGGTTTTCTTACACTTTAATTACATAGCCTGTTGATAGTGTCGCAAAAATCCTTTTACTTTAAAATCTGCTTCAAAGTGGAATGCGACGTAAGACCTTATATTTTTTCATCTTACTGTGCTTGGCGAATAAGGTTTTTGCACAACAGGACCCTCAGTTCTCCCAGTACATGTTTAACAATCTCTATCTGACACCGGCGTATGCCGGGGTCGATGGAGTTACGCGCCTGACGGCGTTTCACCGGAGCCAGTGGCTGGGTTACGAATCCAGTTTTGGCGATGGAGGCGCGCCCACAACCCAGATGGTCAGTTTCACGACGCCGATCTTCAAGTTGCGAAGTGGCTTCGGTGGATATGTAATGAACGATCAGCTTGGACCGCAAAACAACCTGGAGGTACAGGCCACCTATGCCTACCACCTGGGAATCCGGGAATCCAAGCTGAGTTTCGGGATCCGTGTGGGGATGTATTCCCAAACACTGGATTACGACCGGTACCGGGCGATACAGCCCGATGACCCGCTTTTGGTGGACAAAAGCGGCAAGGAGTCGCAGATTCGCCCCGATATGGCGTTCGGTATTTTGTACCGATCTGAGAAATATTATGTCGGATTGGGATTTAATCACCTCCTCAAGTCCGAGTTTGATTTTGGCGTAAGTCAGCGAAATGCGCTGGAAAATCACCTGAGTGCTACTGCGGGGTATTTTTATGATGTGAGTTTCGACCTGAGCATCCAATTTGCAGCGCTGGTCAAATCCGATTTCAACAAGACCTCGGTGGACGGCAGCGTTATTGCGTATCTTCGAGATACGATGTGGGGAGGTTTGTCGTTTAGAACATCGGAAGCAGCAGTTTTGCTTCTGGGATACAGTTTCCTGAAGGACAAATCACTGAAATTAGGCTATGCACTTGATTACGTGATTAAGGACCAAAATGCAAAGGCGGCGACATCTCATGAATTGATGCTCAGCTATGAATTACCGGTCAATCCGGGTAGCGGCAAAAAAGTCATTAGAACCCCCCGATACAGGCACTGACCGATAAGACTTTTTGGTTTGTTTTGGTTTTTTGGGAATTTCGTATTCTGATTTTTTGAATAAAATGGGCTAAAAAGCCCGTTGCGGATTTTTGAAATGAAAATTTCTTGCAGTATGAATAAATCGGTTTTTTCAAAACTCGTTTTACTCCTCACCGGCGTTGTGGCCAGCGCCTGCGGGTTGCTCGGTTTGGGCGGCGGAGGCGGTGACCAGGGTGAATTGGTGGGCGTTCCCGGGAGAGAAGGCTGGGTTATGACCGTACCATATGGCATGGTTCCCATACCGGCAGGAACATTTCACATGGGGCAGGCCGATGAGGACCCTGCTTCCACCCAGATCAACTTCAACAAGCAGGTTACGATCGGCCCGTTCTTCATGGACGACACCGAGATCACCAATAACGAGTACCGTCAGTTCACGAACTTCTTCCTCGTGGACAACGGGAGCATCGAGGGCTTTGAAACCGTAGACCCCGAAACTTTCCGTCGGTTGTATTATCCCGACACGACCGCCTGGGTTCGCGATTTTGCGCACCACATGGGCGATCCGATCCAGGATTACTACTACTGGCACCCAGGCTACGACGATTATCCCGTAGTAGGGATCAACTGGGATGCTGCCGTGTTTTTCAGCAAATGGCGCACGGCATACCTGAACGACTACCGGAAGAGCGTGGGTGAATTTCCCATGCCGGCTTTCCGTCTGCCCAACGAAGCAGAATGGGAGTATGCTGCACGCGGTGGCAGGGACATGGCTAAGTATCCGTGGGGTAATCCGTACATTCGGAATGCGAAGGGCTGTATGCTGGCCAACTTCAAGCCAGGACGCGGCAACTACTACGACGACGGGTTTGCCTATACATCGCCGGTGCAGTCGTATTTCCCGAACGACTACGGCTTATACGATATGGCCGGCAACGTTTCGGAGTGGTGCCTGGACGATTTCAACCCTGCATCTGTTCCCACGGTGTGGGACCTGAACCCGCAGTTTATCGATCCCCGGACCAACCCCGAAGACAGCAAGTACGATCCCCGGATCCCGCCCAAGAAAGTTATTCGTGGCGGCTCCTGGAAGGACGTCGCTTACTACCTGGAAACAGGAACCAGAGCGTTTGAATTCAAGGATTCAACACGGGCTTACATAGGCTTCCGTTGCGCCATGACCCACCTCGGTCGGTCATCCGGATCGGAATTCTAAAGAACCCGGAAAAACAGATTCAATTATTTTTTAGACAAGGCAAAAACTTAAACTACAACTACAATGAGTAAGAAGAAAGGCGGATTTGCAGAACTACTTTTTAAGACCATCATGCCGAAGGTATATGGCATTGGTGCAGCCGTTGTAATTATTGGTGCGCTCTTCAAGATTCTGCACTGGCAGGGCGCCGATGAAATGCTTATGATCGGTCTTTTCACCGAAGCGACCATATTCTTTCTGAGCGCGTTCGAGCCTCCCCACAAGGAGCCGGATTGGTCCAAGGTGTATCCTGAGCTGGCAGAAGACTATGAAGCTCCTGCCTCGCATACTCGCTTGTCGAACAAGACAGGTGCATCGCTGACCCAACAACTCGATATGAGCCTGGAAAAGGCCAAGATCGGTCCCGAGCTGCTCGAAAGCCTCGGCAAGGGTCTGCACAACCTGGCCGACTCCGCAAAGAAGATGACCAATCTTTCCGATGCAGCTGTGGCGACCAACGATTACGCCAATAACGTAAAGCTGGCCTCTACGCAGCTTACCAACATGAACAAGTCGTATGAAACGGCCATCAAGGCAGTTTCGAGCATGTCGGAAGCGTCGAAAGATGCAGGCGAATACCACAACCAGGTTCAGAAGGTGACCAAGAACCTCGCTGCGCTGAATTCAGTCTATGAAATGGAACTGAAGGATGCTGACAGCCACGTGAAGAACATGAACAAGTTCTACGAAAGCCTTACCGGCGCGATGCAGGGCCTCTCCAAGGTTGGAGACAATACCGCCAGGTTCACATCGGAACTGGGTAAGCTTACGGACAACCTTACCGCTCTCAACAGGGTATATGGCAGTATGCTCACGGCCATGAAAGGTGGGGGAGCACAGCCGGCAGCGTAACCAGGGCAGGTCATTTTATGAATCAGAGTAACTTTTATAGCATTTAGAAAATCAATGAACAGCCATGGCGGGTAAAAAAGAGACACCCAGACAGAAGATGATCGGTATGATGTACCTGGTACTGACCGCACTTCTCGCCCTTAACGTGAGCAATGCAGTATTGGAGAAATTCGCCATCATCGATGCGACCCTGGGACAGGTTATCCACGACACGCAAAAGAAGAATTCCGAAGCGCTCGCGGCCATCATTAAAGAGGCCGGTCAAAGCCAGCGCCCTGAGGTGGTAAGGGCCAAGGAGAATGCGCAGAAGGTCAGGGAACTCACTCAAAGTACGATAAAGAGCATCGAGGATCTGAAGCTGAAGATGCTTGCGACATCAGCCAATACAGATAAGGTTAACGAGGCCTACATCAACGACCACAGCATGAAGGTGGCCACGATGATGATCGCCCCGAAATCGCAGGAAGGAAAGAACTTCCAAAAACTGCTGGAAACGTATGTCGCCGAACTCCGAAAGCTTTCGGGTATCGAGTTCCCTACGCTAGCGAAGGCGCCCAAAGACATGCCGCTTTTCGCGAATGATGACGACCACAAGAGCAAGGATTTTCTCACGTTCAATTTTGAGAATACACCTGCCATTGCGGCGCGCGCTACCGTAACGCAAATTGAAACGGACATCCTGAAGTATGAGAATGACGCGCTGGAAGAATTGGCGCGGCAGGCAGGTGCTAACAGGCTGAGCTTTGACAACATCGTCCCGATGGTGCGCCCCGAAGCTTCGGTCGTGGCTGCCGGTGCGAAGTACAAGGCGTCCATGTTCATCACCGCGTCGTCTACGGCCATCACGCCTGAGTTCTACAAGGACGGCGAAAAGCTTCCCGTCGTTGACGACCCGCTTTCGGGCGTTAAGATGGGTGTGGTTGAATTCCCTGTACAGGGCGGCGGATACGACAAGGATGGACTGGCAAAGCGCAGCTTTACCGCTAAGATTTCCCTTGCCGATACATCGTATACGCAAACCATAGAATATTTCGTTGCCAAGCCCGTTGTAAGGGTAACGACTGGCAACGCGCCGACGCTCTATATGAACTGCGGAAACTCTGTCTACATTGAATGCCCGACGCTGGGTACGAATTACAATCCTTCGTTCTCAGCCAGTGGCGCAACCGTGATCAAAGGCGACAAGCCTGGTCGCGTGACGATCATCCCGAAACAACGGAAAGTTACTGTTGGGGTGAGCAGCGGCGGCGTGAACCTCGACAACGTGGTGTTCGAAGTGAAGCCGATCCCCCGCCCGAGGTTCGTAGCAAAGGATAACAACGGCAGGGAAGTCGATATGAAGAACGGCGTGAAGGGCACTACCCTCACAGGCCTTCGTATCGTGGCAGAAGCAGAAGAAAACTTCAAGCGTGAAGTGCCCAAGGATGCGATTTACCGGATCCGTAGCATGGAAGTGATTCATGCGCGTGGTACGACACCTGTCAAGAAGATGGTGGCAACCAACGAAGTCCTTGACCTGGGATCGTGGCGGTCAGGTTTCCGTCCCGGCGACCAGATCGTCGTGGAAATCAAGACCGTGACACGGAGAACGTACCAGGGTCAGGACGAGAAGGTGGACATCAGCTCAGAGATTTTGAGAGTACCTATTCAATAAGTTGAAGTATGGTTAGAAAAGCAATCATATTCGCGGCTCTTTCGGCCTACTCGTTCTGTACGACAGCACAGAACGCGGAGTCGGATGAATTTTACAGGGCGGAGGTTGAAGAGCAGTACAACCCCAACTCGATCAATCCCATTCCCAAATACGAGCAACACTACAAGATTCGTGTTTGGAGAACGGTTGACCTGAGAGAGAAACAGAACAAGGGATTCTTTTCTAACAACGGAGAGATCACCCGCCTGATCGTTGACGCGGTGAAGTCGGGCGAGCTCACGGACATTTATGCGTCCGACTCGCTGACTACCAAGATCAGCAAGGAAGAGTTCCTCGGACGGCTCCAGGCGCAAGGCAGCATCGACTACGACCTCTGGGACCCTACCCGCGACTGGTACACGGACGAAATCTGTACCTATAACGGGAGGAACTACCGTGCGCTGCGCGACAGCCGTGGTGAAAATCCTGAAACCAGCATCGACGATGCCTGGGCCGTGACGTCGGAAGGACGTGCAATAGACTATCTGCCGCGTCAGATATATCAGATGCGCCTCATGGAAGACGTGATCTTTGACAAGCGCCGCTCGCGCCTTTACTACGACGTTCAGGCGCTCCAGCTCATCGTGCCCGGCGCCGAGACGGCCACACAGGTGGACGAATACCTGGGCTGGTTCAAGTACAAAGACCTTGAAAAGTTGTTCCGCAACCACCCGCAGAAGGCGGTATGGTTCAATCGTCAGAACACGGCGCAGAACAAGAACTTCGCCGATGCGATCCTCCTCCGCCTGTTCCATGGTGCGATCTGGAAAATTGAAAACCCGGACGACTACACCATCTTCGATATCTATCGTGCCAACCAAAGGCCATACAAGGAAGCCGTGTGGGCTACCGAATGGGCTGAAATGGAGCTGATGGAGAAGGAACACAATCTTTGGGAATTCTAGTTCATAAGTTTTTGCCCCTAAAAAATACGGGCCTCCGAAAGGGGGCCCTTTTTTTTTAATGAGTGAATGAGTGAATGAGTGAATGAGTGAATGGGGGAATGAGTGAATGAGTGAATGAGTGAATGAGTGAATGGGGGAAGAGTTGAAGATTGAAGAGTAGAAGAATTGAATGGCATCCCTAAATCCTTCAAAATCCTCATCCTATCAATCTATTAATCCTACGAATCCTAATTCAGACCCTCCTGCCCACTGCCTATCGCCCACTCCCCCTTAATCACTTCTGCCCTTCTTCTCCCCACGACTTCCGCCAACTCCTCCAACGACGCCTCCCGAATTTTCCGGACAGACTTAAACCGCTTCAGCAGCTTGCTTGCAGTCTCGCGACCAATCCCCGGTAACGACTCAAGTTCCGTCTTGATGCTCGACTTGCTGCGCTTCGCGCGGTGAAAGGTAATGGCAAAGCGGTGGGCCTCATCGCGGATGCGCTGCAACAGTAAGAGGCCGGGTGATTTTTTGTTGATGTGAAGCGGGAACGGATCTTCGGGGTAGTAGATCTCTTCCAACTTCTTCGCAATCCCGGCGATGGGAATACTGCCGTACAAGCCCAACTCCCGCAGCGCTTCGCACGCACTGCTTAGCTGGCCTTTGCCCCCATCGATCAGGATGAGGTCTGGCAACGGGGCATTCTCGTCCAGCAAACGCCGGTAACGCCGGCCGACAATCTCCTTCATGGAAGCAAAATCGTCGGGACCCTGCACCGTCTTGATATTGAAGTGCCGGTACCCTTTCTTGTCGGGTTTCCCGTTCACGAACCGCACCATCGACGCTACGGGTGTGGTGCCTTGTATGTTGGAATTGTCGAAGCATTCGATAACCAGGGGCAAGGTCGGCAGCCGCATGTCGCGCTGCAAAACGGCAAGGACTTGCTCATGCCTCGGTCGCTTCTCCTCTGCGGCGGCTTCGGTTTCACGACGCAACTCCATCGCGTTCTTTAATGAAAGATCAACAAGCTTTTTCTTGTCGCCCTTCTGCGGCACTGCCGTACGCACACCTTCAACGGGAACGGATACGGAGACGTTGGTGAGGATAACCTTGTTGTCGCTTTGCGCGTCGTCGCGCATGCGGGGGATAACGATGGCGAGTACTTCGCTGTCTGACTCGTCGAGTTTTTTCTTAACGCGAATCGTCTTCGAATAAATGACTGCCCCCTCCTTCAGGCGGAAGTAATTCACATAGGCATTGTCTTCGTTGCTCGTGATCGCGAACACGTCAATATCGGTGAGCGACATGTTCACCAGCAGCGATCGCGCCTGGAACTTTTCCAGAAGGTTCAATTTATTGAGGTACCGCTGCGCCGTCTCGAACTCCAGCCGCTCCGAGGCTTCCTGCATCTGCTTCCGGAAGTATTGCGAGACAATGCTGAGATTGCCCTTCAAAATGTTGCGTGCCTGTTCGATTTCCTCACGATACGATTCTTCGGATTGCCGACCCTCACACGGCCCGAGACAATTGCCAATGTGGAATTCCAGACAGACCCTGAATTTTTGCTGTGCGATGTTCGTCTCGCTGAGCAGATAATTGCACGTGCGGATGGTGTATAGCTTGCGGATAAGGTCCAGCACGTTTTTCATGGCGACCACGCTGGAATAGGGACCGAAGTATTCACCCTGCGCGGGATCGTAACGACGTGTGGAGATGATGCGGGGAAAACGCTCTTTGAGGATGCAGATATATGGGAAAGTCTTGTCGTCCTTGAGGAGGATGTTGTACCGCGGTTGATTCTCCTTGATGAGGTTGTTTTCCAGGAGGAGCGCGTCGAATTCGGATTCGGAAATTACATATTCGATATTCCGGATCTCGGATACGAGCCGCTGTGTCTTAATGTTTCCTGTCTTCGTGAAATAGCTGGACACGCGCTTCCGGATGTTTTTCGCCTTGCCGACATAGATGAGATCGCCGTCGGCGTTGAGGAATTTGTATACGCCGGGCGAGCTGGGCAAACGTCTTACAGTTTCAGGAAGAGCTGACTTCATGAGGAATTCGTGCTGCAAAGTTAAGACAATAGGTGCGGGGACAGCCCCTACACTGACACTGATTTTATTTCCCCCTGGATCTAAGGTCGTGCATTGCGCGCCGGGACGAAGAGTCCCCCGATGATGGATTTTCTGTGGGGCCTGGTCCCGGGCTACAAACATTGCGCCCCGATGGGGCGTCGATTACTGATTACTGATTACCGCCACCGGTTACCTAAAACGCATTGGGATCCCACTGATCTTCGTCCTCTACAGGAGCGGCATCAGGGTCGTCGCTAGCGTATTTGCCGCAATCGAGATTCATATCGAGGCCGGACAGCGGGCGCTTGAACGGTCCCTTTTTGTAGGGGAGGCTATCATCGGCGTAAACCTTCAACAGAAAGCTTTCAAAGATCGGCCTGGCGGTGCGGCCACCTTGTCCCATTAACCACGATTCATAATGGATGCTTCTTTCATCGCCGCCTACCCAGACGCCCGTGACGAGGTCTTTGGTCACGCCGACATACCAACCATCGGAGGCCTGGTTGGTCGTCCCGGTTTTGCCGCCGATCTCATTATCGACTTTGAGTTCATGAGCGAGGCCGAGGGATGTACCACCTTCTTCTTCAACGCCGCCCTCGAGCATGTGGACCATCTTGTATGCCGTCCGCTCGCTAATGGCTTCCACGGTCTTCGGCACAAAGTTGGCCAGCACGTTGCCATTCTTGTCTTCGATACGGGTGATGAAGTAGGGTTCGGTGTGAATACCGCTGTTTATGAATGTTCCATAGGCGCCAACCAGTTCATAAAGAGACACGTCGTTGACCCCGAGGCACAGTGAAGGAACCGCATCGAGATGGCTCTGAATGCCTACGCGATGGGCGAACTTGACCACGTTTTCGGCTCCAAGCCGTTGCAGCAACTGCGCCGTGATGCTGTTCACCGAACGTGCCATGGCCTGGCGCAAGTTCATCTTTTCCCCGGTGCCCCGCGTGCCATCTGCGTTGGGTGGATTGTACGTACCCCCTTCAGGCAGCGTAAAGCTTGGTGAAATGTCATAGAACTCCATGCAGGGACTGTATCCTGCTTCCATCGCAAGGCCGTAGACGAAAGGTTTGAACGTAGAGCCCGGTTGCCGTTTGCCCTGGCGCACGTGGTCGTACTTGAAATACTTGTGGTTGATGCCACCAACCCACGCTTTGATCTCGCCCGTGTGGGCGTCCATGACCAACAGACCTGCGTGAAGGAAACGCTTGTAATAGTTGAGCGAGTCCATGAAACTGAACAGCGTATCCCGTTCACCGTCCCACGTAAACACCCGCATGGGTCGCTTCAGATTGAGATAATAGTTCAAAGAATCTGAATCCTTGCCGTACTTGGCAGCCAGTGTCCGATAGGCATCAGTAAGTCGTATCCGCGATTCCAGGAAGCCTTTGATCTCCTGACGATTTTCGTCGATCCAGGGGTTGCGACCCTTCCAGTGTTTGTCGAAGATTTTCTGTTGAATCTTCATCTGTTCCCTTACGGCTTCCTCCGCATAGCGCTGCATCCGGCTGTCGATGGTTGTGTAAATTTTCAAGCCGGAGTTTTCGAGGTCGAGGTTGTTTTCCTCACACCATTTCATCAGGTCGGCCTTGATGACGCTGCGGAAATAGGTCGCCATTCCCTCGTTGTGGTTTTCGACTTTGTAATCGAGTTCGATGGGAAGGCGGATTAGCGAATCGTATTCTTCAAAAGTCTTGATATAACCATGCTTGTAGAGCTTGGCAATGACTTCGTTTCTCTTCTGCAGCGCATTGTCGGGATGGAGTACAGGGTTGTAGCGCGTGATGGCCTGGAGAAGTCCCACCAGGACGGCCGACTCCTGAATGTTAAGGCTGTCGGGCGTCTTGTTGAAGTACGTCTGCGCGGCCACTTTGATTCCGTAAGCATTACTGCTGAAATAGGAAGTGTTGAGATACATGGCGATGATCTCCTCCTTCGTGAAATTCTTTTCCATGTACACGGAAATGATCCATTCCTTCGTTTTCTCAATCACACGTTTTATCGTTCCCCCCATTCGGGAAAGCGATCCGTCGAGGCCGAGATCATTGTTCTGCGTGTACAGATTCTTCGCGAGCTGCTGCGTGATGGTGCTGCCGCCCCCCTGGTTGTTGAATGTGAGAATGCCATAGAGCACCCGCAGGTACGCGGGGAAATCAAGGCCGGAGTGCTGGTAGAAACGGTGATCCTCGGAATACAGCAGCGTGGCGACCAGGTCTTTCGACAATTGATCATAGGATACCTGCGTACGGTTGTACGTGAAATACTTGCCCAGGGAGACGCCATCCGCCGTGATGAGCTCCGACGACAGGTCGTTTTCCGGGTTTTCGATCTGCGTGAGCTTGGGCATCCCACCGAAGAGTCCGAATAAATTGATGCTAACAGAGAATACGAACAAGGGAAGCCCGAGAATAACGCATAAAAAAGCGATCCATACGGCCTTCACCAGGTGGCGCATCCACGGACGCTTTGTCCACAACAACTTATGGAGTTTGCGGCCTATAGTTCCTTTCGAAGAATTTGAGGTACTCATCCCATCCTTTAGTGCGGTATAAGATATTGAAATTCACGCTGCTGATAAGTACTTTGTCGTACTTGCGGTACAGGTCGTCGCCCAATGCCTCCCCCTGTTCGATAAACGTTTTAAAGTACTGCCGTGCGGCCGACTCGTCCGGGAAGTGCGTTACCACCGCCATGACTCGATTCTCATCCAGCGTCATCTCTGTTGTAGTAAGTTTAGCCCCTTCAAAATGGTTCCGGTTGAAGGCTTCCAGTCCTTCAATGATGCCAGTCTCACTGCGTGGGTGCAAGAGAACGAAATAATGCGATTCGGAGGCGGAATAGGCATAGCGTGGCGCCCGGGCCAGCGTGTCCTGCGCCTCGTATTTCCGGGACGCTTCCAGCAACTTCTCCGCGTAGGGAATAAGTTCACTGTCAGGGTTCGTCCGGATAAACTCACCCAACTCTTTCTGGTACGTGTCTACCCCTTCCAGACCGCCCGTAATAATCGCCAGGAGAAGCTTAAGTTGCGGCGTAAACGCAGTCTCGCCGAGGGCAATACCGTTACTGGCAATGCGCCGGGCATCGATGTAGTTGCTGGCCTGGTAGAGCGCGTAGGCTTCGCTGTACAGCGCCTTCTGCTGCTCAGCCGTCTGACTCGACTCGAGGAGGTAATCCGGATTTGCAAGTATGCGCGCGAACGTGGAATAGGGGTACTCTGCTATCAGCCGGTCAGAAAGTTGCCGTGCGCGTTCAGGGTCGGATTCTTTCGCGATGAGGTAAAGTTTGTAGAGCACCTCGGCCGCGTGTTCCGATTCGGGGAAACGTTCGAGAAGTTTGAGATACGTCTTTTCCGCGTTATCCTTTTCTAGCAGGTCGAAGTAATAGATGTCGCCCACGCGGAAGTAAGCTTCTTCGATCTTTTTCAGCGCGGCGGTCCGTTGTTCATCCGTACGCGGGATTTGCTGAGTGAGCCTCAGGAATTCAGCTTCGGCAGGATCGACCGGTTCCGCCGTTGGCGCGGGTTCGGTGGAGGTTGTATCTGCGTCGACGGCTGCCACAGTCGGCGCGATGCCGGGGGCGTTCGTAAGGCGCATGGATCTTCTCCAGTTGTCTTCGAGACGAATGTTTCCCCAGATCCGTCTGAATTCTGATTCTCCCAGGGCCATGGCCGAGGGGTTACCAAAGTACCAGTCGGCCGTGCCCGAGCCAGCCTCCCCGCCGCCGAAGATATTTCCCGTGTTGGCCTCCAGTTCGATGCGGTTGCCCCTCCGTTTTTTCTTGCGCCCGGTGTTCGCCTGTTCTGCCTGCTTGCGCGCTTCGAACACCGAATCAACGCGGGCGCGGAGGGATGCGGAATCGAGCGCTGACATGGACAGCAGGCTGTCCTGCCACTGGATCGTGTTCAGGTTGGTGACGAATTCGTTGAGAACTTCCTGACGGTGCTTGATGGCGGCATAGTTTTCAAAGTCAGGGGGCAATGCGCTGATAGCGCTATCGTAATAGGCCTGCGACATCGCGTAGTCGCGAAGCGTGTCGTAATAGATTTGACCCAGTCCGAGATAGGCCTCGCCGTCGACGCGTTTATCGGTTCCCTCCCGTATGGCCAGGTTATAGTTGGCAATCGCCTGGGAAATGTTTTTTTGTTTCAGTTCGAACGAGCCGAGTTCGAAGTAAATGCGGTCGCGAAAGTCGCGGTTCTTGTTGTCCTTCAACAGCCGACGGAATGATTTTCTTGCCGCAGTGATGTCGCGGCTTCTTGAAATCTCTGCCACCTGGGCCATGTACAGGCGCGCGTAAAAATCCGTTTCATATTCCGGATTGGTTGCCAGGCAGCGCCGGTAGAAGTTAAAGGCTTCCGATTCGAAGCCCAGCTCCTGGTATACCTGGCCGAGGATAAAGAAGATCCTTCCGCTGCGGTCGCTTTTCTTCAGGAGCGGAGTGGCCTCAGTAAGGCTGCGGACCATGTTGTCGTAATCCTCCTGCACCTGGTGGAAGTACGCCTTTTCCAGCAACAGGTCTTTGCGATTGCGTTTGTTGAGGTCCTGTTTCATCAGGTAATCGATGGCTGCCTGGGCGTTGTTGTATTCGCGGTGCTCGGTAAACGTGCGGATGAGGTTAATGATGGCGCGATGTCGCGCATCCGGGTCCTCGCTTTTGGTGTTGACGTATTTGAACGTTTCGATGGCATTTCCCCAGTCGAGGCTATACATCCGCGCTTTGCCGACGAGGATGTATGCGTCGTCGACCCATTTGCTGTTGGGATGGCGTTGTATTGATATTGAGGCCATCTTAATGGCTTCTTCGACCTGGGCCTCGTAGCTCTTCGCGAGGGCGGAGTCGAACGTAGGGAAGAGCCTCAGGATGCGACCGTAGTCGTCGACATTAGCGGCCCGGATGGCGTCTTCGATCTTCTTGATCTCCACGTCGGCGTAGAAATAGCCGTTATAGTGGGCGGTCAGATTGTGATAGGTCTTGCTGGTCCAGGTGTTGCGTTCCGAGGAGCAGCCCGCCAGGAGGACAAAAATGAGCCCAGGAATAAAAAATATGACCTTTTTCAAGTCGCTTCCGGTTTTATAGGATGCTCAGCCCGGGTTGCGGGATGGGGCAAAGTTAGACATCGTATAACAAACGCAAAAAACCTACATAACATATCAATACTGGGCTGGAATACCTAATTTTGGCTTTTTAAACTTCCCCGGGCAGAATGGACCGACGGTCCCGTAACGCGAACAAAAGAAAGTCCCTTTGAGAGTCCGAAAGACACTTTCCAACTGGCTGACGACCCGATATCAGCTTATTATCCGGAACGAGGAGAATTTTGCGGAAAAAACGAGCCTCGGATTCACTTATTCGAAGATTGTCCTTTTCTCTGTTATCCTTTTCGTTGCCATCCTGTTGATCAGCCTGTTCCTGGTCAAATCCATTCTTGCGAAGTGGTTTGACCCGCGCCATGCACAGCTGGAGGCCAACCGGCAACTGCGCGAGCTCGCCATCAAAGTGGACTCGCTGGCTTTGGAGGTGGACCGCAAGGACCGCTTCATCGCAAATTTTCAGCGCGTCCTGAGCGGCGACACCACCGACATGATCGACCCCGCCCAGGTCCTGACGGCTGAGGACAAGCCGCTGGTGCGTGAAAGTGATCTGCAGCCGGACCCTCGCGACTCGGCATTCCGAAAGGAATTTGAACAATCAGGACTTTCACTTGTCAATTATTCCGAAAGCCCGGCACGTGAGCTCATGGAGACGTTTTTCTTCACGCCCATTACCGGGTTTATTTCTGACCGGTATAACGTCAAAAATGGTCACTACGGTGTGGACGTTGTTGCACGCACCAACGAGCCCATCAAGGCCATCGCCGACGGTACGGTAATCCTCGCATCCTGGACCCAGGATTCGGGGTATGTGATCGCCATCCAGCACCGGGGGAACCTCATTTCGGTATACAAGCACAATGCGGAACTGTTGAAAAAAGTTGGTACATTTGTTAACGCAGGTGAAATCGTCGCGATAGTTGGCAACAGTGGTGAGATGACCGACGGACCCCATCTCCATTTCGAGTTGTGGTACAACGGAAATTCATTGAACCCGGAGGAATTTGTCACTTTTTAACCATTAACGATCATGTTCACGACAAAAGAACAGAAACGCGTGGCCGATGAAATCAGCAACTCCAGCAATAATATCGGCAAGGGCACTTTTTTGGAAGGCACGATTGAAACCTTTGGCAACATCAGAATTGAAGGACGTGTCAAGGGCGACGTGAAATCCAAATCAAAGATCGCCCTGGGCGAATCAGCCCAGATTGAAGGAAACATCATAGCACAGAATGCCGACATCGAAGGCGAAGTGAAGGGCCGCGTGGAATGCACCGAGCTGCTGGTGCTTAAGGCGACGGCGGTCGTGCATGGCGACATCCAGACAGGAAAAATGGTCGTCGAGACCGGAGCGGTCTTTAACGGCTCCTGCAAAATGGGCGCGCCGGTAAAGGAGATTAAGATCGGCGAGTCTGGTCTGACTGCACAGGCGAATGCCGTGCGGCCGACTGAGGCCAAAGCCAACTGACGCCCGCAGCCTGCGGATCATGAACGACACCGAAAAAAGCGTCCGCAGGCGCCGACAGAATACGGTCATCCGGTACGGAGGCTTGGGCATGCAAATGCTCCTCACTATTGGTGTGGCCGGATGGCTGGGCCACAAGCTCGATGAATACCTGGCGCTTGAATTCCCCGCCTTTCTTCTTTTGTTCGTAATGGTCGCGCTGGGCGGCACACTGTACAAGCTTTACCGAGCCCTTAGGCAGGAAAAGTAATGGTCCGGTTTCTTGCTTCCCTCCTTGCTCTTACTCTCCTTCTTGCCGGGGGTGTGCTCGGTGCCCGGCATGTGGGATGGCTGGTTCAGGTTCCCTCCTACTTCTTTGAGATCCTCGTGTTCGTGTCCCTTACCACCCTGGTACTCTTTAGCTATTTGCACAAAATACCCGCGGGAAAGCAGTTCGTACAGTTCTACCTGTTGACTATGATTCTAAAGCTTCTGGGATACGGCGCCTTCGGATTTATCATCATCATACTCGACCGTCCCGGTGCCGCTGCAAACACCCTTTTCTTCATCATCACCTACGTCGCGTTTACCGCGCTTGAAACGATTTTCCTTTACCGTAAGACGCGCAACGCGTAGACCCAAAAATTTTTTAAAAGATTTTTTTCTGGGTGTTTAATTGATACCTTTGCGGTCGGATTTTGGAAACCTGCAAATTTGCCCAAATGAGCGCCTTTTCGGACCTTTTCAAGCCACTTTTCACGGTGGTTTTGGCGTTCCTTTTGGTGTCCTTTCCAGCCTCTGCACAAGACCACAACGCGACCTCTCATGAGGAGGAGTTGAATGTCGGCGACGTGATTATGAACCACGTCAAGGACGACCACGTCTGGCACTTCTGGGAGGGTCACGGTGGCACGATATTTCTTCCGGTGATTGTCTATTCTGCCGAGCGTGGACTCGAGGTCTTTTCTTCGCGGAATCTTTTTGACGAGCACCACAATCATGTGGCCTATAACGGGTACAAAAAGGAAGGCAGTCGGATTGTTATGGAGTCCGGGGCGTCCGTAATTGACCTTTCCATTACCAGGAATGTGGCGATGTTGTTCATAAACGCTGCGCTGCTCGTGTTCATTTTCCTCACGGTGGCAAAGCGGTACAAGAACAACCCGGGTAAAGCTCCTTCGGGATTACAGTCCTTCATGGAGCCCGTGATCCTTTTTGTAAGAGATGAAATCGTCAAACCGAACATCGGACCAAAGTATGAACGGTACCTGCCGTACATGCTGACACTCTTTTTCTTTATTCTGTTCGGTAACCTCCTCGGCCTGTTGCCGGGCGCGGCGAATCTTACCGGGAACATCGCGGTAACGCTTACGCTCGCAGTGTTCACGTTCCTGATCACAAATTTCAGCGGTAACCGAAACTACTGGAGTCACATATTCTGGACGCCGGGTGTTCCGCTCCCCCTTCGGATCATCATTCTTCCGGTTGAGCTGATTGGACTATTTACAAAGCCTTTTGCCTTGCTCATACGTTTGTTCGCAGCTGTCACGGCCGGTCACATCGTGATCCTGAGTCTGATCTGCCTGGCATTCGTATTCAGGGCCTACTGGGTGGGTGGTATCGCTTCGGTATTCGTGGTACTGATCAACCTGATCGAAATACTGGTGGCCGCCATCCAGGCTTATGTGTTCACGCTGTTCTCCTCGCTGTACGTAGGTATGGCGGTGGAAGAGCATGATCATCATTGATACTTAAATGGTAACGCAAACCGGGCTGCGGTCCGGTAGTAACGATAAGTCGCGGGAATTGCCCGGACGTTGTTTCACTTTAAATACATATTTATGTTGTTCGCTCTTTTAGTAGACATCAGCTATGCGATTATGGGCGCTGGCATCGGTGCCGGTCTGGCTGCAATTGGCGCCGGAATCGGAATCGGCAGAATTGGTGGTTCAGCCATGGAAGCAATGGCGCGGCAACCCGAGTCGGCTAACAAGCTGCAGGGCTCCATGCTGATCATCGCAGCCCTGGTGGAAGTTATTGCGCTGTTCGCGATCGTGATCTGTTTCCTTATCTCGATCAAGGAAGCCTAGCACGGATACCTGCCGTATGGCGCTTGGCCGCGGCAGGTATTCTTCCGAAACGACATTACTAAACTGAACTGAAACTATGGATCTTCTCACCCCGGGAATTGGCTTGATCTTCTGGCAGACGCTGGTCTTTCTGCTTCTCGTGTTTGTGTTGGGAAAGTTAGCCTGGAAGCCCATCCTGAATTCGTTGAAGGAACGGGACGATTCGATACAACAGGCACTTGAAACTGCAGAAAGAGCGCGCCAGGAAATGGCAACGCTGAAAGCGGACAACGAAATTCTGTTGAAACAGGCGCGGGAAGAACGCGACAAGATTCTCCGTGAATCGAGGGAAGTTGCCATCCGCATGAAAGAAGAGGCACAGCAGGAAGCACGGAATGCGGCAGACAAGATCATTGCCGACGCCCGCGCAGCGATCGACGTCGAAAAGCAGGCCGCGCTACGGGAGGTCAAGATCCAGGTCGCATCATTTGCCCTGGAAATTGCCGAGCGGCTGCTGAAGAAAAATCTTTCTACGGACAACGAGCAAAAGGAGCTGGTCCGGAACTACCTGGAAGAATTGAAACTGAATTAGCCGATGGCATCATCGAGAGTAGCATCGCGTTACGTCAAATCCCTTATCGACCTGGCGATTGAACAGGGCCGACTGGAAGAGGTGCATCGCGATATGATGCTATTCGACTCGGTGTGCAGCGAGAACCGGAACTTTGTACTCATGCTGATGAATCCTGTCATCCGGCATGACAAGAAACGGGAGATCCTCAACCGGCTGTTTTCGGGAAAGGTGAGCGACCTCACCATGGCGATCTTCGACATCATCACGCGAAAGAATCGCGAGCCGCTGCTCCCCGAGATCGCGCGCGACTTTCACCGTGCATACAACCGGTACAAGGGCATCGGGAACGCTTCCGTCGTCACTGCCGTTCCGATTGATGCGGGGCTGCGCGAAACGTTCAATAAGATCGCCCGCAGCATTTCGGGCGAAAAGGAAGTGGAACTCGCCGAACGCGTCGACAGCGACCTGATCGGAGGGTTTGTTCTGACGGTGGGCGACAAGCAAGTGGATGCTTCGCTACGCAGAAAACTCGGGATACTCAAGGCGCAGCTCAGCCAGAATCCCTATGTCAAGGAATTTTAATTTGAAGTTGATTCAATAGCGAATACTACGAACGCGAATTTATCATGGCAGAAATAAGACCGGAAGAAGTATCAGCGATCCTGCGAGAGCAGCTGTCGAAAGCGCGGACGGATGCGGAGTTGGAAGAAGTGGGGACCGTCCTCACCGTGGGCGACGGCGTGGCCCGCATCTACGGACTCACGCGTGCTCAGGCGGGTGAATTGCTGGAGTTTGAGAACGGCCTTAAGGCACTCGTCCTCAACCTGGAAGAAGACAATGTCGGAGCGGTGTTGCTCGGCGACTCAAAAGACATTCATGAAGGAGACACGGTACGGCGCACGGGCAAGATCGCATCCGTTGAAGTGGGTGATGGAATGCTCGGCCGCGTGGTGGATACCCTCGGCCAGCCGGTCGACGGCAAAGGACCACTTTCCGGTGACCTTTATGAAATGCCACTCGAACGCAAGGCTCCTGGCGTTATCTATCGTCAGCCGGTGAACGAACCGCTCCAGACGGGTATCAAGGCCATAGACTCCATGATTCCGATTGGTCGCGGACAGCGCGAGCTGATTATTGGCGACCGACAAACAGGAAAAACGGCGGTTGCCATCGATACGATTATCAACCAGCGTGAATTCTACGCCAAAGGGAAGCCCGTTTATTGTATTTACGTGGCGATAGGCCAGAAGGCTTCTACGGTTGCGAGCGTCGCTGCCGCCCTAGAGAAGGCCGGTGCTATGCCTTATACGATCATCGTATCCGCCTCGGCATCCGACCCCGCACCGATGCAGTTTTTCGCTCCTTTTACGGGGGCAGCTATAGGAGAATTCTTCCGAGACACAGGCCGACCGGCTCTGGTGGTTTACGACGACCTTTCCAAACAGGCTGTGGCCTACCGTGAAGTTTCGCTGCTGCTTCGTCGTCCTCCTGGTCGTGAAGCGTACCCGGGCGATGTGTTTTACCTGCACTCGCGCCTTCTCGAACGCGCGGCGAAAATCATCAACAACGACGAAATCGCCCAAAAGATGAACGACCTGCCTCCGTCCATACGACACATGGTGAAAGGGGGCGGCTCGCTGACGGCACTTCCGATAATCGAGACGCAGGCCGGCGACGTATCGGCCTATATCCCAACGAACGTGATCTCTATCACCGACGGCCAGATATTCCTTGAAACCAACTTGTTCAACTCGGGTATCCGTCCGGCCATCAACGTGGGTATTTCGGTGTCGCGGGTGGGTGGATCGGCCCAGATCAAGTCCATGAAGAAGGTGGCCGGTACGCTCAAACTCGATCAGGCCCAATTCCGTGAGCTGGAAGCCTTTGCGAAGTTCGGTTCGGATCTCGATGCCGCTACGAAGCTCACCATCGAACGTGGTCGCCGCAACGTGGAAATCCTCAAGCAGGATCAGTATTCGCCGGTACCGGTAGAGGAACAGGTGGCCATTATTGCTGCCTCAACCCGTGGATTCATGGATTCCGTGCCGGTAAGCAAGGTACGGGATTTCGAACGTAATTTTCTCGAGATCATGCGCGCTCAACACACGGACGTCATGGACAATCTGCGCGCCGGGAAACTGGAGGATTCGGATTTGGAAACAATAAAGAAAGTAGCGGTAGACCTGGCGGGCAGGTATTCCTGATCCGCCGTAGAAAGCCCGCAATGCCATGGCAAGCTTAAAGGAGGTAAAAAACAGGATCGGGTCGGTGCTCTCGACGCAGCAGATCACGAAGGCCATGAAGATGGTGGCCGCCGCCAAGCTGCGCCGTTCGCAGGACAAGGTGCTCCAGATGCGTCCGTTTGCCCAAAAGCTAACGGCCATCCTGCAAAACCTTTCCACGACGGACGGCATGGAGCCCGGATGGTATAATAAGGTACGTCCCGAGCGCAACATTCTTATTATCGTGATCAGTTCCGATCGCGGGCTGTGTGGTTCGTTCAACAGCAACGTCTACAAAGAGGTGATGCGCGTAATCGACGAACAGTACAGCGCGCAACGAAAACAAAGAACCATCACCATCCTGCCCCTCGGCAAGAGAGGCCTGGATTTTTTCCGGAAGCGCAACTTTCCAATGGATGCGGAGTTTGTGAACGTATTCCAGGACCTCACCTATTCGCATGTCTCGGCTGTTGCCGAGCATGTC
>DASVCT010000160.1:0-26878 GCA_036381475.1 Cyclobacteriaceae bacterium
TGCGACGAAAAGTTCATTTCAGAGGTAGTGGATATTCTTCGTTCACGGGCAGATCAGAATATTGTATTCGTTCAAGGCGGTCAATATATCAACAGGCAGGGTAAACTGGTCCTAGATAACCCCGATATCCCGTCTGATATGTTGCTGATCGATGGTGAAAAATATTTTCTAAACTTCCACCGGTTTAAGCACTTTTCGCATCTTTCAACGGTTTTCAACCGAAGGGAAGCCGTTGCGATCGATTTCTACAGGTTGGATATCGCATCTTCCGACATAGAATCGTTCTTGCGATTGGCGCTGCATGGCCGGGTCGTACTTGTGAAGAAACCGTATGGTGTTTGGGTCCATCACACGAGTAATTTTTCTCAAAATCTGACGCTCAAGTCGGCCAGGGCGAATCATAAATGCATTACAAGTGCCTACCAGTATGCAAGGGACCGTGGGATGGATCGCGTTGCTTTATATAGGTGGAAGGTTCGTCAGCGGATGTCATTGCTTAGGCAACAGGTGTCCTACTTTGTAAAGAAATACAGTCGGTTTTATTAGGTTGCCGCTTTTGATATGACCGCTTGGATATACAAGATTTTGGTTTGAGCAGATGTGTGGCTTAGCAGGTTTTTGTGATTTTTCTTCTGCTTCCCGTTCGGAGGTGCTCGAGGCTATGACCGATCGGTTGGCACACAGGGGGCCGGATGATGCCGGTTCCTCAGTCTTTAACGCTGCAAATGCTACTGTTGGTCTTGGTCACAGGCGCCTCTCCATAATCGATTTGTCCCCTTTGGGGCATCAACCCATGTCCTTTGATGGGCTGCACATCATTTTCAACGGAGAAATATACAACTACCAGGAGATCAGGAAAGAGCTTCAGGAGCTGGGTCATTCATTTCAATCGCATTCCGACACCGAAGTAATTCTAAAAGGGTACCGGCAGTGGGGAGACGCTTCCATCGAAAAATTCATCGGCATGTTCGCCCTTGTAATGTACGATGAGAAAAATCAGGAGATCATTCTCATAAGGGATCGGGCGGGCGTTAAGCCACTGTACTATTATTTTCACAACGGACTATTTCTTTTCGGCTCCGAATTGAAAGCCTTCCACGCTGTTCCTGGTTTCAAAAAGGTTATTGATCAAAAGGCACTGAAGCTGTTCTTTCAGTATGGGTACATCCCCGCACCGTATTCAATTTTTTCAAATACCTGGAAACTGCGCCCGGGGTACTTCCTGAAATTCAGGTTGAGCGACAGAAAGATTGAGGCGCGCTGCTACTGGGATGTGCTGAGTTACTACAACAAGCCTAAACTCCAAATTGATTTTAAAGAGGCTTTGGAGGAAACCGAACGCATCCTGATCTCGGCGTTCAAATACAGGATGGTTGCCGATGTACCTGTGGGCGTGTTCTTGAGTGGAGGATACGACAGCTCTACTGTTGCGGCTATTTTACAGCGGCATGGCGGGGGAAGGTTGAAGACTTTTTCGATAGGATTCAATGAGCAGGAATACAACGAGGCGAACTATGCGAAAGCTATAGCAACGCACCTTGAAACGGATCACACGGAGTACTATTGTTCCATCAACGAGGCTAAGAATATCCTCCCGGGTCTCCCGGACATATACGATGAGCCTTTTGGTGATTCATCGGGCATACCTACGACGCTGGTAAGCAGACTGGCCGCACAGCAGGTTAAAGTGGCACTTTCTGCTGATGCCGGCGACGAAATCTTCGCCGGTTATGGTCAGCTTTTTTATTTCCTCAGACTGTTTAAGAGGATGAAGATGATCCCCGGACCGGCACGCAGACTGCTGGGTTCGATGATTGGCCGGATCCGCAACCAACCGGGAAAATTGTTTTCAAGGAACATTTACAACCTGGAGAATCGTCTGAACAAACTTCCGGGGTTGCTGGATAGCGAGACGATCGTGGACTTTAACAGGGTACTCAGTGAATTTTTTACACGAGAAGAAGCTTGTGTATTGCTGAATGAACCCGTGCGGGATGACTATGAAACAGATTTTTCGGCCGCGGTAGACCTGAACGAGAACGATTCCTTGAATGCATTGCTGGCGATTTACTTCAAAACCTATCTTACGGACGACATCCTTGTAAAAGTCGATAGGGCGACCATGTCTGCAAGCCTGGAAGGACGGGAACCTTTGCTGGATCACCGCATCATTGAATTTGTCGCACAGCTACCCTCCGATTTCAAATACCGGGACGGCGTTTCCAAATATCTCTTAAAAGAAATAACACACCGGTATATTCCTGCCCGGCTTATGGACCGCCCTAAGATGGGTTTTTCAATACCGATTGAATCCTGGCTCAGGGGTGATCTCCTTGACTTGCTATTGCACTACATGGACTCAGAGAAAGTCCGAAGGGAAAACATCCTGGCTCCCAAAGCGGTAGAGAAAATCAAGAACGATTTCCTCACGGGAAAGAAATTCAATTTCCAGAAACTCTGGTACATCTTGATGTTTCAAATGTGGCACGAACGCTGGATCCAGGGATAGCGATGAGTTCCGATAAGATTGAATTGCTTTTTGTTTTGCCCTCTCTGGATGCCGGAGGATCGCAACGTGTTTTTTTGCACATGATTCGAAACCTGAGCAGAACTCATTTTGACATAACCTTGATTGTGCTGAGAAATGAAGGTGAGTTGAAATACCTGCTTCCGGATGACATTCGGATTATTGCCTACCATCTATCAAGAACCGCTTTTGGGATCGGAAGGATATTCTCCGCCATCCGCAAGCTTTCTCCGGATATTGTGATGACAACTTTTGGACACTTGAACCTCCTGGTCTCGTTGATCATACCGGTCTTCAGGAGAAAGACGTTGTTCATCGCCAGGGAATCGAGTGTCATAAGCGAATCCGTGAAGGGCGAACGGTATCCCAGGCTGTTTAAAGTGATGTTCAGAACATCGTACCACATGTTTGATCACTTCATTTGTCAGTCAAATGCCATGATGGAGGACCTGAACAAGACCTTTTTCGTGGATAAGAAGAAGATGTCCGTCATTAATAATCCGGTCGACTTTTCGTTAATCAAGGTGGGCGGTGAATTGCCGGAAAAATGGGATCCAAACGGCCGTTGTCTGATAAGCGTTGGGCAGCTGAGAAAAGAAAAGGGGTATGACCGTATCCTTCACGCACTGAAAAATTGTGACTTTCCCTTTTCGTATAAAATCATCGGCGAAGGTGTGATGCGGCCGACGTTGGAGAGGATCATAGCTGAATCGTCCCTGGGATCAAAAGTACAATTGGCCGGATCCATTCCAAGCCCATTCGGCTTCATTGCTCAGGCAGATTGCCTTTTGTTGGGGTCGTATTATGAAGGTTTCCCCAACATTATACTTGAAGCCAATGCGCTTGGCGTGCCTGTCGTCGCCTGGGCGTCACCGGGGGGACACAATGAAATAATTATCGATGGGGTAAACGGCTGGCTGGTTCGTTCGCCAGATGAACTTTGCAACATGCTGAAATCAAGAGCGTACCTTAACGTGGATAAGGAAAGAATTATCAGGATTACGAAGGAGAGATTCGGGTTAGAAAGGATTATCGGTCAGTACGAAGATTTGCTAAAACGCCAATATGCACTACACCGGAAAAGGACAGCCGGGTAGCAGGGTGGTGCCTAGGTTGCAGATTTGTTAGGGACGAATTCACGCTTCATTTCGGTTCCCATTAGTGATGCATACAATTTGACGGTTGATTCAACCATAGCGTCCGACGTAAATTTTTCATAGAAGCGTTCCCGCGCAGCTGTCGAAAACTGCCCGGCAAGACGCTCATCATTGACGATTTTTTTTATCGCCTCTGCCAATTTTTCTGCATCGTTTGGGGGAACTGTGAAGCCAGTAATGTTGTCCTGATTCACCCACGAGATTCCCGAGTCAGGCAGGTTCGTTGTAACCAGCGGTTTGCCGAATGACATAGCCTCCAGGAGCACGATGCCGAAAGCTTCTGTTTTATACGTAGATGGTAAGCAAAAGACGTCGGCCAGTTCGTAATAATCGGCCAGTTCCTCAGGCGGAATTTCGCCCAGCAAGTGGACTCTTTCTCCGAGACCCTTGGCGTTGATGCGATTTTGCAGCCGGCGCCGGAGCGGCCCGGTACCCCCTATGAGTACATGATAGGTGTCATCGAGAAAGGCTGCCGCGTCTATCAATTGTTCGAACCCCTTGTAGTAAACCAAACGCCCCAGGGAAAACACCACCTTTTTCCGCCCAGCCTGTGCTGTGGGGGCTTGCTGCTTCTTCCCACCTGTGCTGCCCCGCAATGGCTCGATGCCGATTGGAATGACCTTTATTTTTTCCCTGAAGGGTTCAAGGTGAGTTGACCCCATCGCGTAGTTGAGACTTGTGGCGATGATTGCGTCTGCCCGATTTAGCATCCAGCTTTGCAACGGCTTAAAGAGTATCAGCGGAATCTTTTGCCTGAGGATGTCGCTGTGCCAGTGAATAACAACTTTGCACGACGGTTTCGCCACAAAGAGCGCGACGGTGGCGATCGGATCTGGGTGATGCAAATGTATGATGTCGTACTCAGACGAGATTTTCCTGAATTTTGAAATGAGCTGGGGTGTTACCGAAACAGACAATACTTGTCCGTAGGAGCGGGTGCGGTGTACCTTGAAACGATCGAATTCATCTAATTTGTAAACGGCGTCCTTGTTCGAGCACAACACATCACATTGTATCCCTCTGGCATTTAGACCGGTAGTAAGATTATATACGAGCGTTTCAACCCCACCCACATGCGGGGGAAAATAACGACCAACCTGAAGAACCCTAAGCATCTTGGACGAAGTCTTTTTTTGTAACGGAGCCAAATATTACAGTTCCTGTCGGTGTTGCATCGGTGTACCGTTGGTGGGGACCATTAGCTTAAGAATAAAAATCACAGTCAGAAAAAAGGCAAAGAACACTACACCTTTGTTTCTTTCCAGAACGGATTCGCTTACTGAAGCACTTAAATACAACACAACAAACGAAATCATGAAGATATTTCTTTCAATCCAAAGAAATCGCAGCATTAGAAAAATGAGAAAAAGAAACAGAGCGGTTCCCACTATCCCCGTAGTCACCTGTATCTGAAGCAGATCATTATGCGGGTTATAATTGTTCATCAAGGCCTCCTGAAAATTGTGCTTCTTGTACGTTTCCTTTAATACATCCTGGACATCCCCGATCCCTACGCCAAATATAGGATAGGTTGAAATGACTTCCACACAGGATTTGAAGACCGGGTAGCGCGGATCGTTGTCGAGTCCACGGACTACCTGCGATACCCGATCTCTCAGGTACGGAACGCTTACTACAAGCACTGCAGCGAGAACGCACGTGATCAATGTCGCGATTATGCCCGCTCTGCGGACTTCTTTTTTCCCGCTGAATATCAGACGGCCGGAGTATATGAGGAGAATCATGAAAAAGGCAAAAAAGGATGCCCGCGAACTCAAGAGGGCGAGGAACACCAAAAGGTAGATGACTCCAGCAATCACGAGTGGTGTCTTGATATGGAAAATGGATTTGAGCGTGCCGAATATCAGAATGACGAGTGCGAAAACGACAAAAAGGGCATAATAGTTTGCCGGCAGGTCGATGGTCATTGGAAGGACCCAGGAAAAATAGCTTAGGTCACTCATGTCGAATCCATATTGGATGACTGTAGAAACGAGACTTATGAGGGTCGTGACTATCACCGTGACCAGGTACAATTTCAGCGTGTAATTCCTGAGCCTGATGTCCCAGCGGATGCCGCAGAGGAGGATGGGAAGGGCGATGAGTGAACTCTTTGTCTCCAGCGTGCGCAATCCATAAGGCAAATTGCTCGAATACATCAAGCTGACAACATGCATGAGATAGTAGGCCAGGAGCGTCAGGAACAATCTCGAATTCTTGAGAACGGCAAACGATAATTTGTAACGCCCGGCTACCAGCCACCACACGGCAAGTAACCCAATGGCGATAGAGTTGATCTGAATCTTAGCCGTTATGGTAATAATGAATATCGAGATCAGAACCTTCTCGACCATCGTCGGCTTGCCTGAACCCTCTGTCAACTGCATTTGTAAAGAGCCTTGTAGATCGTACTTAGCGTTACCATACAGGTGCTCTAAGTGACTGGTTTTGAAGTTCTTTGATTCGACGGAAAAATACTAAATTTCGCACAAAACAGCGCCCGGCATTCCATTGGTGACGAAGCTTATTGCACGATACTACATCTTATTCCTCTGCCTGAATATTTTCCTGCCAAAGATCGATTTCGGCTTCGGACAGTTTTATTTGTTCGATTTCGTGAATATCCTGTTGTTCGGCTTGCTGATTGCACGGGGAAGGATATTTGCGAGTTCACCGGTGATTACTACCTACACCATATTCATGGTCTTGGGTGTCCTGACCTTCCTTGTGGGGTTAATTAATTTTGGATTTTTCGACACAACTTCTTTTTTCAGGCTGCTCAAGTTTACATTTTTTCTTCTTTTCCTGGTCATTCCCTATTACCTGTATCGGGAATACTCATTCAGCGATCTGATGAGGGTATTAAATTTCCAGGTCTTGTTCGTTGTTTTGAGCGGGCTTTATGTCGTATACCATATGATATTCGCACCCATGAGTGCAAGTGATTATGCCTGGGGGTATGACAACCGGTACCGGCTCATTGGTCTGACAAGTTACGCCATTGACCTCAATGGGAACCTGAACCTGGTTGGATCGACGTCGGTGTCTATGGGTGTGTTTCTTGCCTTTCTTGTTCTTGTTTTTTTTTCGCTTTACAAATTCTTCCACAAAACCAGGTACTTGGTTGTAATCCTGATATTACTTGGTGCGGAATTGCTGACTTACTCCAGAGCAGGCATACTAACTCTCGTAATTGGATTTGCTTACTATTTTTTCTTGAATCTCCGGCCTGTAGTAATCGCTCGCCTGGCGATCATAACCGCCGTTTTTTGTCTGGCGATCGTTGCATTCAATGCAACGAAGACACTGAGCAGCTTCGGTACCATAACGAAAATCACAAACTTCTCTTTTACGGAAGACTCCAGTATTGGTACGCGGGTGAAAATGCTCAGAGCGGGTATGCAATACATGGAGGACCATCCCATCACACTGCTATGGGGCTCAGGAAACGGGGAGGCCTATATCAAGGAAGCCATTGGGTATGATCATCTCGAAGGGTTGGTCCCCACGACACTGTTTGCGTCAGGGCTCCTCGCGGTTCTGGTAGTGGCACTACACTTTTATTTCGTATGGTATTTGTCTAAATGGAATTCGCGGTCAGATTCGGAGTTCGCCCCTTTTATGTACGGCATCCGGATATTTGTGCCGGGATGGTTTGCCAGCAGCGCTCTTGCCGGCAACACGTTCCAAACCGATTTCTATTTTGCAATTGTATACTTCGTCTTTTTTGTTTCATATTTTAAGATTAGAACCGCAGATGCGGTGCAATCTACCAGAGCAGGCTAGTCGATGGGTATCAGAAATTCCGCCGCTTTTTACGATCACTTATTGCGACACGCCGATGTCATGAAAGCGTTCTATCATTTCAGTACCCT
This sequence comes from Cyclobacteriaceae bacterium, assembly GCA_036381475.1. Lineage (GTDB taxonomy): Bacteria > Bacteroidota > Bacteroidia > Cytophagales > Cyclobacteriaceae > ZC4RG29. The sequence goes on from DASVCT010000160.1 coordinate 7,560, forward strand.
GACGGGTCTGTGTCAATACGAACGACTATTTAAATATGTTGGAAACATCGCGAACAAGCAATTAAGGATCCTGGATTGGGGTTGCGGCAACGGTTGGTTTTCGTATTACCTCTACCAACAAGGATTTTCGAATGTCATTTCGTATGGGTACGGTTGGGATGCAATTGACGCTGCTCGCAAATTTCTTCCCAGGCTGGAGTATGTGGATGGCGAACGTGCCGAACTCTCTAACCCGAGTGAGCTACCGTTTCCCGACGAGTCTTTTGATTTCGTGTTTTCGGTGGGCGTATTAGAACATGTTCATGAGACCGGAGGCGATCAATTGCTATCCATGCGGGAGATCAGCAGGGTATTGCGATCCGGCGGACGCTTCTTTTGTTATCATTTGCCTAACCGTTATACGTGGATAGAATTTATAAAAGGTCTGTTTGCGACCAGTAAGAGTACTTTCTATTTGCATACGAGAAAGTTTGACGGCAGGGCTATCAGGGATCTCGCGACGAAATCCGGTCTTACGATAGAAAAAATTGGCCGCTACAATTTGCTGCCTTATAACATCCACAGGAGTACCTCATTCGACGGCAGAATTCCGGCTGCCCTGTATACTTTTTTGGATAACGCGCTTCTCATAACACCCCTGGGGCACCTGGCACAATGCTATATGTTTGAAGCGACAAAGCAAGAAAATGCCTGACAGCGCAATTAAGATTTTTTATCTGGACAACTCTGCTGATTTCTCGGGGGGCCAGAAGAGCCTCCTGGCACTCTTGTCAAGATTGGACAAGCGAAATTTCAAGCCAGTTGTAGTTGTCGACAGGAAGGCGGTTCGGTTCAAGGAAGAATTGAAGAAGATTGGCGTCGAATTTGTCGAAATCAACTACGGCAACACGAGATTTCTGGAAATATTCCTGGTGCCTTTTGTGACCTTAAAGCTTGGGTATCTCGTCCTCCGGCACGATTGCGATTTGATCCATGCTAACACTTTTAAAGTTGGACTGATCGCAGCAATTCTCAGAAAGGTGATTCGGCAACCGGTAATTTTCAGATCACGCTTAGGGATCATAGTCAACTGCCATGGCTTTATCGATAGAGTAATTTATCGGAATTGCGATCTGATCCTGGCAAATTCCCATTACGTAAAGAAGACATACTTCCAGCGATTCGGGAACGACGATAAGGTCAAGGTAGTGTACAATCCGTTGTTTGCAGCCTATGACCTCAACAACAGCCTGGTGGAGGATCTTAGACAGAAATATTTTGCCGAAAGTGGATGCTTCTACTTTGGCGCGATAGGAAGGATAGAGCCATTTAAAAGATTGGGAGAAATCGTTGAGGCAGTTAGGATCCTTGCCGACAAGAGAGATCATTTCAAAGTGCTTTTCATTGGGAACGTACCCGTATCGGGGGGAAATGCGTATAAGGAAGAATTGATCAGGGCGATTAAGACTTATAACCTGGAGCATCATTTTGTTTTTACGGGTTTTCTCGCACCGATATTCGAGGCAACGTCACTCCTGAATTGTGTCCTGTTGTGCACGGAAGGTGAGCCGCTGTCGCGCGGAATATTCGAGAGTCAGTATCTCAAAGTTCCTGTTATAGCCTCTGATTCCGGAGGCAATCCGGAACTCATCCGACACGGCGAAACCGGGCTTTTATACGAGTTGGGAAATCCTGCCGACCTCGCCGACAAAATGATAAAAATCATGGATTCGGGCGAGACAAGAGAACGCATTGTCTCGAATGCGTATTCATTTGTCAAGGATGCATTTCAACCGGAAGTCACAATCAAACTTGAGGAAAGCACGTACCTGCAACTCCTGGGTCGGGATGGGGCGGTTATCCGTAACGGTTGATCCATAGCCCCAGGTTCATAAGGCTGTTAAGCTGGGGCGTATAATTCCGACCGCCTTTGACGTGATTGGCGAGAATCGTGGAAATGTATTTTTTGTCGATTAGTTCTTCGGGAAGGTGACGGATACAATCTTCAAAAAATGGTTTAAGCGGGCCGGTTATCAATTCTTTCAGTGGAAAGACGAAGCCCATCTTTTTTCTGAAGACATTTTGCCGGGGAAGTTTGTCTGAAAAGAACATCTTAAGAAAATACTTGTCTTCCCTGAAGGTGACAAGGTCATTGACGGACAGATTGAAGGCAAAGTCGGCAATGAGGGGGTGAAGATAGAAGGGCCGGACTTCAATAGAGTTTGCCATGCTTGCTCTGTCAACCTTAACCAGCATATCGTCGGCAAGAGTCAGCTTTATGTCCAGGTAGCGCAGCTTCTGCAGGATACCATAGTCCGGGCAATTCTTGAGTTGATCCCGAATGACGTCCCTCGTGCTGTAGTGAGTGAGATGTTCTTTGAGGACCGGGCCGGCAATGAGGTCGATTTCTCTTGGTTGGAAAGCCTTGCTCATAATAGTGAGGTAGAAATCCACTTCATTGAGCCCGACCAGTTGCGCCTGGTTCCTCAAATTGGAATGTATGGGTAACAAATTAAAGACGGAAGACCCCAATTTTAATAAAGGTACGAGACCTGGAGCGGAAGCATACCACCTCAGCTTGTGGTACCGGGGATAGCCGCAAAATAGTTCGTCGGCTCCGTCGCCGGAGATCATGACGGTATGGTGTTTTGCGGCTTCCCTACAAATCAAGTGGGTAGGGATGAAGGAAAAATCGTTATGAGGTTCGCCGTAGTGCTCCACCATAGTCTGGTACTCCGAAACAAAATCGTCCTGATGGACGCTTCTGTTAATATTCTTGACATCGAGGTGGCGGGCCGTGACTGAGGCATAGCCAGATTCATCGAACTCTTCATGGCTAAACCCTGCAGTGAAGGTCTCAAGGTCCTGATTCGCACTCTTGAGAAAATATACTGATCCTGCGGAGTCAACTCCACCACTTAGAAATGCACCCAGGGAAACGTCCGACACAGATATTTCTGATGCCACCCCCTCACCTGTGTGCTGGAACATTTCTTTCAGTTTTTCGCGACTAGTGTTGCTGAATGCCTCGGGAAAACGAAGGTCGAAATATTGACTCATGGCGACAATCTTGTTCTCCACGCAGGAGAATTTCAGGAAATGACCGGGGAGCAATTTCTTTACCTCCTGGTAAATTGTCCTCGGGGCAGGGATAAATCCAAGATGGAGGAAGTCGATGAGTGAACAAGTATCAGTTTTGAGTTTCTTTATCAGGTGCCGGAACGGGTTTAATTCGGAGCAAAATGCAAAAGTCCCGCCCGTCAGGGAATAGAACAGCGGCTTTTCTCCAAAGCGGTCCCTCACAAGAATGATTTCCTTGCGCTGGTTATCATAGATCGCCAACGCGAACATGCCATGGAATTTTATAAAGCAGCGAGTACCCCATTCCGCGTAGCTTGCCAGGATGACTTCCGTGTCGGATTCTGTCCTGAACTTGTACCCAAGCGTTACAAGGTCCTTCCGTATTTCCCGGAAGTTGTAGATCTCACCGTTGAAGACGATGGCAAATCGTTTGTCGGCTGATTGAAAGGGCTGGTGCGACCGGGCGTCAAGGTCGATAATTGAGAGTCTGTTGTGCCCCAGTATCGTGTTGCCATCCTGCATGAGCTGCGTGTGATCGGGTCCACGATACCTGATCCCGGCAAGCCCGGTTTTGACATCGTCTATGTCAACGGAAGGAGAAACTATACCGATAATTCCACACATCTTGCTCTCTTTACTTTTACGGCCTAATAGACCCTACTAATAACCTCAGTCTTGAAAAAAATGGGAACCGACACCGGACCTCAAAAGTGCGTAGCGACGAAAGGATGAGCATTTTCCCGCACTTCGGTAATGTGCGCCTCGCGGATGTCATGAGCGAGTTCAATGGAAGGCCTTGCTTCCATCAATCCAAAGCCCGCTCCATCGAGTATCATCCGGTAACTATCTGTATGCAAATCGGTAAATCCCTCGCTGAATTCAATTTCTTCCGAACCCATCCTGACAGACCTGTACGTTCTTTTTCCTTGTCTGATCGCCTCGTCTGGAAGGTACTGGGGATTGATGCTGAGAAACCAGCGCACCCTGGCCTTCTCAAGCTCGACATAACCGGCCATAGTATCAGGCTGGGAAACGTGCACTTCTAATTTTTTGACTCGGCCAAAAATCCAAATCAGCATATCAAAAAAGTGAATCCCAATATTGGTAGCCACACCACCCGACTTTGCGCCATCTCCCTTCCAACTGATCATGTACCACTTGCCGCGGGAAGTTATGTAGGAAAGATCTACGTCGTAAACCTGTCCGGGCGCCGTGTTGTCCACTCTTTCTTTAAGAGCAATTATACTCTTGTGAAGTCTCAATTGAAGAATCGTATTGATTTTCCGGCCGGTTTCCTTTTCAATTTCCGCCAGCGCGTCAACATTCCACGGATTCAGGACCAAAGGCTTTTCGCAAATTGCATCGGCACCATGCCGAAGTGCGAATCGGATGTGAGAGTCATGAAGATAATTAGGTGTGCAGATGCTCACGTAGTCGACCTTTGCCCCTTTTCTTCTTAGCTTGTCCAGGTGACGATCAAAGCGCTCAAATTCGGTAAAGAAATCTGCGTTCGGGAAGTATGAATCCAGGACACCGACCTGATCGAACTTGTCAAGCGCGGCGACAAGATTATTGCCAGTGTCCTTTATCGCTCTCAAATGCCTGGGAGCGACAAAACCTGCCACTCCTATTAAAGCAAAATTTTTCATTTATTTTGAGCTGAGTCTCGCAAATATAAACAAACTATCTATCCATACTTTGCGACAGCATGCGAAGGATATCCCTCGACAACTATACCCGATAACAATCGGGGCGGCTGCGATGGCCTTTCCCTTTTCACCGAGAATGTATACGCCTATCGTAATAGTTGCTGGACTGCTCTGGTTATTGCAACCTCGCACGATAGCTGACTCATTCGCGGATCCACTGCTGAAACGCAACGTCCTTGCATTCGCGACTTTGTATGCTATTCAAATTATCGGACTGGCGTACACCACAGAACCAATGGATGCTTTCAGGGAATTGGAGACAAAATCGTCACTTCTTGTTCTGCCCCCGATGATCCTGTTGAGTGGACTTTCTGATCATGCGACGAAAACGATATTCAGAATGTTCCTGGTGTCTGTCTTCGCTATTTGCCTGATACTGCTTTGTCATGCTGTAATCAACGCGATTAGTCAGGGCCATGGTTTCCTGGAATTCGTCTCGGGGAATCAGTATCAGACCACTAATTTTACTGCTCCCCTGGATATTCATCCGACGTACCTCTCATTATTCGCGTCACTTTGCATATTTTTTCTGATTGACAACCTCGGGAATGCGACCAGCCGCACGTGGATTGCCATCTCGATTGTCCTCGCTTTCTTTTTTGTCTGTATCAACCTCCTGCTCCTTTCACGGGGCGCTTTGATTGGGTTTAGCGTCGGAGCAATGGCCCTGATCATTCACAAGTATTGGATGATCAGGCGCAAATACGTTCCTGTAACGTTCGCGATCATTGGATTAATCGGCTTCATAGCCACCGCTTTCGCCCTAATGCCTAATTTCCAGTACCGTTTCGCTGACCAGATTCGAAATCTTAAACAATACTGGAACGAATACCACCCCGACAATTCAACAAGTCTGCATCTTCACTCCTGGAAGTGTGCGTTGGAGTTGATAGGGGAGCGGCCTGTCTTTGGCTATGGTACCGGAGCTGAAGTGGAGCAGTTAATTGGCTGCTATCGGCAAGGCGGATTCGTAAAGAGCTTCGAAAACCGCTACAATGCCCACAATGAGTTCCTTAGCAGCATGCTAAACCACGGCATAATCGGAATTGCCATACTAGTGGTTTTTTTCGTGCACTCGTTTCGAATGGCCTGGCACTATCGCGATTCACTGCTGATGGCTGTGCTCCTCTTGTTTTTAGTTGCGTCGTGCTTCGAGTCCACGCTCAACGTATACCGGGGCGTTGTTTTCCTTGGGCTGTTTCAACCGCTGCTTGTCCATCGCCTGGTCATCCAAATCCCTTCATGATACTCGTGATACACTGCCGTCTTTCAACTGGTAACGGTCGCCGCGCTCGGGACATATAGCCATGCCGCTCTCGTCAAATTTCAGCTTGTGTCCTGCCTCACTCATCCAACCTGTTTGCTTTGCCGGGTTTCCCACGACGAGGGCATAGTCGGGGACGGAGCGCGTAACCACGGCGCCGGCTCCTATGAACGCGTACTTGCCGATATCGTTGCCGCAGACGATCGTCGCGTTAGCGCCAATAGTCGCACCTTTACCCACATGCGTCCGGGCAAACTCCGATCTGCGGTTAATGGCGCTCCTTGGGTTGAGCACATTCGTGAATACCATGGAAGGCCCCAGGAATACGTCGTCATCGCAAGTAACACCGGTATAGATCGAGACGTTGTTTTGAACCTTCACGTTATTGCCCAGGACTACTTCAGGAGAAACGACGACGTTCTGACCAATATTGCAGTTCTCGCCAATGGTACAGCCTGTCATGATGTGCGAGAAATGCCATATTTTGGTTCCCGTCCCGATCACACACCCGGGATCGATGACCGCTGTCTCATGCGCGAAGTAGGACTTTTCTTCACTCATAGGCGTGAATTACGGGAAATTAATTGAACTGTAGGGCTTGAACCACATAAGACATAAGGCACGCAGGGATCACATAGAAGGTTTCCCGAGGCACCGCATGAGCGCATCATACCAGCTCGGAATTTCAATGTCGAACGTCGAACGAATCTTTCGCTTGTCCAGCACACTGTACGCGGGGCGCTGTGCAGCAAGCGGATACTCCTCGGTGCGGATGGGATGGACCACGCACTGATATTCTCTTATCCTGACAATAGCACAGGCGAGGTCGTACCACGACGCGACACCTTCGTTAGCATAGTGATAAATGCCCGGGACGTCGACACGCCGCTCGTGTGCCGCCTGCATCACGGCGATTATCGCCTGCGCAAGGTCGTGTGCATAGGTCGGGGAACCGACCTGGTCCGCGACAACATTGAGGGAATCCCGTTCGCTTGCGAGTCGTGAAATGGTCTTCACAAAATTTTTCCCAAACGAAGAGTACAGCCACGACGTGCGAATCACGTAAGCATCCGGAAGCTGCTCCAGCACAATTCGTTCACCTTCGTACTTCGAGCGCCCGTAGGCGGATTGTGGATTAGGTGTGTCTGACTCTCGTATCGGAACGCAGCTCTGCCCATCGAAGACGTAGTCCGTTGAAATGTGGATCAGGCGCGTACCGCTTCGACGGCAGATGTCACATAATACCGAAAGCGCCCCGGCATTGATTGCGAATGCCACCTCCTCCTTGCTTTCAGCCTCGTCAACCTGTGTGAAGGCAGCCGCGTTAACGATGAAATCGAACGACTTGCCTTCGAAATAGCTGCGGATGGAATCCTCGTGTGTGAGATCCATCTCGTCGATGTCGACAAATGTGAATCCGACGTTGTCAATGTCTCCGCTCAGTTCGCGAAGTTCATTGCCCAACTGACCATTGGCGCCCGTGACCAGGACCTGCGCTCGCTTCATATCGGCATCAGTTTTTTTTCGGAGCCTGAAACGGATCCTTTTCCCGCAGCAACTTCAGCAGGTAGGCGCCGTAAGAATTCTTCAGCAGCGGGTTCGCCAGTTCCTCGAGCTGCGCCGCGGTAATGTAACCCTTCCGGTAGGCGATTTCTTCAACACAGGCAATCTTGAGACCCTGTCGTTCTTCGATGGACTCGACAAAGTTGCTCGCGGCAAGTAGCGACTGGTGGGTACCCGTATCGAGCCAGGCCATGCCCCGACCGAGTAACTTCACCGTCAGCTTTTTTTCTTCGAGATAAAGCCGGTTGAGATCGGTGATTTCCAGTTCACCACGGCGTGAGGGTTTCACCCGCTCGGCCTTTTCAACAACGGTGTCGTCGTAGAAGTAAAGGCCGGTGACCGCATAACTTGATCGGGGGTTCTCCGGTTTTTCTTCGATGGAGATCACGCGCCCCTCGTCGTCAAATTCCACGACGCCGTAACGCTCCGGGTCGTTTACATAGTATCCGAAGACGATCGCCCCTTCGCGAATGCGGGCTGCTTCCTCTACCTGGTTTGAAAGACTGTATCCGTAGAATATGTTGTCGCCGAGAATCAGCGCGCAAGGTTGACCGGCAATGAAATCGCGGCCGATCAGAAAGGCTTGCGCGAGTCCTTCTGGTTTGGGCTGCACGGCGTAAGAGATCGAAATCCCGATCCAGGACCCGTCCCCCAGGAGTTTTTTGAACAGCGGCAAGTCGTCGGGTGTGGTGATGATCAGTACCTCGCGAATGTTGGCGAGCATAAGCACCGACAAAGGATAATAAATCATCGGCTTGTCGTATACCGGGAGCAACTGTTTGGATACGGCCCGGGTGGCAGGGTAAAGCCGCGTTCCTGATCCGCCCGCGAGGATAATGCCTTTCATGTCAATAACTGCAATTCGTGATTTTATGACGATCCGAAAAAGCTTCGCACAACGTCGCAAATATAATCCAATTGATCTGTTGTCATCTCCGTGTGGACGGGAAGTGAAAGAACCGATTCGGACAGCCTTTCCGCTTCGGGGAAGTCGCCCGCGCCGTACCCCGCGCTCTTATACGCTTTTTGAAAATGAAGCGGCACAGGGTAATACACCATAGAGGGCACGCCCTTCTCCTTCAGATACGCCTTCAGTTCGTCCCGCTTTCCGTCGGCGACCTGCACAGTGTACTGGTTGAATACGTGGGTCGAGTTCGCAGCCCGGAACGGACGTGTCAACGCGTCAACCTCGCGCAGGCCCTCGTCATAATGACGCGCCACCTGCTGCCTCGCGCGGGTGTAGGCCTCCAGGTGCGCAAGCTTTGTTTTCAGTATAGCCGCCTGCAGGGTGTCCAGCCGGCTGTTCACGCCGACAAGATCATAATGATACTTCACCTTTTGTCCGTGGTTGGCTGTCATGCGCAGTTTCTCCGCAAGAGCATCGTCGCTGGTGAACATAGCTCCTCCATCGCCGAAGCATGCAAGATTCTTAGTTGGAAAAAAGGAAGTGCACCCGATCTGTCCAATGGTGCCCGCGTGGCGGCGCGTTCCATCGGAGAATTCATATTGAGCGCCAAGCGATTGTGCGGCATCTTCGATGATGGCGATATTTTTTTGTTCCGCGATCGTCATCAGGGGCGTGAGGTCCGCGCATTGACCGAAGAGGTGTACCGGGACGATCGCCCTCGTGCGATCGGTAACTTTTGCAACTGCTTGCTGAACATCGATATTAAAGGTGCGCGGATCGACGTCGACAAACACCGGTTTTAGCCGTAGCAGCGCGATAGCTTCAGCCGTGGCCACGTAGGTGAATACGGGGAGAATGACTTCATCGCCGGGTTCGGCATCGAGGGCCATCAGCGCGATCTGGAGTGCGTCGGTTCCATTGCCGCAGGAAATGACATGGCGCGCGCCGATATATTCAGCGAGTGCTGCCTCGAACTCCCTGACATGTCTTCCCTGGATGAAGGCCGTTTCGCGCAGTACCTCCTGGATGGCACTGTCAATGTCGTCCTTGATCTTCATGTATTGCGTGTGAAGATCGACCATTTTGATCGGCTCCATGATGTGAAGGTAGGGATTCTACAAACGGGCGGTAACAGCGGAGCGGTCCAGAAACGATTTCACATCGTAGATTATCGTATTGTGATTTCGAATGGAATCCCAGTCCAGCCGCGAAAAATGTTCGTGGCTCACGGCGAGGACGATGGCGTGATATTTCTTGGTTGGCCTTTCCAGAAGTTTCAGGCCGTACTCATGCTCGACTTCCTTACGGTCGGCGAGCGGATCATATACCTCGACCGTGGCGCCATAACTTTGCAGTTCACGGATCACGTCGATCACGCGGCTGTTCCTGATATCCGGACAGTTTTCCTTAAAGGTGATGCCCAGCACCAGGATTTCAGACTTGTTGATCGGCAGGTCCTTTCGGGCCATTAGCTTTACTACGCATGTGGCGATGTGAATTCCCATGTTATCGTTGATCCTACGTCCTGACAGGATCACTTCCGGCCGGTATCCAAGACCTTCGGCCTTGTAGGTAAGGTAATATGGATCCACCCCGATGCAGTGGCCGCCGACAAGTCCGGGCTTAAAAGGCAGAAAATTCCATTTCGTACCGGCAGCCTCCAGCACCTCTGTGGTATCAATCCCCACTTTTTCGAAGATCATCGCCAATTCGTTGACGAACGCGATGTTGATGTCGCGCTGGGAATTTTCAATCACCTTGGCGGCTTCCGCCACTTTCAATGACGAAGCCTTGTGGGTTCCCGCCTTGATAATTTTTCGGTACAGCTGGTCGACGCGCTCCGCGATTTCAGGCGTGCTGCCGCTGGTGACTTTCTTGATGTTGGCGACGCGCCGTTCTTTGTCGCCGGGATTGATGCGTTCCGGTGAATAACCGCAGAAAAAATCGCTGTTGAATTTCAAACCGCTTGTGCGTTCCAGTTCGGGCACGCATACCTCTTCGGTGCAGCCTGGAAATACGGTGGACTCGTATATCACGATATCACCCTTCTTGAGCACTGTTCCTACGGTTTTGCTGGCACTGATAAGCGGTGTCAGGTCCGGCTTCTTGAATTCATCAACAGGTGTGGGAACGGTGACGATGAAGATGTTTACAGTCCGCAGGTCTTCTTTGTCTGAAGTGAACGTCAGCTTTTTTGCTTCGGCAAGTTCTGCGGGTTCAACTTCACGGGTTCGATCGTGTCCGGCTTTTAGCTCGTCGATGCGCGTTTGGTTTATGTCGAAGCCCACGACATCCAGGACCTTGCCGAACTCTACAGCTAACGGAAGGCCTACATATCCCAGGCCGATGATTCCAATTTTATCCATTCTGTTTTACGTTATAGTATTCTTTGTACCAGTCAATGAACCGGCCCACGCCGGTTTCGATCGGCGTGGAAGGCCGAAAGTCGACTGCCTTAAATAGATCCTCAACATCGGCATAGGTTTCTGGCACATCACCGTCCTGCAGATCCATGTTCTGGCGTATTGCTTTTTTGCCGAGCCTTTGTTCTATGATCTCTATAAAGCGAATAAGCGGGACGGGCTGGTTATTGCCGATATTGTAAATACGATACGGAGCAAAGCTCGAGGCTGGATCAGGTGCTTTGGGATCCCAGTCGGGGTTGGGTGCCGGCGGTTTTTCGATGAGTCGCGCGATCGATTCGACGATGTCGTCGACATAGGTGAAGTCGCGGCTCATCTTTCCGTGGTTGTAAACGTTTATGGGTTTTCCCTCCAGGATAGCCTTGGTGAATATGAACAGCGCCATATCGGGACGTCCGTACGGCCCGTAGACGGTGAAAAACCGAAGCCCGGTAGTTGGCATTCCGTATAGGGCAGAATAAGTATGGGCCATCAGTTCATTTGCCTTTTTCGATGCGGCATACAACGAAATGGGATGGTCGACATTGTGATGTACCGAAAACGGCATGGCCCTGTTGGCGCCATACACCGAACTTGACGACGCGTATACGAGGTGCTCTACCGGGTTATGGCGACAGGCTTCAAGAACGTTGAGGAATCCATGCATGTTGCTTTCCAGGTACGCATGAGGATTTACGAGGGAATACCGCACGCCTGCCTGAGCCGCCAGATTGACCACGACCTGAAAATGCTTTTCCGCAAAGAGCCGATACAGACTCTCGCGATCGGTCAGGTCAATCGGCCTGAAGTCGAAGCCTGGCTCCCGTTTCAACAGATCCAGTCTGGCCTGCTTGAGGTTGGGATCGTAGTAGTCGTTCAGGTTGTCGATGCCCGTAACCAGGTTATCCAGGCCGCACAGTTTCCTGCTTAGATGAAAGCCGATGAACCCCGCTGCACCTGTAACTAAAATTCTTTTTTTGGACGGCATTTAAGGTCTGGATCTGAAAAAATGATATGAAAAGCAGGCAAAAGTAATAATTTAGCGCTGATTTAACGCAATCCAGTGCCCGCCCGCGCATGAAGCAAACACGCTACGAAGAAATCGATCTTGTCGAGTTGTTGGCAAAATCCATCCGGGCGCTCAAGCGGCACGCGTTGCTCATCACGATCTGCCTTGCGTTATCGATCGGCTTTGCTGTGTGGCTTTGGTTCACTTCGCCGAGGGTATACGAAAGCCGGATGATGATTTATTCATCCATTCTTACAGAATCATACTGCCAGGAATTGGCTGAGAACCTTAACGCGCTCGTGCGCGATGGAAACTCCAGCGCGCTGGCCAATCGTTTGAAGCTCACTGTGGAACAGGCTGCTGCCCTCCGGAAGGTCAACATGGAGGGTGCGCTGGAAGGCGCCGTGCCCGAGGTTGATCGGTGGGCCATCGTAGTCACCGTCCGAGTAACGGATAACGCTATCCTTCCTGATTTGGAGGCGGGCATCGTGGAGTATATCGCAGGCAACGACTTTGTAAAGGTCCGCACGGACGAGAAAAAGCGGACTTACCAGGAGCTCATCGCCCGGGTTGCGGAGGAAATAGAAAAGCTCGAAGCCGTGAAGCAGAGAATTCTGCAAGGGGCCTACAGTTCGCCGCAAGGTGTGGTTATGATGAACCCATCGGAAGCGTATGCGCGAACGGTCCAGCTGGTAAAGGAAAAACTCGAGTTGGAAGAGAAGTTGAGGTTAGTAAACAGCGTTCAAGTTGTGGAGGGATTTATTCCCCTGAACAGGCCGATCAGCCCCAGGCTTTCACTGCTTCTGGTGGGTGGATTTGTAGGGGGCATTATCGTCTTCCTACTTATCATTGGCTTCCGCTATACTTGGTTGGTGGCCCAAAGGGATGAATAACCTGGTCATCTTGCTTAGGAAGGAGTTCATGCTGGAGCTCCGCAGAAAATCGGTGATCTCGGGCATCGGCTTGTACCTCTTCAGCCTGGTGTTTATCTGTTACATCACCTTCAATCTCCGGGTAAACGTCATAAGCCCCGCGACGTGGTCCGCCCTGTTCTGGCTCGTGATCCTGTTCTCGGCAGTAAATACCGTTGCCAAAAGTTTCATCGGTGAAAAGCCGGGCGCGTTGATTTACCTTTACATGACTGCGGGCGCTCACGAGATCATAATTTCCAGGATCATTTATAACTTTATCCTCTGCCTGCTGCTGGCACTTGTAGGGTACGGACTATTCGCTCTTTTTATCGACAATCCTGTGGCGGATCAAGGCGTTTTCCTCGCCGGCCTTGCCCTCACCTGCCTGGGCTTTTCCGCTTCCCTGAGTTTGATTTCGGGCATAGCCGCCAAGGCGAGGAACAGCCACGTGCTCATGGCCGTCCTGAGTTTTCCCGTATTGATCGGCATCCTGCTCATGGCCATCCGCATTACCAAAAACGCTCTCGACGGCCTGGACGCTTCAGCAAGCCGCGATGAAATGCTGAACCTGCTGGCAATAAATCTGATATCGGGTGCCCTGTCCTATCTGTTGTTCCCCTATATTTGGCGGAGCTAAGAAATCGTACCCCGGATCATATTCTTTACTCGGGTTAATTCATTTTGGGAAATTCATGAAGCGGTGGATGAAGGTTACGGCGGTCGTCCTGCTGGTGTACACACATACTGCGGGCCTTCTGTTCGACGTACCCCGGCTGAACATTCTGAATGAGTCTATCCGGGCATTGTATTTTCACGTGCCCATGTGGTTCGGAATGATCCTGCTGTACTGCCTGTCGATATTCTATGCAGTGCTGTACCTGGCCAATCCACGGGAAGAGCACGACGTCCGATCGGTGGAATTTGCCCATGTAGGCACTGCCTTCGGAGTCATGGGCTTGCTGACGGGTATGCTCTGGGCACGCTACACCTGGGGTGCCTTCTGGCATGGCGACCCCAAGCAGAATGGCGCTGCCATAACGCTGCTTGTGTACCTTGCTTATTTCGTGCTCCGCGGTTCACTGGAAAACCAGGAACAGCGGGCGCGTCTCAGTGCCGTTTATAACCTGTTTGCATTTGCGGCAATGATCCCCCTCATCTTTATTATTCCGCGGATGCAGAGTTCCATGCATCCCGGCAGCGGCGGCAATCCGGGCTTCAATGCCTACGACCTTGATTCCTCCATGCGCATCGTTTTCTACCCTGCTGTCGTGGGCTGGTTTCTTGTCGGCTACTGGATCGCCACCCTCAGAGTGAGAGTTCGCAAACTGCTACTAATCGATACCACTTCATAACATGAAATACATCCTCACCCTGGTATGCCTCCTGGCAGCGGCTGTCGCCCGAGCGCAGGAGCAGGTCGAAATGGCAGACACCATGCGTGCCGAGGGCAAAATCTACGTGGTTGTAGGCATCATCCTGATCGTCCTTGCGGGCATGTTGGTTTACCTGTTCATGCTCGACAAAAAGATCGCGAAACTCGAAAAGGAACGGGGGAACAGAACCTCCTGAGAGGATTCGACGTTTTTCCGTCGGCGGCCTGACAGTGTGGGCTTTTTGCCGTAATTTTGCCTCCGAAAACCATGAAAATCTCGCATATTCTTCTTATCGCCGCCATCGCGGTCGCTGTTGGGGTGATTATCATGAGCGCGGGCGATACCAGCACCTACGTTACGTTTGACGAGGCCCTGGCACAAGCGGAGGCCGGACGAACGCACAGTCTCCACGTCATTGGCGAACTGAAAAAGGACGGCGAGGGACACGTGACGGGCATTACTCCCGGCGCGGATAGGGTGTCGTTCTCTTTTGTCATGGTCGACGAAAATGGAAAAGAGCAGCAGGTACAATACAATGAGCCCATGCCTACCGACTTCACCAAGTCAGAAAAGGTGGTGGTCGTAGGACGCTACAAGGACGACACCTTCGTGGCGGATAAAATCCTGCTGAAGTGCCCGTCCAAATACCAGGAGCCAGCCAAGCTGACTTCCGGTAGGTGACCTTGAATAGCGGGTGATGGTGGTGGGTGTTAAAAGGGGGGTAGTGAGCAAAAGAAATGATGCATTATTTCATAGGTGACCTGGGTCACTTTTTTGTTATCCTGGCATTCGTCGCTTCGCTGGTTACTGTCTTCAGTTACTTCAGAGCAACCACAATAACCGACCCCGAGAAGAAGCGTCAATGGCTGGTAAACGGCCGCACAGGGTTCTATATACACGCCGCATCAGTCATCGGCATCGTCGTCTGCCTCTTCATCATCATATCCCGCCATTACTTCGAATACTACTACGCCTTCAACTATTCGGATCGTAGCCTTCCCACGCACTACCTGATCTCCACGTTCTGGAATGGACAGGAGGGTAGCTTCATGCTCTGGATGTTCTGGCAGGCGATATTGGGAATCGTACTCATCCACACCAACCGCTTTTGGGAAGGGCCCGTCATGACCGTGTTTGCCCTCGTACAGGCCTTCCTGGCGTCCATGATCCTTGGCGTAGTATTGCCGGGTATCGATGTCAAGATCGGAAGCTCGCCGTTCATTTTGCTTCGGGAGGTCATGCACGATGCGCCTGTTTTCAAGATGGATCCGGAGTTCATCCCCAGGGATGGCAACGGGTTGAACCCCTTGCTTCAGAACTATTGGATGGTTATTCACCCGCCAACCCTCTTCCTCGGATTTGCAGCAACGCTGATACCGTTCTCCTACTGTATGGCCGGTCTCTGGCTAAAACGATACCGGGAGTGGATACGACCCACATTGCCGTGGGCGATTTTCGCGGCCGGTATCCTGGGACTGGGCATTCTCATGGGAGGATATTGGGCGTATGAGACACTCAACTTTGGCGGATACTGGAACTGGGACCCTGTTGAAAACGCAGTCTATGTTCCCTGGCTGATCCTGGTGGGGGCGATCCACACGATGAACGCATACCGGAACAGCCAGACGGCGCTTAAGTCGTCAATCATCCTGGTGATCACCGTCTTTGTGCTGATCCTGTACTCCACCTTCCTGACCCGAAGCGGCATTTTGGGAGAGTCGTCCGTACACTCCTTCACCGACCTGGGACTGTCCGGACAGCTGCTCGTTTACCTGTTCTTCTTTCTGGTGGGGGCCGTCGTACTGGCGGCCGTGCGTTGGCGGGAAATTCCTACGTCTTCGCGGGAAGTGTCCTTCCTCTCCCGGGAGTTCTGGATTTTCGTAGGTGTGCTAGTTCTTGCATTGATGGGCTTTCAGGTACTTATCGAAACCTCGAAGCCAGTGTTCAATGCCATCTCACGGCTTTTCGGCGGAGCTGGCAACCGCGCACCGCGTGCCAATGCGGTTGAATTTTATTCCAACGTGCAGCTGTGGTTCGCGGTAGTCGTGGCCATTCTCTCTGCTATTGGTCAGTTTTTCTGGTGGAGGAAAATCGACTTCGGCAAACTCCGCAAGGAATTGCTGCCTCCCCTGCTGCTGGCCCTCGTGCTGTTTGCCTTCGTGATCACCGTGGGCCAGGTCTATACCGTCAAGTACATTGTGCTGACACTCGCGGCGGTCTTCACCATTGTTGCCAATGGGATGATCCTGGTTTCCCTGTTAAAAACCAGTCCGGGGCTGTCGGGGGGAGCTGTCGCCCACATCGGCGTGGGGCTTATGCTGGTTGGGATCATGGCTTCGTCCGGGTATTCGAAGGTCGTGTCTCTCAACAACACGGGCATGCTGATATCGAAGGAACTCAGCGATGAGTTCAACCGCGACAACCTGCTGCTGTTCCTGAACGAGCCCCGGACGATGGCGGGCTACGAGATCGAGTATATGGGAATGCGGGTGGAGCCCAGAGGGAAGCGAGGGTACGTCGACAAGAACGATATCATGCTGACGGCAACGCCGGGGCGGGTCGTTGCGCGTCGCGACATTTACTTTGAAGGGAAAAAGTTGTTCTCCGCGAATGAAGAGTTTGACATCCATCCGGAGAACACGTTCTATGAGATCCAGTTCCGGCGTAACGGTAAGGTCGAATTTGTGCAATACCCCCGCGTCCAGGCCAACGAGCAAATGGGCATTGTATCTTCGCCGGACATCAGCCGGTCGCTTACCCGTGACCTGTACACCTATGTTTCAGTGGAAATGCCGGGCGAGGCGCGCGACGACTGGAGTGATACAGAAGAGGTGCGCGTCAAACTTAACGAACCCTTCTTTGTAAACGATTATGTTTCCACGCTTGAGGGCATTGAAAGGGTTGGCGAAGTATCCGGCGTGCAGTTGACTGACCAGGATGTGGCCGTTAAAGCCAAGGTCACGATCAAGGGAGAACGGAGGTCCTATTCGGCTGAACCTTATTTTGTCATCAAGGATAAAATGGTGGGCCGGATTCCCGACGAGATCCCCGAACTGGGCGTCCGTATATCGCTCATGTCAATCCACCCCGAGACCAACGATTTCAGCCTCGGCATCGCCACCCGGCAAAAAGACTGGGTGGTGCTGAAGGCGCTCGAGAAGCCGTTTATCAATGTATTGTGGATCGGAACTCTTGTGCTGATGGCGGGGTTTGTTGTGTCGCTGGTGCGCCGCTACCGCGAATTCACAAAAATGCGGGAAAAGGGCCTGGAATAGACCCTTTGGCGTCATTGTAGTATCTTTGACCGTTGACACCTGTGTAATTATGAAAGTTACTGCTGACAACAAGCTGAGAAACCTGATTGTCGTGGGCGACCGCGTGCTGATCAAGCCCCTGGCGCAGACAGACCGGACCGACAGCGGACTCTATCTGCCCCCCGGCGTACAGGAAAAAGAAAAAATACAGAGTGGATACATCATCAAAGTAGGCCCCGGTTATCCGCTCCCCATTCCGACAGATGAGGACGACATCTGGAAGGGGCGGGAAGATACCGTAAAATATCTCCCCCTTCAGGCGCAGGAAGGAGACCTCGCTATTTTCCTGCAAAAGGGAGCGATAGAGGTGATGTACGAGCACGAAAAATATTATATCGTACCCCAGGCGTCTATCCTGATGCTGGAACGCGAAGAAGCCTTGTGATGGCGGGGATTTCTACAGACGTTCTTCGAACCGGCAAGCGGTACAGGCTCATCAACCACGGCGAAGCACATGAGTTCACGGTGGAGAAAATCCTTGCCAACGGAGATTTCCTGGTGAAGGACATGCTGACCCTGGAAAGATATCATTTAAACGAACTAATCGCCTATGGAAAAGGCAAGGATTATCTCCTCGAAGAAGTCCACCCGGAAGAGTGACGTACTGGCGAACCTGTGGGTATGCATTCTGTTCCTTGCACTCGGAATACCATCTGAGGTGTGCGCACAACTTACAGACCTTCCTGGCGACTTCCTTGCCGCTGATTTCCACCAGGACCGCCGGCAGAAGCTGCGCGAAAAGCTCCCGGCAAATTCCGTCGCCGTGTTCTTTGCCAATCCCGTCAGGAACCGGGCCAACGACGTCGACTACGTGTACCACCAGGATCCTGACTTCTACTATCTTACCGGTTATCGCGAACCGAACGCCGTGTTGCTGATCTTCAGTGAAAATCAGACAGCAGCCAACGGAACCCAATACAACGAAATCATATTTGTACAGCCACGAAATCCTGACCGCGAAAAGTGGGACGGAAGACGACTGGGTGCCGACCAGGTCCGCACCCGGCTTGGCATAGAACAGGCTTTCAACAATACCGAGTTCAAAAAATACGACCTCGACTTCTCGCGATTCAACGAGGTACTGTTCTTCGACTTTCAAAACGACGTGAGAGATGATCCTGCCGATTCGGCCGACCTGTACGACATGATCGAAATGTTCAAGGTCAAGGCCGGTTATCCGCGTCGCGATGGCATGACCCTCAGAACCGTTGAAGGAAGGAAGAACAACCTGAACACACAACGCCTTGAAGACATCATGGGCGAGCTGCGCGAAATAAAAACCCCCGAAGAGCTAGGGCTCATACGCAAGGCAGTAGCGGTCTCGTCCATCAGCCAGGTTGAGGTGATGAAGGCGATCAAACCCGGCATGTCAGAACGTGAAGTGCAGGGCATCCACGAGTACGTCTTCAAAAAATATCAGGCGGAGGACGTGGGCTATCCCTCGATTGTAGGTGGAGGACACAATGGATGTATCCTCCACTATATCGACAACTACAAGCCCGCTCTGGACAACAAGGAATTGATCCTGATGGACCTTGGCGCCGAATACCACGGCTATACGGCGGACATCACCCGTACTATCCCCGTCAACGGGAAGTTTTCACCGGAACAACGCCAGATATACCAGATTGTGCTCGACGCACAAGAGGCGGGCATGAAGATATGCAAAGAAGGAGCTACGTTCGACCAGTTGAACAAGGTGACGCGTGAGACGGTAAACCGGGGCCTGGCCAAACTGGGCATTCTTTCCAATGATGAATTGGACGATCGCCAATACTATCCGCATGGATGTTGCCATTACATCGGA
>DASVCT010000161.1:0-2776 GCA_036381475.1 Cyclobacteriaceae bacterium
CGACCTTTCCGCTATTGAGTCGGGTAAGCTCAAGTTTGAAAAAATTGCGTTCAACCTTAACGACCTCCTCCCTACCCTGCTTAATACGTTTACATACCAGGCGCGTGAAAAGAAGCTCCAGTTGACGTGTACGGTTGACAAAGAACTTAATACCCTTTTGCTGGGCGACCCAGTTCGACTGAACCAGATCCTGATCAACCTGATCAGCAATGCGATGAAGTTCACGCACTCGGGGTCCATACATGTGACCTGTTCCCGCGAGCGCGTTCAGAAAAACGTTACGTGGATCAAGGTAGAAGTGGCCGACACAGGCGTCGGGATTCCGCAGGAAAAACTGAATACCATCTTCGAGAGTTTCAGTCAGGCCGATGCAAGCGTAACGCGAAAATACGGAGGCACTGGTCTGGGGCTCACGATCGCCAAACAGTTGGTAGAATTACAGAACGGAAGCATTTCCGTTGTCAGCGAGGAGAATGTCGGCTCGACGTTCACTGTTCGGATTCCTTATACGCGTCCTTCCGGCAACCTGCGAAGGAAGTCGGGTGCCGAAGGAACAAAAGTACCGTCACTTCATGCCCAGGCGCTTGACGTTCTGCTCGTGGAAGACAACGACATCAACCGGCTATATGCAAAGAGTGTTTTGAAGAACTGGAACTGTCGCACCGAGACTGCCGAAAACGGGCTGGTGGCCATAGAAAAGTTAAAGGTGTCGTCGTTTGACGTGATACTCATGGATGTGCAGATGCCGGTGATGGACGGCTATGATACGACGAAAGCCATCCGCATGATGCCGGAGCCCTACCGGAGCATTCCCATCATCGCACTTACCGCGAATGCCACACACGCCGATGTGGAGCGTTGTCTTGCGGCCGGTATGAACGACTACCTGCCAAAGCCTTTTGCGCCCGACGACCTCTATCGTAAGTTGTTTGAAGAGCTGAAGATCAAGCCATCCCCAGTGCGCAAGACCTGGAGGCAGCCGCCACCGCCTTCTAATGGTCGCAAAGTTTATAACCTCGACTATCTCAAACGCGTTTCGGGCAACAACGAAGAATTCATCCGCGAGATGATCCAGACCTTTGTCTCGTCGTTGCCGCAGACCCTGGACGGCATTACAGAGGCTGTGGCAAAAGAAGATTGGGATGCCGTTTCACGTCTCGCTCACCAGATCAAGCCTTCCTTTACGCTCATGGGCCTCGACCTGCTTCGGGAAAAGGCCAGCCTCATCGAAGAGAACAGCCGGACCAGGACAGAGGTTACTACCTTACCGCAGAGAGTGCAGGAGTTTATGGATTATTGCAGGAATGTGGTGGAGGAGTTGAGGCAGGTGCAAACTATTTGATACGGGAAATAAGGAAATAAGGAAATAAAGGTATAGGGTGTATAGGGTCCTGAAGCGGGCCTTCTGTGGTCGGCCGCTTCAGGGACTGCAATTAATCACCGATAGCGTACAGCGGACCGACTTTCTCATGCCACCTAACCACTTGCCCGCTGGTTCAAATTAGTCATTTCAGTTTTAGTACTCATGAACAATGCCGGAATCTGGGCCCTCTTCTGAAGCGATCCAGGCGCTCTATAATATAGTGTACCAACGTAAACACCTTAGCACGTAAGCACGTAAACACGTTATTCCCTGTTCATCACCGCAATCTTTCTGTACAGCAACGTCCTGTTGCCAGAGCGGATCTGCATAAAGTAGATGCCATTCGCAACATCGCGGATGTCGAGGACCTGGGGTTGGTCAAAGTTGCGGTTTACATTGCCGCTCAACACGGTCACACCACGCTGGTCTACGAGATTCCATGTGAAGTCGTACGTGACCCGGTTCGGAATTTTCAAATACAGCACATTGGAAGCAGGATTCGGGTAAATCAAAATATCGCGTATCTCCGATAACACCGGATCATCCGGTAACCCGACAGGCCGAACGCCACTCTTACCCGTCAATGGCATCACAAACGACTGATGGATCTTCCGACTCTTCCGCCCTTGTACAAACGCCACCAGGTAACGACGCGTGTTCGCGGCCACCGGGACATCGATCACTTCCTCGAATTCGTGATCATACGTCGTGCCCGGCGCCCAGGCTTGCGAGACGGCGTAACCGCCGTTGCCCAACAAGAGCTTCCTGACGACATACTTGAACCGCCGCGCACCTGATATGTCGACGACCGAGTCCACCAATGCAACCTGCAGGAGCACGCCCTCATCCAGGGTCTGTAATGAATCGACATACTCCAGACTCACAATGCCGTGAACGCGGTTGCTGGTCGATGCGATGGTGTCCAGCGTGATCGTAAACAGCGGATCCTCGAGTGACCTGCGGTCGAGTTCGGTTGCCGTGATGGCAAGCGGATTCCCGTTCAATAAGGTTCCGAAATAGTCACCAAGCAATCCGTCCATTACAGTGGCGGGAGGCTGCGATACGCCATAGAAAAGGGCGCGAGCTTGCGGCGCCGCCGGATTGTAACGGTTTATTGAATCCACGCCAGGATTCGAAAGATGGTACTCGAGTTTGAAGAAATCCGACTGGGCAAAAGGCACCTGCTCAAACAGTCCATTGAAATAGGCTTCCGCATCCGACGTCGCCGGCTCTGCGCCTGCCTGGTTCGTGAAATGTTCTACAAGTACATTGCGTTTCTTCTCGCCGATATACACGTCGTCAAACGCAAAGCCATTCAGCACGCGGCCCTGCAGGTTGTCGTCGTTAGCACCAAAAGCAATCCTGAAAATTACTTTGCCACGCGCTGCTGGTGGTATTGCATCAAGACTGTAC
>DASVCT010000162.1:0-23346 GCA_036381475.1 Cyclobacteriaceae bacterium
TGACTGTAATCTCGCCTGTCGTAGAATTGATTGACGTTCCGACAGGAAGCGATCCGCTTGCGATCGTGGCACTAACGATGGCACCGTCAGCATCAGTTACCGTGGCCAGCACGTCGTTGTCGGCATAGCTGTCGACATTCCGTGCCGGGCTCACTGAATACACCGCTTCGTTGTCAGCGATGAAAGTGATCGAGACGGTTTGGACGGTAACGCCTCCATCTTCGTCTTCAGTAGCGACATCGATGTTTGTTGTTGCGGCCACAAGCAGGTCTGCATCACTGACCGTGATGGCGCCCGTCGTAGCATTGATTGTTGTTCCTGCAGGGAGGGAGCCGCTTGCGATGGTTGCACTTACGATGTCACCATCAGCATCTGTTACTGTAGCCAACACATCGCTATCATTGTAGCTGTCGACATTACGTGACGGATTGATGGAATACACCCCTTCATTGTCCGCGATGAAAGTGATCGAGACGGTCTGAACGGTAAGTCCACTATCTTCGTCTTCAGTAGCAACGTCGAAGTTTGTTGTGGCTGCAACGAGGAGGTCCGCGTCACTTACTGTAATCGCACCCGTCGTAGAATTAATCGCTGTTCCCGCAGGTAGCGATCCGCTGACAATCGTTGCGTTGACGATGGCGCCATCCGCATCGGTCACTGTGGCCAGGACGTCGTTGTCGTCATAGCTGTCAACATTTCGTGCTGCGTTTACCGAATACACCGCTTCGTTATCGGCAATGAAGGTGATGGAAACAGTCTGAATCGTCACCCCTCCGTCTTCATCCTCCGTGGCAACATTGAAGTTTGTTGTCGCGGCGACGAGAAGGTCCGCATCACTGACTGTAATAGCACCTGTGGTGGCATTAGTTGCCGTGCCAGCGGGGAGTGAGCCGCTGACGACGGTCGCGCTGACGATGTTACCGTCAGTATCGGTTACGGTGGCCAGCACGTCGTTGTCGGTATAACTGTCTACATTGCGCGCCGGGTTTACTGAATACAGCGCTTCATTATCAGCGATGAAGGTTATGGAAACAGTTTGAACGGTAACGCCACCATCTTCGTCCTCGGTGGTCACATCGACATTCGTTATCGCTGGTAGCAGGAGGTTCGCGTCGCTGACCGTGATGGCACCCGTCGTGGCATCAATTGTTGTTCCGGCGGGAAGCGTCCCGCTAACGATGGTTGCGTTGACAATCGCCCCATCGGCATCTGTTACCGTTGCCAGCACGTCGTTGTCGGTATAACTGTCGACATTCCGTGCCGGGTTAACCGAATACACCGCTTCATTGTCTGCGATGAACGTTATTGATACGGTTTGAGTGGTAACTCCTCCATCTTCGTCTTCCGTCGCCACGTCGAAATTTGTTGTTGCAGCTACCAGGAGATCCGCGTCGCTGACCGTGATGGCGCCCGTCGTGGCATTGATCGTTGTCCCGGCAGGAAGAGAGCCGCTGACGATAGTTGCACTTACGATATCGCCATCGGCATCTGTAACTGTAGCCAGTGCGTCGTTGTCATTGTAACTGTCGACATTGCGCGCCGGATTGACAGAATAGACCGCTTCGTTATCGGCGATGAACGTGATCGACACTGTCTGAACGGTTCTGCCTCCATCTTCATCCTCGGTGGCGACGTCGAAATTTGTGGTTGCGGCGACCAGAAGGCCGGCGTCACTTACTGTAATTGTACCCGTCGTAGCATCAATTGCCGTCCCAGCCGGAAGTGATCCGCTGACGACTGTCGCGGTGACGATAGCACCATCCGCATCGGTTACGGTAGCCAGGACGTCGTTGTCGTCGTAACTGTCTATGTTGCGCGCCGGGTTAACTGAATATTCTGCTTCATTGTCAGCGATGATGATTATGGAAACCGTCTGAACAGTGGTGCCGCCATCTTCGTCCTCTGTGGTCACATCAAAGTTTGTTGTCCCGGCGATCAGGACGTCTGCGTCACTGACTGTAATCTCACCGGTGGTGGCATCGAGCGCGATTCCGGCAGGAAGCGAACCGCTTACGATCGTAGCACTGACGATGGCACCGTCAGCGTCGGTTACGGTAGCCAGCACATCGTTGTCATTATAACTGTCGACATTGCGCGCCGGGTTTACTGTATACGCCGATTCGTTGTCGGCGATGAATGTGATCGAGACGGTTTGCGTCGTGAGTCCTCCATCTTCGTCCTCCGTCACGACGTCGAAGTTGGTTGTTGCAGCTACAAGGAGACCTGCGTCACTGATTGTAATCTGGCCTGTAGTAGCATCAATTGTCGTTCCGGCAGGGAGGGACCCGCTGACGACAGTAGCGCTGACGATGTCACCATCGGCGTCTGTTACGGTGGCGAGCACGTCGTTGTCGGCATAACTGTCGACATTGCGCGCCGGATTGACTGAATATACCGCTTCATTATCGGCGATGAATGTTATGGCGATCGTCTGAACGGTAACTCCTCCATCTTCATCCTCGGTCGACACATCGACATTAGTCGTCGCGGCTACGAGCAGATCAGCATCGGTAACCGTGATCGCGCCTGTAGTAGCATTGATTGCTGTTCCGGCGGGGAGGGAACCATTGACAATGGTTGCGCTGACAAGAGCGCCATCGGCGTCGGTTACCGTAGCCAGTACGTCATTGTCGGCATAGGTATCTATGTTCTGCGCTGGCGCTACAGTGTAAACGGCTTCGTTGTCTGCCGTAAATACAATGGAAATGGTTTGTGTCGTCTTACCGCCATCCTCGTCGGTGGTGGTCACGTTAAAGTCGACCGAACCGGCGACCAGCGCGGTGGCGTCGCTAACGGTAATTGTTCCTGTTGTGGCGTTGAGTGCAGTTCCCGGGGGCAGTGTACCGGTGGAGATGACGGCGGCGGTGATGGCCCCGTCGGCGTCGGTAACGGTCGCAAGTATGTCACCGTTGCTGTAGCTGTCGACGTTTAGCGCAGCGTTGACGGTGTATACTGCTTCGTTATCGGCCGTGATGGTTATGGATACGGTTTGGGTCGTCGTGCCACCGAGTGCATCGGTAGTGGTAACGTCGAAACCCGTGACTCCGGCAGCAAGCTGTGTCGCATCGCTTACGGTTATCGTTCCTGTTGTAGCATTCAGCGCAACCCCTGCAGGAAGTGATCCCGAGGCAAGTATCGCCGCCGTAATGGCTCCGTTAGCGTCGGTGACGGACGACAGCACATCGTTGTTTGCGTACGCGTCGACGTTGCGCGCGGGGTTCACTGAATAAACGGCCTCAACTTCAAGCGGCACAACGGCCTGCGGAGCAGCTGTGTTGTCATTTCCGGCGGCATCCTTGGCGGCGCCGGCGCCCACGTCGATCGTAACGTCGCCCAGGCCGTTTGGTGTAATGTTCAGGGTATAGGTGTTTCCGTCGACGGCGACAAAGCCGGAAGAGCTTCCGTTGCCGATGGTGACATCGGTGATTCCGAATCCTGTAACATTTTCATCGAATTCAAAGGTCACGGCAAAGGCAACGCCGTTGTCCGCAATCCCCGGTTCACCCTGGATATCGACAGCGGGGGGATCGGTATCGATGATAAGTTCATTGCTCGTAAGGTCGTCGGTCGACAGCGGGCCATTGGTAATCGTAGCCGTAACGTCGTACGTGCCGTCGGTCGTAATGGCATTCGCGGGAGGGATTGTCAATGTCCAGGTCGTGCCTGACAAGGATAGATTTCCATCACCTTCCGTATAGGTTACCCCACTAACCGTTACCGTAAGAACCTCACCGACCTCGAGGGATGCGGAACCTGTAATGGTCGGCGTGGTGGAATTGGTTTGTAGCGCAACGACCGTTGGTTCAGCAGGAGGATTCAGCTCGATGGTGATCGGTGTGGTCGTAGGACACGACCCTCCGAATGAATAGGTGATTGTATACGTACCGACAAATGATGCGGATAGGTCAATCGTTCCGGTTGTAGCGTCGATCGCCAGCCCGCTACCTGCAGAAAACGTTCCGCCGGACAATCCGGTGATCATGGGACTGGGATCGGTTCCGGACGTGTAGTATGTATCGGTGCCGTAGGCGATCGCCGTATTGTCGACGCAAACTGTAGTGACATCGTTTTCTCCGGTTTCCGTAGGGTTGCCGTCGCCGTCGGGGTCAGGATCTGTTCCCGCATCCGAGAAGTCTTGCTTGTCAAACGTGGCGGTGACGCCGTCGTTGGGTCCTGTGATCGCGGTGGTAACAACGGCCTGGTTGCTATAGGCAGGGCTGGATGCGCCCGACATATCGATTCTGACCGTAAATCTTATGGTGACGCTCGAGGAAACGCCCAGCTCTGTATCCACTGAGGTGGCAGACGTTTGCAGCATGGCAAGATTCGACACGCCGTCGTATGCTGGATTGATACCGCCTGTCAAGAATGAGCCGCTAACGATAGCAGGTGGAGTTTGCAGACTTACGGTGGCGCCGGTCGGAAGCCCGTCGGTGATGTCGTCGACGAGTTGGAGGTTAGGTACCGTGTTCGTGCCACTGTAGTTCCTGATGACCAGGTCGAACACCACGTCAAAAAGAGAACCTGATACGTTGTTAACACTTACCGCGTTCAGGGCGGCGCCGATGTCTCCCGGACACAATGAGATGGTGACCGGAAAGGACTGCACGGACGGCATACATCCTGCAATCTTACCAGCGGCCGTGTAGAGACCGGGGCTCGATACCGAAATGCTGGAAGACGTCTCACCGGGCAGCTCGATGCCGTCGCGGTACCACTGGAAGTCATCGAACCCGGAGGCTGTTAATGTGATCGGAAGGTTATCGGGAATACAGCTGGATGCTCCGTATCCACTGGGACTTTCTACTACGGGTGCCTTCGTGAATCCGGAAAAAAAACCCGCGGCACCGATGTTGCCACTGGCGAATGTGAGGGCCACGCGGATGGGCCTGGGACTTGCTACCGTGACGTCGCCGGAGTATCCTGTTACTTTATATGTCACATAGTCCGACCGACCCGAGACGCTTTTTGCACTGGCTGATATGTCTGTGGTGACGCCGGAACCGTTGGTGATGGTCACCGGTGCACCGGTTTCTCCGATGACCTGAATGACCGGTGTTCCCAGCTGGTCGATATCCGGGAGGTCAACGTTGGTCCCACCGAGACAAACGATGGGTGGAACATAGTTGAGCCCAAATTGTCTTTCGTTGGTGTCGGCAACACCGTTAAGCCCCTGATAGATGTACACCGGCTGATTGGATCGTATGTACATGTTCTCATTCGCGGTGTATTCCGCGTAGGTAAGCCGGTAGTAATCGCCTGCGTTTAGGGGCGTACTATTGATCGGTGTCGTGCTGCCATTGATGTAAAGGTCGGTTCCGTCGATGCCGGCGACGGCAATCACATTTTCGCTCGCCGTGCCTTCCCCTTTGATGAGAATGTATTCAAAGCCCGTTTCTTCGATCGGTGCAATCTGGTCTACGCCGATATCGCGTCCCTGTCCGGTTCCTCCGGGTGATCCCGCAAGCCATGATCCCGAGTTAACGACAATGGGCTTGTCGGACGATATTCGTGTTCCGTTGACGTCATTAAGGTTGTCAGGATCAGCGTCTGCATAAGCCGCCAGCACGTACGAATTACCCGCGTTGAGTGTGACGACAATGGATCCGCTTCCTTCGTTTACATTCTCAAAATCGACGCCCCCGAAGTCGGATACTGTAACGGTAGTGTTGTCTTCCGTCGCCATGAAGCTGATCACGTGTGCTTTCAGGTCGCTCGCGGCGCTGGTATTCCAGATGTGGCCGGACCGGAATTCAGTACCCATGCCTGCGGTGCCCTTTGAAGTAAGGGATTCCGCCTGTGCGCTTTCATCGACCCGTATACTCGCGAAAAATGCTTTGTTGGCGGTCAGGATGAGGCCTTCATCGGAGAGTACCTGGGCAAGCTGTGAATGAGTAACCAGGAATTTTGTGCCCGTACCCTTGCTGGCGCCTGTCGCTGAACTGAGTGTTAGTGAAACTGGAGCGGATCGGCTCACAGACACCGGCGGATACAGGGCGTTGCCCGCCCCATCGGTAATGGTGACGTCGAACGGTACAGTCTGTGGTGTACTGATTACAAGATAAATGTCTTCGCCAGAGCCGCTAGCGTCATCCGCTCGTGCGTGCAACGGTGGAATGTAGTGTCGCGTGTCTAACTGTGCATACGTGGCTGCTGAAAACAGCGTGGCGACTACGCCCAAAAATAAACCTTTCATCACGGAAAAAATCCCTTTCCCACTATCGTGTCAAAAAATTAGCGCAAGGAAAAAAATGGAGTCGGACCCCTCCATCTTGCGCTCCACGACATCTGCTATCCAGGGCCAAAAAAAATTACGGGAAGCAGATCTCGCCTGCTATATAGGTAAATCGCAAGTCAAGTAACCTACAGCGTACTTTTTTTGTAAAAATCGGATGAAAAGGAGGCTTATTTCTGGTGCTTCAGCACCTGCGCTTCGATGTGGAAGACAATTTCCTCCCCGATGTTTTTGGTGAGGTCACCGACGCGTTCCAGGTTTCTGACGATAGTGAACAGGCGTAGAATGACCTTCAAATCGTCAGGATATTCCTTCAAAAGGGCGGAGGCCGACTTGACGGACCGTTTCTTAATCGCGTTGAGCGCGTGATCCTTGTCGAACACTTTTCGCGCAAGTTTCGTGTCATCTTCCCGAAGCGCCTTATGCATATCTCTCAACATGGATGTACACGTATCCAGCATTTCGGCGATACCGAACTCTTGAAGCAATTTATGGTCTATGCTGGTGACGTGGCGCTTAAGGAATTTCGCGAGACTGCACGCATTATCGGCAATGCGTTCGAGGTCATTGCTGATCTTGATTGCTGCCAGCACAAACCGAAGGTCGCTGGCTACCGGGTTGTATAACGCAATAATGTTTTCGCAATCCTTGTCGATCGCAAGTTCTTGCGCATTCACCTTTTGCTCATCGGCGATAACCTCACGGGCAAGCTTCTCATCTTTCGTTTCGATGATCGTCCTGCACCTCGACACCTGGTTCTCCACCAGCTCAATCATGTCCAGTAGGTTGTCCTTCAGAGCCTGAATTTCCAACTCGACTTGCGCCATGGTTGCTGTGTATTGTGGGCCTAAATTAGATAATAACAGGATACCTTATTCCATCCAGTCGCAAATATCCGGATGTGCCGGTTGCTTCCGCATGGTAGCTTAACCAAACCGTCCGGTAATGTAGTTTTCCGTTGCCTTATTCTTTGGATTTGTGAACATATCCGACGTCTTGCTGTACTCCACGAGCTCACCCATATAGAAGAACGCTGTGCGGTCGCTGACACGTGCGGCTTGTTGCATGTTGTGCGTTACAATGACGATAGTGTAATTCTCCTTCAACTCCAGGATGAGTTCTTCGATCTTGGCGGTGGAGATAGGGTCCAATGCGGATGCGGGTTCGTCCATAAGAACGATCGACGGTTTTACTGCAAGTGTCCGGGCTATGCAAAGCCGTTGCTGTTGTCCGCCCGAAAGCGACAGGGCCGGCTTGTGAAGGATATCCTTTACTTCATTCCAAAGTGCTGCCTGCTTGAGGCTCTTCTCCACTCGTTCACCAATGGATTTTTTATCTTTCGTTCCCTGTATTTTCAACCCGTAGGCTACGTTGTCGAATATCGACTTAGGAAAGGGATTGGGTTTCTGGAACACCATCCCCACCTTCTGCCGGAGTTCTTCGACCTTCACCTTATTTCCGTAAATGTCTTTTCCGTCAATCTTAATCTTGCCTTCGACGCGGAACGAATCAATATAGTCGTTCATGCGGTTAAGCGTACGGAGGAACGTAGTTTTCCCACATCCCGAAGGTCCGATCAGGGCGGTGACCGTATGTTCGCTGATGCTGAGCGAGATGTCCCTCAATACGTGGTTATCCCCGTAGTACACATTGACATCTTCCGCGACGATCAGTTTCATAACAGCTTACCAGTTGATTTTCTTTTGCCAACGGTTCCGAAGATAGACCGCGATCCCGTTCATGCAAAAAGTAATTGCCAGCAAGATAATGATTGCAGCTGCGCCGTTGACAAGAAACGCTTGTTGCGGCCGCGATATCCAGTTGAATATCTGCATCGGGAGTACCGTAAACTCGTCCATCGGCGATCGGGCAACGAAAGGCACGTACGCCAGCGCGCCGATTACGATCAATGGTGCTGTCTCACCTATCGCCCGCGACAACGCCAGAATGACGCCGGTGAGGATGCCACCGGATGCAGCGGGAAGGACCTGGTACCATATCGTCTGCCAACGGGTGGCGCCCATACCGTACGAGGCTTCACGCAACGTGTTGGGTACGGCCCTTATTGCCTCGCGGGTGGCTACAATGATCACCGGAAGGATGAGCAACGACAACGTACACGCACCTGCCAGCAGACTACTTCCCATGCGCATCGCGCG
This sequence comes from Cyclobacteriaceae bacterium, assembly GCA_036381475.1. Taxonomy (GTDB): domain Bacteria; phylum Bacteroidota; class Bacteroidia; order Cytophagales; family Cyclobacteriaceae; genus ZC4RG29. The sequence continues at coordinate 8,395 of DASVCT010000162.1, forward strand.
TACGAACACTTCCAGTCCCAGTAACCCATATAGGATCGACGGTACGCCTGCAAGGTTGGCAATGTTGATCTCCACGATGCGTGCCAGCCGGTTTTTCTTCCCATACTCTTCCAGGTAGATGCCTGCCGCGACACCCAGAGGTATGGCAATCAGCGCGGTTAGGAACAGGATCCATGCGGTGCCGGTCCACGCCGTAAGAATGCCGGCGCGTGATGCCCTTCGCGAAGGGAGGGACGTGAGGAAGGCTCCGTCAATTCGTCCAAGACCCTGCTGCAGGATATTCAGGATAAACAACGCGAGAATTACCAGTCCGAAGAAGGTGGCTGCAATGCCGAGATATCGGAACCCGCTGTCTATAATCCGGTTGGTTCGAAGCCTACTCATATTGTTCCTGGTATCGCTTCTTTAATCTGAAACTAATATGGTTGAGTGCAAACGTGAAAAGAAACAACGTTATGCCCGCCGCGAAGATCGTGCGGTATTCGAGCGAGTTGTGTTGCACGTCGCCGAGGCTCACCTGCACGATGTACGTTGTAATCGTCTCCACCGCTTGGCGTGGATCGAACGTCAGGTTGGGTTGCTGCCCCGCCGCGACCGCCACCACCATGGTCTCGCCTATGGCACGCGAGATGGCCAGGATGACCGACACGAGAATGCCGGATGAGGCTGCGGGCACCACCACGCGGAACCCAGTCTGAAACCGGTTGGCACCCATACCGAATGAGGCTTCCCGAAGCGATCTGGGAACGGCGTACAACGCGTCCTCGCTGAGAGACGAAATCAGCGGGATAATCATGATGCCCATCACGATGCCGGCCGAAAGCGCGTTAAAGGTGCTCAACCCCGGGATGAAATTCTGAAGGAATGGTGTCACTACCGTGAGGGCAAAGAAGCCGTAAACGACAGTAGGAACAGCTGCGAGAATTTCCAGCGCCGGCTTGATAGCGCGTCGAAACCCCTGGCTTGCGTACTCGGAAAGATAGACCGCGATGACAATGCCCAGCGGTAATGCTGTAAGGATCGCGATCAGCGTCGTCAGCAGGGTCCCGGTAAGAAGGGGAAGTATACCGTAATGCTTATCGACAAAAAGCGGCGTCCATTGCGTGTCCGTGAGAAAATCGATGATGGAAACTTCCTTGAAAAATTCCCACGACTCGGATGCGAGTATCCAGATGATGCCCGCCGTGGTAAGCATCGTGATCAGGGCACTCAGCGCCAGGCCCCGTTCTATCCAGCGTTCAGTTTGTTTTTTCACAACATGCTTTCCATTGGCCGTCAATCGAAGTCCTACTGGCTGATAAAGCTGGAAAACTTCTCTTTCTCCTTTTGATATTCATCGGGTGGGAGGGGAATGTACCCGACGTCGGGAACGAGCTCCGAAGCATTGTCCAGGTAAAAGCGCACGAAATCGGTTACCTCAGGACGCCGGGCAGCATCATCATTTACATAGATAAATACAGGTCGGGAAAGCGGTGCATAGGTTCCGGACGCCACGGTTTCAGGTGAAGGAAGCACCACGCCCTGACCGCCATCCACTCCGACCAGGCGAACCTTGTCCTGGTTCTCCAGATAATAGGCATATCCAAAAAATCCAATGCCGTTGGGGTCACCGGATATACCCTGGACGAGCACGTTGTCGTCCTCGCTCGCTGTATAGTCGCCTCTGCTGGCGCCGCTCTTACCCACAATGACTTCGGTGAAGTAATCATAAGTTCCCGATGCAACACCCGGGCCGTACAGGTGAAACTCTTCGTTGGGCCATTCAGGACGGATTTGATTCCAACGAAGGATATTGCCCTGCGCGGACGGTTCCCACATTTTTTTAAGTTCCTCTACGGTAAAATAGTCAACCCAATTATTGTCCTTGTGAACCAATACGGCCAGGCCATCTAAGGCAACTTTCAGTGCTACATACTTTGCATCATTGCTGGCCTGCGCTTCTTCTTCCTTTATTGGTCTCGAAGCATTGGTGATGTCGATCTCTCCGCGGATGAACTTCTGGAAGCCACCACCCGTCCCGGAAATTCCGATCGTGATCCGTACGTCCGGTTGTTCGAAGCGGTACTCTTCGGCAATGGCTTCTGTGATTGGGTATACCGTGCTCGACCCGTCGATGCGAATTGTGCCGACCAGGTTCCCTTCTCCGCCGGTCCTGCGTCCGCAAGACGCCAGAAGGATGGCGAACGAAAACATGGCAAAGCAGTTCACAAACTTCATTTGCACGTGGATTGCAATCTCCCGCGAAGGTACCGGCGAAACCCGCGGCGCGACACGACTGCATGGTTAAATTTCTGTTAAGTCGGATACCCGTATGTTACCATGGTGTTATTTTGTAAATAGTAATACACCAAAATGGGCTCATCTGGATCGGGACGCTTAACCGCTACGAAGTTCGTCGTCGCTCCGGCCTATTGGATATCGCTTTTAGTTCTGCCCGCGGATCGTAGCCAATTATTTGGTTGCGGTTACGATCTGTGGACTTGCCATCAGCTCTTTGCCGTTGAGATTACCGACGACGTTGTAGTATCCGGCGTCGCTCCAAAATACGAAGCCGGCAAGTTCGGGAAAGCTGTTGTTGAGTTTTTGGAGGACGTCAAGGCAATCGCGCGGCTCATCGTCTTTGCCACGAACTCCGAGTTCTGCCCACCAGATCACCTTGCCGTGGTTTTTCTTTTTGTCGACCGCCCATTCGTATTCGGTAAAGATGAGACCAGTGCCGTAGGCCGACTTCCCGAGTATATCCACGTAGTCGTCGCCGGGATAATTGTCGGGTAAAGCGTTTTGGCGCTGGGTTGTATGGTAAGCCCAAATGATGTTGGTAAGTCCTTTCTCTTTCGTGAAGTAGTCATGCACGAGGCGGTATAAACGGATACCAGCCTCTCTTCCACCTTTGGTATGCCACTTGTTTGAGTCGTCGAGTTCCACAAACGGTGTATAAATGACTGGGATTCCTTGTTCCTCTAGCCATTTCATATTTGCCGCCATGCGGTCCATCTGCTGGTAGAAGTTGGTCTTCACCGGGTTGTTGGAGGCGTCAAATATTTTGTCGATGTCGACGGGGCCATTCCAGGGATTTCCCGACGGGTTGTCGTACCAGCTGTAGATCGCGGCGAGCATTCCATTGTCCCACATCTTCTTCACACCGTGGTTCCACGCCGAGTCGGAGAAGGGGTTGTCTTCAAAATCATACGTGATCACGCCGAGGCGGGGGAGGTGGCCGGTCTTTTCGTAGACCTTGTAAATCCAGTTGTTCTCATTGTCCATGTCTGGGTTCTCATTTTGTACCCACGTAGCAACTTGTCCGAACAGGTACGTACCGTCGCCCAATTTTCTCAGGTAGGCGAGGACTTCGTCTTTCGTCGCCTGTGCGGAAAGTTGTGAACAGGTTGAAGTAAGAATGAAGATTGCGAGGAAGGACCTAAGCCTATGGAGAACTGTTTTCGGATTCATGTTTTCAGTGGTTTACCGGGGAGAGGCTGTAACAAATCTGCCGTATTGGCGGCGGAAGCGCAAGGGATTGTACATGATCCGTTGTCCGGTCATCAAAAATTAGGCTGCCATTTCGCGTTTGTATATAATTTTAGAATATGAACAGAAAGTCGAGAATTTCAATATTGGCCGTCCTTGCCCTCTGCCTGGGCGTTGCCGTGGCGTGGTCGCCTGTGCCGAAGAAGACTTCCTCGCTTCCGGACCATGCAGACGCGGTAAAAAAGTACCTGTATGTTGCCGTTCCGGGTATCCGGAACTACCTGGAATACGGGGGACACGGCATCCTGGTGTACGATATGTCGGACAACTACAAGCTCGTGAAGCGTATTCCCACGCAGGGATTTAAGGCGGATGGGACGCCTTCCAATGTTAAGGGGGTTGCGGTGAGCCTGGCCACGAACAGCATTTACATTACTACGCTGGAGGCTATGCAGCGGATCGATTTGGCTACGGAGAAAGTTGTGTGGGAGAAGGAGTATGAAGGAGGCTGCGACCGGCTGTCCATGTCGCCCGACGGAAAGACCATTTATCTTCCTTCGCTGGAGAAAGATCATTGGCATGTGGTGGATGCGAAGACTGGTGAAGTCATCAAACGAGTCGATACAAACTCGGGTGCACACAATACCCTGTACGGCCTGGATGGCACCCACGTGTACTTAGCTGGCCTGCGCACGCCTACGCTTGGGGTGGCCGACACGCGTTCGCATACGGTGATCAGGCAAGTGGGGCCGTTTACGAAGCCGGTTCGCCCGTTTACCATCAACGGTTCGCAGACCCGCTGTTATGTTAATGTAAATGAGTTGTTGGGGTTTGAGGTTGGCGACATCACGACGGGGAAGAAGTTGTGTCGTGTGGAGGTAGCGGGATTTGAGAAAGGACCCGTAAAGCGCCATGGTTGTCCCAGTCATGGTATCGGGCTGACACCCGACGAGAAAGAAGTCTGGCTATGTGATGCCTTCAACCAGCGCCTGCACATTTTTGATAACACCGTCATGCCGCCACGCCGGGTGGCGAGTATTGAAGTGTGGGACCAGCCCGGGTGGATTACGTTCAGCCTGGACGGACGGTATGCCTTTCCTTCGACGGGTGAGGTGATCGATGTGAAAACCCGGAAGATCCTGACTACGCTTAAGGATGAGAAAGGCAATCGGGTGATGAGCGAGAAGATGGTTGAAGTACATCTTAACGGGAAGAAGGCAGTGAAGGCTGGTGATCAGTTTGGGATTGGGAGGGTTTTGAGGTAGAGATTAACCTTCGAAACGGAAGTTTAGCATTCCACAAAATCCCTCGTTTAGGCTAATCAAGATTCAGATTATCACACAAATCTGAACGAGGCCAACACAATTATGATAAAGAATAGCGATAGCTGTGTGGCGTGGAAGATCGCCTGGTTTCTTTTTAGTCGCGGGATGTCTGGAACCTGGCTGTTCGCTTGTTGATCGTCCTTGAGCAACTTCGACATTTTCTTCGTTGTGATCCTGCCTAGCGTGAAGCCATTTATAAGGAGCAGCAAGATGCACGTCATTTTTATCTGAAACCACAACTGGTCATGAAACGCTCCGTTGTAAAGCGAAAGCATCACAACTCCCGATAAGATCAGGAGCAGCAAACCCAACCCGCCGAAAATCTGAAATTTCTTGATTCCCTGGAATGCCGAAATGCCCTGAAGCCTGTCCTTGTCGTAAAGCTTCCAGAACTGGCTGGTTGCCACTGCACTCGCGATAGTAATCCCGACTGCCATAGTCAGGGCGATCAAATGGATCGAAAGGAATAAATGCAACAACGATTGTGTGCTCATAACTTTCTGTTTTTCCGGTTCTACATACATGCCGTGCACCTGGAAGCTCCGTGATCGTGCACGCACAATACGTAATACGGGAACACACCGGCTGCAATGGTCTTTTTGCAGGCAGAATAGACGACAGTGGATAAAATGGCGACGAATCGGAATTGTCGCGCGACGTCCGTGAGTGTGTTTAAGTGCCGACGCCTACCGCAAGTTGCGGGACTTCAAATGCATTTAGGTGCTTACGTCTTTAGGATTGCTTACAGTCCGGTAAAGTTGGTAAAAAGCCAACTTTTTTTCTTATTTTTACGTTGTGAATGTTATCAGCCGAAAGACCCTCGTGGAGTTTTATGAGCGTCATCCGGATGCCAGGGAACCCTTGCAAACATGGTACAGGATATGCAGGAAGGCGGTCTGGAAGAATTTTAATGAAGTGAGGGTTGTCTATCCGTCGGCTGATGTGGTGGGGAATGAGCGGGTAATTTTTAATATTAAGGGGAAGAAATACCGCCTTGTAGCGCGGTGCAGTTTTCGCTACAAGGCCATCCGGGTGAAGTGGATTGGTACCCACGCGAAGTATGATACCATTGACGTTTTGAAGGTTTAAGTATTTGTTTAGCTATGAGGCATTGGTCGATATTGGAGAGTAAAAAAGAATACACTGCGGCATTGATACGCATTGAGGAACTGTTGGATTTAAATCCTTCGCCCAAAACCGAGGAGGGGAAGGAGTTGAAACTGTTGCTGTACCTCGTTGAAAAATATGAAGATGAGCGTTATCCTATAGGTTTACCCGACCCGATCGAGGCGATAAAAATTCGAATGGAAGACCTGGGCCTGGAGCAGAAAGATTTGGTTCAGGCTATTGGGGACAAGGGTACGGTTTCAAAGGTATTGAACAGAAAGATACCGCTGTCGTTGCGGATGATCCGGAACCTGAGCAAGCAGTTGCAGTTGCCAGCAGAGATATTGATTCAGGAGATCAAGTTGGCCGCTGCCTGACGTCAAACGACAGTTCCTCTTTCAGCACAGCTCATCAAAACGTTTGGCGTTCCGCGAATGTCCCCAGCGGCATCTACTCTTACTCCATAAAAGACAACTGTTCGAGAACCGTGGTCAAGGGCTGGCATCATATACTGTGTCGACCTTAACCAGTTCATCACGGCGAACTGTGATGCAAATGGTAGACTTGTAAAAAACCGCAATCCTCGACATATTTGCCCCCTATTCCTCGGGATCTTCTTGCCAAAGTGGCGGAACTGGTAGACGCGCACGACTCAAAATCGTGTTCCTTCGGGAGTGAGGGTTCGATTCCCTCCTTTGGTACAGACTCCTCTTCAGTGGATTGCGGAGTATTTCTTGGAACGAGGGTCCGTCCCGATAGCTATCGCGACCCTCCTTTGATACAAATTCCCCCTTTGCGCATCCCGGGCAGGTGGTATGCCGTTTCTTCTCTTGAAATCGCCACCAAACTCCCTAACTTGTCATAAAATTATCCCTGTATGCCCCTCTACATGGATTACCATAAGTTCTCGACGGTCACCATCGAAGACGTCAAAAACGCCCACCTCGCGGATGAAAAGGTGCAAGACCGGTATGGGGTCACCTACCGCCAGTTTTGGGTCAATGAAAGGGATGGGACGGTGTTCTGCCTCATGGAAGGACCCGACCGCGAATCCTGCGAGGCCGTCCACCGCGAAGCACACGGCATGATGGCCTGCGCCATCGTGGAAGTAGACCCCCAATACTATAGCCAGCTCATGGGCACCGACCTCAAGCTGGATAAGGGGCACGTCCTGCGACCCGACGGCTCCGAAGACCTGGGATACCGCAACATCCTCGTGGCCAACGTCCAGGGCAACACGGAAATAAAGACACCTGACGAATACAAAAGCCTTCGCGCGCCCGGCGAGGCAAGACACCTGATCGTAAGAACAGTCCTCAAATACAGGGGACGATTTGCCGCTCCCATGCGCGATGATAACATCGTCGCCGTCTTCGACGCATCCATCGATGCCGTCCGCTGCGCTATGGAAATCCAACGCGAGCTGCTCGACCGCATCAACGCCGACGATGATACCTGGAACATCATCTTTCATATCGGCCTCAGCGCGGGACAACCCCTGACCGAAACGACCGACTTCTTCGAAGAAGCGGTCCGACTCGCCCACCGGATCTGCAACATCGCCAGCGAAAACCAGGTGCTGCTCTCGTCCCTCATCCACGAACTCTGTCAAAACGAAGGCGGCGCCGAACCAAAAGAAAAATTCCTTCTCCGTATCCTGCGCCCCGACGAAGAGGGCGCCATCGCCAAACTCTACGACGCCATCGAGGCACGCCTCCAGGAAGAAGGCCTGTCACCCACCGTACTTGCCAATGACCTGAACATTGCCGTCGACGATCTGGAAAACATGGTATCCTCCCTCACGGGAAGGTCCGCCGAAGATTTTTTGAAAACCGTCAAAAAAGAGAAACGGCTTCCAGCTTAGCACCCGCGGTGATGGTACGTGGGCATTCCATGTTGTTGAGTCGAATATTCGTCAACGAGACCGTACACTGCGCGTTGGCTCCCTTTAGGGATGCAAGGGCAGTTCGCAGGCGAATCGAACAGTTGATTTGCGGGGCGACTTGTGCCCCATTGTTGTGTTGATGACATGACCGGGCCATCCTACTTTTGACCCGCATCCATAAGAAAATCAAGGACAAGACCGAACGAATTCCACCACGTCTCTTTGAATCCAGCAGGCTCGAACAATATGGTGTCGCCCTTTTGTTTGGACGTTATCGTAATAAATGGCTGTGCGTTTACCATCCATTTTTTATTTGGGTGATACGTTATGCCCAATTGGCCGCGGATAGAACTTGAGAACGTCTTTAAATTTTCCGGATGCGTTTTCTTATCCGTAGCAGGAATATATGGATCGTACACCGACTTATAGTAAATGCTGTGCACAGTGCTTGCACCAACGTAACAGGAAAACCGACGCGTGTGCATCAATCTAATATCGAAGGATACCGGAAACTCTATAGTCTCGTATCGATACCGGTCCACATGCGCAAGTATTTCGGGACAATCTTCACCGGGTTCTAAAAAGGCGCAATAGTTGAAGGGCCTTTTCATCTTGTAGCGACGCGGTGCATACGATATCCCCGCAGTGAGCCGCGTTTTTTCCCACACGTAAGCAGCCTTAAGTCCCACGGCAGGACTCACCGTTTTGCTCGTCCTGGGATCCCAGCCGGGACCATATACTTGTATCGTCTTTGTTTCTGCTACAATACCCAAAGAGCCACCGAACTGGAATCCCTTATTCTGAGCTACGCAGTTAAGGCAGGCGAGGGAAAGGATACCGGCCAGAAGAATCCGGCCCGGGCGCCCTGAGATATTGGCCATGTTGAACTACTTATCTTTTGTCAGATAACGGCTCTGTCAAAAAAGATAGCAAATCTTGCCTAATCCTGAAATGGCTGCTTACCAATTTTTGCAGACCCATGGAGTGTCCCGTGTCCCAACGGGAGTCATGACAACCTCTGTCCCGAAGAATTCCGACGCTGATTAAATAACCGCCCACTTCCTACCTTTGTCCTAAACGTAACTGGAGACCGACATCAACACATCAACACATCAACACTCCAACACGCCTAACGTATGCAAGACTACTTAAGTGACGTTGGGCAGTCGGGCAGGCACTTCAACACAGCCACGCAATGGTTCCACAACCAGGGATGGGAACCCTTTGCCTTCCAACTCGAAGCGTGGGAGGCCTTTCTGCGGGGTGAAAGTGGCATTGTGAACGCGCCGACGGGCAGCGGCAAGACGTACTCGCTGATGACACCCATCATGCTGGAGTACCTCGAACGCGTTCCGCCAGGAAAAGCCGCACCGAAGGGCATCCAGGCCATCTGGATAACACCGATACGGGCTCTTACTCGGGAAATTGAATTGTCGGCAACGCGACTTGCACGCGGCCTCGATCTCCCCTGGACCATAGGCGTGCGGTCGGGTGACACCTCCACAAAAGAACGCGAAAAGCAACGCGCCCAACCACCACACCTGCTTATCACCACACCGGAAAGCCTTCACCTGCTGCTCGCCCGGCGCGGATACCGCGACCTGCTCGGCAACCTCAGGGCTGTCGTGGTCGACGAGTGGCACGAACTCATGGGTTCCAAACGAGGCGTCCAGGTGGAACTGGCGCTCTCCCGTCTGAAGACCATCGCACCGCACCTGAGAATATGGGGTATTTCGGCAACCATCGGTAACATGGATCAGGCCCTGGATGTTCTCCTTGGTGTACCGCAAGACGATACACCGCGTCGCATTATCCGTGCTGAAAACATCGACAAGAAGGTGGAAATCGTATCCATCTTTCCGCCCGACCTCGAACGCATGCCATGGGCGGGGCACCTCGGCATCCTGTTGCTCGACCAGGTTACGGATATCGTCCGGAAAAGCACCACTTCACTCATCTTTACCAACACGCGATCCTTTGCCGAAATATGGTACCAGAAGATGCTGGCGCATGCGCCGGAACTTTCAGGACAAATCGCCATGCACCACGGCTCCATCAGCCACGAGATCCGTGGGTGGGTGGAGGACCAACTCCACCAGGGAAAACTCAAAGCTGTGGTATGTACGTCGAGCCTGGATCTGGGTGTGGACTTCCGGCCGGTAGAGACGGTGATACAAATAGGAAGTCCCAAGGGCGTCGCACGCTTCCTCCAACGCGCCGGCCGCAGCGGGCACCAGCCGGGAGCAGTCAGCCGGATCTATTTCGTGCCCACCCATTCGCTTGAGTTGATGGAGGCAGCTGCGCTGCGCGAAGCGTTCAAACAAAAGGTTGTAGAGGACCGGGTGCCGTACGTGCGCTCCTTCGACGTACTCGTCCAGTACCTGATGACGCTAGCGGTATCGGACGGGTTCGATCCGGAGGAAATCCTTCGCGAGGTGCGAACCACCTTCAGCTTTTCCAGTGTATCCGACGAAGAATGGCAATGGGTGCTGAACTTTCTAACAACAGGCGGCGAATCTCTGCGTGCCTACGATGAATACCGACGTGTCTTTCGGCAGGATGGGCTATATCGCGTCGAAAACCGATCCATAGCTATGCGCCACCGCCTTTCTATCGGAACCATCGTGGGCGACGCCCAACTGCATGTAAAATTTCTTTCGGGAAAATACCTTGGCACCATCGAAGAGTATTTCCTGTCGCGACTCGACCCGGGCGACGTATTCTGGTTCGCGGGTCGCAACCTGGAGCTCATACGGATACGCGAGATGGACGCCCTGGTAAGGAAAAGTTCACGAAAGTCGGGGCTCGTACCGTCGTGGCAGGGTGGGAGGGTTCCGCTGTCATCGCAACTCAGCGAGATGATCCGCCTAAAACTCGACGAGGTCGTTCACGGACGAGGCAAAGATGAAGAATTAAAGTTTTTGGAACCGCTTTTCGACCTCCAGCGCGAACGCTCCATGCTTCCTGACAAGGATAAATTCCTGATCGAGTATTTTGAGACCACGGAAGGATATCATGTCGTGATGTATCCCTTCGAGGGCAGGTTCGTGCACGAAGGGGTTGCGGCGCTCGTCGCGTACCGGATCGCGCAGATTCGTCCGATCACCTTCTCCATCGCCATGAACGACTATGGTTTCGAGTTGTTGTCCGACCAGCCCATTCCCATCGAAGAGGCTGTTGAGACGAACGTGCTGGGCGTTGAGAATTTGTCCCGTGATATTCAGGCGAGCATCAACTCTACCGAAATGGCGCGCAGGAAATTTCGTGACATCGCCGCGATCTCAGGGCTGGTGTTCAAAGGATATCCTGGTAAGCCCGTAAAGGACCGGCACTTGCAATCCTCATCTGAACTCTTCTTCAGCGTATTTCACGACTACGAAGCGCATAACCTTTTGCTACGTCAGGCCTACGAAGAGGTCAACGACTTTCAGCTTGAAGAGGCGAGACTCCGACGCGCACTCGAACGGATTGCGTTACAGCGTATCGTCATTACATACCCGGACGTGCCCACGCCGTTTGCATTTCCGATTATTGTAGACCGCCTCCGCGAAAAGCTCACTACCGAGAAGATCGAAGATCGGATTAGGAAGATGGCGTTGAAATACGGCTGATGCATTGGATGGGCCTGCCCTACTGTCTGGTCCGATTGCCATCGGGACAAGCTGCCTGTTCATATCTATCTGATTATCAGCACACACCATCCCCCTCTGCCACTTTTTCCCAAAAACTTAATCCCCTCCTTACTTTCCGGGTGGCGATTAACAATTAGATTGCGTCGCAAACTCGAATCATGTTCGAACTCGACCTGTCGCATTCGATACTGCTGATCCTGTGTCTCATAGCCGCATGCGGTTTTGAATTCGTCAATGGTTTTCACGACACGGCCAATGCAGTGGCCACGGTCATTTATACCAATTCGCTCCGCCCCTGGATGGCCGTCATTCTCTCCGCCTTTTGCAATTTTCTCGGGGTATGGCTTGGGGGCATTACGGTAGCGATCGGCATTGTGAATCTGCTACCGGTGGAATCGTTGGTCGACCAAAATGTGGCCCATAGCCTGTCCATGGTGCTCGCCCTGCTGATCAGCGCGATTTTCTGGAATCTTTTCACGTGGTATTTCGGCATTCCCTGTTCCAGTTCTCATACGCTGATAGGGTCGATTCTGGGTGTAGGAATCGCCTTTTCACTCATTCCGGGTGCTACGGAAACCGCCGTTAACTGGTCGAAGGCGGAGGAAATCGGGCTTTCCCTGCTTGTGTCGCCCTTGTTCGGGTTTTCGGTGACCATCATTCTGATGTTTATTATCCGGAACCTGACCAAGAAAACGTCGTACGGCGCGAGCCTTTTTAAAGAGCCGAAGAAGAATTCGCCCCCTCCGCCGTGGATTCGAACCCTCCTGATACTCACCTGTACCAGCGTCAGTTTTTCGCATGGCTCGAACGATGGTCAGAAGGGTGTCGGACTTATTATGTTGATCCTCATCGGCATCATCCCCAGCTATTTTGCACTTAAGTCGACGGCCGACCCGTCGGCACTTGTCGAACCCCTGGGCAAAAGCCTCGCCATTATGAACACGATCGACGACACGCCGTTTTCGGCAAGCGATCGTACCAAGCTCAGCAATGCAAAACTTCTCAACCGCCGCCTGATAGGACGGGTGGAGGGCATCACAACGGTGGAGTCAATTCCAAAAGAGGAACGCTTCCTCGTCAGAAAAGACATTATGATACTCGACCGTGAAGTCAGGGATCTTCTCAATGTGCAGGAGCTGACGATCAGTCCGCAGAACCGTGAGGTGCTCACCGCTTCATTGGGAACGCTCCGTACGATGACGGACTATTCGCCCAGCTGGGTCATCCTGCTGATTTCGGTTTCGCTGGGAACGGGAACCATGATAGGGTGGAAACGCATCGTAAAAACGGTGGGCGAGAAGATTGGCAAGGAACATCTCACCTACGCGCAGGGCGCCAGCGCCGAGTTGGTGACGGCAAGCACAATCAGCCTGTCAACAAACTTCGGGTTGCCCGTCAGCACGACCCACGTGTTGTCATCCGGCATTGCCGGGAGCATGGTTGCGAGCAAAGGCATCAAGAACCTGCAAGCCAACACGGTGCGCAACATTGTGATCGCGTGGGTTCTTACGCTGCCGGTCGTCATGGTGTTGTCGGGAACGTTGTTTTTGATTTTCAGATCGCTGTCGTGAGCGTTTTAGGGCTTATCGATTGCCCTGAACCTACCCCGATTCTGAACCTACCCATTGCGCGCCAGGAAGAGATGCACCCCGATTAAGATTACCTGTGGCGCGCGGTCAATTATCTAAACATTATCCCGGGGCGGCGACCCCGACTGAATCGGGGTCTTGCCCCGGGCTACAAACATTCAGCCCCGCTGGGGCTGGTATGGTTGTATTGATTTTGTTTGAATCAAATTTCGGAGACGCATGATTATGGGTCTTTGCGTACTCGCAATGATCAACGATCACCGATTACCGAATTACCGATTACCGATTACCTGATATCTGTACCTACCCCGATTGTCAGTCTACCCATTGCGCGCCAGTATGAGATGTACCCCGATTAAGATTACCTGTGGCGCGTGGTCAATTATCTAAACGTTATCCCAGGGCGGCGACCCCGACAGAGTCGGGGTCTTGCCCCGGGCTACCAACATGCCGCCCCGCTGGGGCTGGTATATTTGTAATGAGTTTTGTTTGAATCAAATTTCGGAGACGCATGATTATGGGTCTTTGCGTACTCGCAATGATTAACGATCAACGATCACCGATTACCGAATTACCGATTACCGATTACCTGATTCTGTACCTACCCCGATTCTCAGTCTACCCATTGCGCGCCAGGAAGAGATGTACCCCGATTAAGATTTCCTGTGGCGCGGTCAATTATCTAAACATTATCCCGGGGCGGCGACCCCGACAGAGTCGGGGTCTTGCCCCGGGCTACCAACATGCCGCCCCGCTGGGGCTGGGTTTCATCCCTCCGATCGTCTCTACCTTCACACTCACAGTCACGCTCACTCTGTTTCTTCTCTCTCTTCCACCATTTTTCCTATACTTGTAGACTCGTACGAACAAAATGGCAAAGGCGGAAAACGAACGCATCGCGGAAGTGTCGGTTGCAGGGCAGCGATTTGTGCTGTATCCTCAGCGGGCGGCATACTGGCGGGAGGAACAGGCGTTGTTGGTGGCCGACTTGCACCTGGGAAAGGTCAGCCATTTTCGCCGTGCCGGAATTCCCGTTCCCAGCCGCGTAAACCGCGATTCCCTGGATGCGCTCGTCGGGTTGATCGCGCTGTCGCGCGCGCGGCGTGTGATTTGCCTGGGCGACCTGTTTCATAGTCATTACAACGGCGAGTGGGAGGAGTTCGGCGAAGTGGTGCGCCATTTTCCGGGAATAAAGTTCGAACTTGTGCTGGGAAACCACGACATCATGAGCCGCATCCAGTATGAGCGGAAATCGCTGACGGTTCATGAAAAGCTGAAAATCGGGCCGTTCCTGATGACCCATCATCCGCGCGAGGAATACGCTGGCGACGACTATAACCTCTCCGGACACGTGCATCCAGCGGTCAAACTCAGCGGAAAAGGCAGGCAGGCCATGACGCTGCCGTGTTTTTACTTTGGATCCCGTCAGGGATTCCTTCCTGCTTTCGGCGCGTTCACGGGCAATGCCCGAATCAAACCCGAAAGAGATGGTCGGGTTTTTGTAATTGTTGCAGATAAGGTGATGCCGGTGGACTGACGCCAGTCATACGCCACCAGCTTGGATGGACAAACTATGAAACATTTTTTGATGCCCCTGCTGGCTTTGTTCTCATTCGCTGCAGGCGCGCAAGACACGACGCGAATATCCCTGCTCTTTGCCGGCGACATCATGGGGCACGACAGCCAGATCGCTTCAGCATATGATCCGGCGTCCGGGCAATACGACTACACCACATGCCTCGCCAGCATGAAACCCTACATCGAAAGTGCCGACATCGCCATCGGAAACCTGGAGGTGACGCTGGCAGGTCCGCCATATAAGGGATACCCGCAGTTCAGTTCTCCCGATGCCCTCGCTGTCGCTGTGCGCGAAATGGGCTTTGACGCGTTGGTTACCGCCAACAACCATTCTGTCGACCGCGGAAAGAAGGGCATCCTCCGGACGA
>DASVCT010000163.1:0-3433 GCA_036381475.1 Cyclobacteriaceae bacterium
CGCAATGTTGAACAACGCCTCGGCTTCGAGAGCAGGTCGGTTGAGTCTTTCCTTGTTCGCGAGAACGAGCTCATAGTTGGCAAATGCCTGGTCGATGTTCCCCAGGGCCGCATTGACCTTTCCGAGTTTGTTCAGGATGAACGCGAAGACCGGTACGCTGCCGGTTTCCGCATTGAGGTTCAGCGCCTTCTGCAAATATTCCGCGCTGCGCTGGTGGTTGCCCACATGCTCGAATGCATCGGCAATAGCGATGTAAGTGAAGGTCTGACGCTCGCGGAGTCCGAGAGAATCTTCAATGGTCAGGGCCTGTAGGAAGTAGTCCATCGCCTGGTCGAGATCCCGGACAAGGGTCACATGAACCAGTCCAACTTCCTTCATCGCGCGGGCTATTCGCGCGGGGTTGCCGGAAGACTTAGCCTGTTCGAGTTTTTCAAGAGCGTTGGCAATCCGCTCGTTTGGATCGAGCGTCGGGACATCATGAAAGAAGCCTCTGTACCACGTGAGCAAGGTGTCACTATCTTGCGCCGACGATGGCGTCGCCACAAGGCAAAGCAGGAACGCGACCAGTATAAATCCCCCACGCCGAATCATTACGCCATGCTATTTCCCTGGTACAAAGTTGAAGAAAAATGACGGCCGGAAACGGCTGAACTCGCCCGAAACCTTACACTTAAGCCAACGTGGCGGACCGTCCACACCCCGCTTATTTGTGACTAACGAAAATCCGCAACGGCCTGTTCCTAAAAGAGTTTCCATTGACCGGCTTTATCGACCATTCGGAGGATGTTCTCAACATTCCAAGAATGGGCTGCTCCAATAACCGCGAACGCCCATTTTCTTACGCATACACCACACATTCTATGATTAATTAACATCGGCGTTTCACCCGCATCGATTCGTCCGTCCAAAAGAAATAGGCTCTGAAGGAGGTTTTTCTTATCTTGTTTACGATTCGAGAATTTTTGGATGACGGGCTTTCTGTCATCAGCGCTCCGCAAACCCCAAATGAAGACCGCATTTTTTTTGTCCGGCACTTCCCTGGCACTGATCCCCATCATGTTATGCTCCTGTTCGCGTCCGCAGCAGTATGGAGTGGTGGCGACCCCTTCCTCTGAGGGTGTGGACGTGTTCTTCAAAGGGTTTGTCACCGGGGAAGACGAGCCGTTCGCACAATGTCACGCGTCTTCCATTGTGCGGACCCGCGACGACTCGTTTATCGTGGCGTGGTTCGCAGGCACGGCTGAACGGAACAACGATGTTGGCATCTGGATTTCAAAGGGTACGCCTGACCATTGGTCTGTGCCTGTTGAAATAGCCAAGGTTCGTGAACATCCACACTGGAACCCAGTGTTGTTCAACACGCCCGGAGGAAGACTCATTCTTTTCTTTAAGGTAGGGGAGACGATTGGCGAATGGGAGACGTGGTACATGGTTTCCAACGACGATGGCAACACATGGTCGCGTGCCCAGGAACTTGTGCCCGGCGACCGGGGAGGCAGGGGCCCGGTACGAAACAAGCCAATCGTTTTGTCGGATGGAACCTGGCTGGCACCCGCGTCGGACGAAAAAGGTGGACTTTGGAACGCGTTCGTAGACCGCAGCGAAGATCAGGGCAGGAGTTGGACTGCCACACCGTTTATCCCGATGGATCGGGATATTATTACGGGTGAAGGAGTGATTCAACCTGCACTCTGGGAATCATCGCCGGGCATCGTGCATATGCTGCTGCGCAGTTCTGCTGGAGCCATCTGCAGGAGCGATTCAAAAGATTACGGAAAAACCTGGTCGCCCGTCTACAAGACAAGCCTCCCGAACAACAACAGCGGTATCGATCTTACGCAGCTCGAGGACGGCAGACTAGTGCTGGCGTATAATCCCGTCTCGGGAAACTGGGCACCCCGTACGCCGCTGGCGGCGGCTGTTTCGGCAGATAACGGCGTTACCTGGTCTGAGCCGGACACGCTTGACTCCGGCGAATCCGAAGACGAATTTTCCTATCCTTCCATACTTCATTACGGCGATACGGTGGCCGGCACATACACCTGGAAAAGGCAACGCATAGCAATATGGATGGGCGTTGTACGATGATGCTCAACGGCACCCGGATCCTTCCCGGCGAAGAAAAGAAAGTTAGCATCGGCATTGCAAAGCTCCCTTCGCGATCTGCCCTGGAGATCAACATCACGGTTTCGAGAGCGGAGCAGGAGGGCCCCGTCCTGCTTCTCATGGGCGCAATGCATGGCGATGAGATCAACGGTACGGAAGTAGTCCGGCGCCTGATCGAAAGTCAAAAGCATCGCCCAACCCGCGGCACGACAATCTGCGTTCCCATCATAAACATATATGGCTTCATAAGTTCGTCCCGCTACGTGCCCGATGGCAAGGATGTAAACCGCTCCTTTCCGGGAAACCCCCGGGGCTCGCTTGCATCCCGCGTAGCCCATTACCTGACACGCGATATTGTTCCAAAGATCGATTACGGAATCGACTTCCATACAGGTGGTGCGGCACGTGTGAATTATCCTCAGATCAGGGGAGTGCTTGGTGATCCTGACGTCATGGCCATGGCGCGCGCCTTTAATGCGCCGTTCACCATCGATGCCCGATACCGCCCCGGATCGCTTCGTCAATGGGCGGCGCGTCACGGAAAGAAAATTCTCGTATTTGAGGGTGGTGAATCAGGACGCTTCGATGAATTTGCCATTACCGAAGGCATCCAGGGTACCCTGAGGCTCATGCAATACCTGAACATGCGTGATGACGCTCCGACGCCACACACATCATCGCGCATAATACGACACAGCTCGTGGGTACGCGCGGCCTATTCGGGAATCTTTTTGACTCGCGTGGCCGCGGGACAGAAAGTCGTTCGCGGTCAGGAACTCGGGACCCTCAATGATCCCTTTGGCGATTTCAGTCAGCCCATTCGCTCAACTGCCGCCGGCTTCGTCATCGGCCTGAACCAAAATCCAGTCGTGCACCAAGGCGATGCGTTGATGCATATTGGAGTGGAGAAAGATTGAAGGTTGAAGAATTGAAGAAACCCGCCTGCCCGGCCAATGTCGTCAACATGTCAAGGTGTCGTTGGACAGTCGGGCAGATTGAATGGGTTCCCCGCTGATGACGCCTGTAACTTATTTGCGGCAGTCGTTATTCATTGCAGATTCTGCGCGCGCATCCTGCCTGCCGAAGGCGGGCCTGTGTCCTCCTTACATTTCGGCCTTTAGCAGGCTTGTGGCAACCTCTCTGCGATCGTTCCATGGCAGTCATTAATAAACTATCTCTGTGTATCTCTGCGCCCTCTGAGTCTCTGTGGTGAGAAAAGATTGAAGACTGCCTATGTGGTTCAACCTGTTTCAAAAATGTATACAAAAATCTATCAAAATTGATTACCAAATGATATCTTTCGGTTATGGGAATAGTTCGTGCTCAG
>DASVCT010000164.1:0-8996 GCA_036381475.1 Cyclobacteriaceae bacterium
CGTAAAGGATGCCACCCAGTAGGACAATGGTCAGGAGGTTAAACGCCAGTTTTTTGTAAAAAGGCGAAGTATTAGCAATGGCGCCCATAGGAATGGCGAAGAAAAAGAACAGAAAGAAGAATGACCATCATCCGGGAACGACGATCATTCTCGGGCTGATTTGGTGTCAAACACTTCGACCCCGGATAATGCTTACGAGTATCGAAATTACCGCCAGGACCAGGAGAATGTGAATCAATCCACCTGCGGAGTATCCCAGGAAACCAATGAGCCATGCTATGATCAGCACGACAGCCACAATATACAAGATGCTACCCATAACTATATGTTGTTTAGTTTTGTTGGGTAGTTAGAAATCATGTGCCAGTTGCCTAACCGGCGTAAAACAAAGAAATAGCGTAATGTGTTGAGAAGGGATTTCCCCAAGGTTGGGGAGAATGGGAAATAAGAAGTAAGGAAATAAGGATATGGATAGGTAATCGGATAATCGGTTACCCATCACTTCAATCCGTAGACCCCTATACCCCTATACCCTTATACCCCTATACCCCTATACCCCAGGTAAAGGTGAGTAGGAAGAGGTAATCGGTGATCGGTAATCGGCAGTGTACCTGCGCGGTGGGTCCCTTCAGGGGTGTAAGGGCGCGCGGTGGGAATGAGGAACACGTAATCGGTAATCAGGTAATCGGTTACCCATCACTTCAATCCGTGGACCCCCTCGGTCGGTACGACTAAACCAGCCCCAGCGGGGCGGCATGTTGGTAGCCCGGGGCAAGACCGAAGGTCGCAGCCCCGGGATAATGTCGGAAGATGGGTAGCGCGCCACAGGGAATCTTATCCGGGGTAGGTCGTTTCATGGCGCGCAACGGGTAATTGAGGATCGGGGTAGAGCACGGAGTGAGGGAATTCTAATCGGTAATCACGGAATCGCTAACCGTCACTTCAATCCGTAGACCCCCTATACCCCTATACCCTTATACCCCTATACCCTCATACCCCCCTACTTCGTCAACTCTAACACCACCACCGAGAAAGGCGGCAGCGACACGGTCAGCGCGTCACCGCGGAGGCGGGCGCCGTTGAAGACCGCAGGTTTAACACGATTTGGATCGTCAAAGGTATTGTGATCCTGCAGCTTTGCGGAGTGCAGGATCGTGCCCGTAACTTTTTTGTAATCGGCGCCGAAGAAAGTTATAGCTACATCCTGGGCGTTGCGCGCGTCGATGTTGACAAGCGAAATGTGCGTCCTGCCCAGGCTGTCTGTTGAAGCCGACGCTGATATGGCGGGAAGCTTTTCGCCATTGAAGGTGTAGTCGTTGCACTTCAATGTGATCGGAAGCAGCTTGGCATCCTGGTGAACGTTGTACATCTTCATCACATGATACGTAGGCGTAAGGATCATTTTTTCCTCGTCGGTCAGTATCACGGCCTGGAGGACGTTAACCGTCTGCGCCAGATTCGCCATCCTCACGCGGTCGGCGTGGTTGTTGAAGATGTTGAGTGTTGCACCGGCCAGCACAGCGTCGCGCATGGTGTTCTGCTGGAAGAGAAATGCCGGATTAGTGCCGGGTTGCACGTTGTACCAGCCGCCCCATTCGTCGACCACCAGGGCGACGCGCTTGGCAGGATCGTATTTGTCCATGACCGTACTGTGGCGGCGTACCAGTTCATCCATGAACAGGGCAGCCTTCATGGTCTTGAAATACTGTTCTTCCGTGAACTCCGTATCCGAACCCTTATTGTTCCAGTCGATGACGGAATAATGGTGCAGCGCAACGCCCTCGAGCATGTTGTGCGGAATGTCCCGCATCAGCACTTCCGTCCAGTGATAGTCGCGTGAGTTGGCGCCTGACGCGATTCGAAATGTGTTTCGCGGAAGGAATGTGGCATATTGCCGATAGACGTTGGCGTAGTATTCTGCGGTCATATTGCCTCCGCAACCCCAGGTTTCATTGCCGACACCCCAGAACTTTACATGCCAGGGTTCTTCACGCCCGTTCTCGATGCGCAACTCCGACATCGGGCTCCCCTTTTCGACGTTCACGTATTGCTCCCAGTCGATAAGCTCTTGCACCGTGCCGCTCCCTACGTTAGCCGACAGGTACGGCTCGGCTCCGAGCAACTCACACATGTTAAGAAAATCATGCGTGCCAAAACTGTTGTCTTCTGTGACACCGCCCCACCACCGGTTGATCATGGAAGGCCGCTTGTCTTTCGGACCAATACCGTCCTTCCAGTGATATGTGTCGGCAAAGCATCCGCCGGGCCAGCGCAGGTTCGGGATCTTCAGCTCCTTTAGCGCCTGGATCACATCGTTGCGCACGCCATGGGTGTTGGGTATCGCTTTGTTGTCTTCACCGACATAAAATCCGCCGTAGATGCAACGACCCAGGTGTTCGGCAAAATGCCCGTAAATATGACGGCTTATGGTGGTTTCGCCCTCTGAGGCGCGGACAATGATTTGATTTTGCGACCTGGCGACAATACAACAGCACACCAGGAAGGAAGCTAAAGTGATGGTCCGGTTGAGGTAATTCATTGTTCGTGACTGGTTTTTGAATCGACACTACGACGAGGCACATCCCCCTTCGTAAACGCACTGACACGCAACCCTTGCGGTCATGCGTGTGAATTTACATTTAGTTATCTAAAACTGTACTGATTACACTTATTTTTTTTCGAATGGTAATCGCTACGGGTTAACGTCCTTGCTACGGGCATGTGAACTAAATGAACTTCACGCCGTTCGACTGGAGCTTGCTGTATCGGTCGCTGTCAAACACGTAGTAGTATGCGCCCTTGCGCGACGTCTTCTTTTCCTTTTCGGTGAGTTTGTTCAGGATGCCGAGCGACAAGACCTTCTTGGTGAAATTGCGCTTGTCGAGAGGGATCTCATAGATCGCTTCGTAAAGGCTCTGCAACTGGGGCAGGGTAAACTTGGTAGGAAGCAACTCAAAGCCTATGGGATGGTGAACAACTTTTTCCTGCAGTCGCTTGCGCGCACAATCCATCATCTTGTTGTGATCGAAGATCAGCTTCGGAACTTCGTTCAGGGGAAACCATTTGGCCTCGTGTTCCAGTTCCAACTGCGTGCTGTAGTCCTTCTTGTTGATCAGCGCAAAGAACGCAATGGAGATCACACGGCCGGCAGTGTCGCGATTGACGTCGCTGAAACAACCCAGTTGTTCCATGTATATGTTTTTCATTCCGGTGAGCTGGTACAGCACGCGGGCGGCCGACTGTTCAGCGCTTTCTTGCTGGCCGACAAATCCTCCCATGAGTGACCACTTTCCCTTCTCGGGTTCGAATCCACGTTTAATCAGGAGTGCCTGTAATTTGTTTCCATCGAAACCAAAAATAATACAATCAACCGCGACGAGTAGCCGTTCGTGCTTTTCGTACAGATCCAGCTTCATTTTTTATGTGCGAGTTTTGTCAGGGCCGGTCTGTCAAACGAGCCCGGGTGGTGAACTCCCCAAGATAATTACTTTTTGCGAGCGTGTACAGCGTCGGACGCAAAATAGGCCTACAGCCGGCCAAGCCTCAAGGGCCCCCCGCCTTTTTTACATTGTACGTAACCATCACCTGGATACCCATGTTGTTCTCCTGCTGCCGGCCATTGCCCTTGATCAGCATTTGGTACAAAAATCCCGGGTGCACGGAAAGACGCTTCGTAAACTGGTATCCGGGGCCCACAAAAATCCGGTTTTGATCCGGCTCGTGGAAGGTTACCGCCTTCCCGCGACTTATAAACACTTCATCGTAAACGCCCAGAAACCACACGCCGGGCTCGATCTTGGATCCGTTCAGCGGAAGCTTCGCCTGGAAACGATATCGGATGCGGAACTGCCGGTTTCTATACCCGTTATAGATGACCCCATCATCGGGGGAAAAGGTGCGCGACTGAATGAAGCGCTCTTCAAAACGCAGCCTGTGATCGACCGGAATTCGTCCAAACAAAGTATGCTTATAGAGCACCTGTTGCCAGATGCGATGTTCGTTGTTTTCAAATTGTGCGGGCTGTCGACCGTATTGGTAATTCCAGGTGTACACATACCCCACAGGCGTGAGTACAAAATGGTCGTTCAGTTTTATGTCCAGGGCAGTACGCGCCTGGTATTGCATCGGCTCAAACCCATGGGCGTAACGGAACTGTCCTTCCAACATGAGCGAGAGCGTTTTGTTGAGCGCTATGCCGGATGTAATGCTGAACCACTCCAGGTCCTGGTCGACAATGTCCCGGTTCGCGGGTTGTCCGGCGACCGCAATAGCGAACATCGCAAAAAGGGCAATCAAAATACTTCGTTTCATCACTACAAAATATTAGCGGCTGAAGATCGGCCATGGGCCCCCAGCCGCAGCTCAACAAGCGCGCAAAGATAGCCGATTAAACCATTCTTTTGCCTCCGCTTACACCAGAGACCCTTCTTCCACAGTCGTCAACCCCCTGGGGAAAAAATTTCCGCATAGCAACAAGAGAGAAACGCATGTTTCGTCAATAATAGCGCCCTTTCACCATCCCCTGGGATAGCATGATCTTTTCTTCTTTTGGAAAAAAAGTAATTGCATGCCAGGCACAACCAAACGCCGTCGATTTTGGCAAATCCTACTGGGAACCCTCATTGTGCTCATTATGTGTACAGGAGCACTGGCGGCATATGTGTACCTGAATTACGAGTCGATTGTTCGAAACCGGATTGAACAGGCCTTGCCGGAAACCTTGTCAGTCGACTTCGGTTCGCTAACCATGGATCCGGGTTCCGGCTATGCCGCGCTTGACAACGTGACCGTATTGTACGGACCACCCGGCCATACCACACGCTACCATTCATTGAAGATCGACCGCCTGGAGGCCAGGGGTATTGGCATACTGTCTCTGCTCTTTCGCAACCGTCTCTTTATCGAAAAGCTGGCGTTCCACGGCGGCCAGCTGGTGATCGACAACGTTCTCCTCAACGACACCACCGCACGGATACCATCATCGGACGCAACAAAGGAGGGACTCGCGCGGATCGACATCGCAGCGTTCGAAACCGATAGCCTGAACTTTCTGTTGAAGGGCGACTCTTCGAACGTGTGCTCATTTCAGGCGGCCTTTCTCCTGCGGCACCTGGGGATTCCCCTGGACAACAAGCCGCTGGATGCTGCCGACATTGCTTATGAAATCGCGAACGTTAAAGCCGACAGCATTTCGTATGCGCCTGAAGGTGGCGCTTATCGCTATGATGTTGCCGGCTTGCGATATGCAGACCAGAACCTGGGCCTCGATGCGATCGTATTGAAGTCCGTCTATCCAAAATTTGAGTTCGCGCATCATGCGGGAAAACAGATTGACGTTTTCGATCTTAAGGTTGATTCCGTCAGGATTACCCGCATGCCTGTACCCGATGCAGGTGACAGCCTGATCGAGGCCGACCGGATCACGATTCACAATCCATCACTCCATGTCTTTCGCGACCGGAGAATGCCCTTCATAAAAGACCACACCGAACCCTTACCCATGGTCCGCTTCCAGGATCTGCCCTTCTCCGTGCGGATCGGCAGAATCGATATTGCCAATGCCACTATCGTTTACGAGGAGTTTCCCGAGGAAGGAACGGAAAGTGGAAGCATTGTATTTGACCAGCTGTATGCCCGGTTCGGCCACGTTGATAACCGCGACAACCGCTTCAACAGGTTTGTTGATCTCGACGTCAGGTCGCGGTTCATGGAGTCGGGCATTTTGAAAGCAAGGTTTACGTTTCCCATGAACCCGCAGAATCTATATTATGCGGAGGGCACGCTCGACAATATGGAGTTGACGCAACTGAATCCGACTTTGGAAAACCTCGCCAAAATCCGCATCGCCTCCGGGATTATGAACACCATGCATTTCAACTTCGACTACAGCGACGATGAGTCAAACGGATCTGTCATGATGCTCTATGAGAATCTTGAAATGATAGCGTTGAAAGAAAAAGCAAATTCCAATGAAAAGCACGGTCTGAAGTCCTTTATCCTCAACGTCCTTTTTGCGCGGAAGAACAAGAAAGACGGGGTGAAAACGGCAAAGCGGGACGGTACGATTTCTTTCGAACGCGACAAGAAGCGATCGATATTCAACTACTGGTGGAAGTCCCTCGCCACGGGAATCAAGTCGGGGAATAGTATTAAGGAGATCCTGGATGGAGGGAAATGAGAGTAGGCAGTAGGCAGTAGGCAGATTCAATCTTCAACTATTCAACTCTTCAATCTTTAAAAAAAAAGGGACGTCATATTAACGTCCCCTACTGGTTACCGAATAACAACGGTTACATCATAGACTCCGGAGTTCTTCGATGATTTCTTCCCGGGATTTGCCGATGCGTTTTTGCAGTCTGCCGATGAACTCATCTTCCTTGCCCTCAACGTACGTAAGATCGTCGTCTGTGAGATCGCCGTACTTTTGTTTCAGTTTTCCCTTGA
The DNA here is from genome assembly GCA_036381475.1 of Cyclobacteriaceae bacterium. Taxonomy (GTDB): domain Bacteria; phylum Bacteroidota; class Bacteroidia; order Cytophagales; family Cyclobacteriaceae; genus ZC4RG29. Next base: position 6,445 of record DASVCT010000164.1, read on the forward strand.
CAACGTTCCAGTTGCCTTTCAAATTCAGCTTGTCCATTGGTTATATGATTTTGTTGATACTCACCTGTCGTTAAAAAAGTATGCCAGACCGGACGCTTCGGGAATTGACGGTTTTACAAACCGGCAGTGTGGAACATGTGCGACTGGTTGGGGAAATATGGAAATAGGGAAATAGGAAATAGGGAAATAAGGAAATTAGGGAAATAGGGAAATAGGGAAATAGGGAAATAGGGAAATAAGGGTGATTTTTGACTGGTGATTTCGATTATCGATTATCGATTTTTGATCTGTACACCACAGAATACATTTTTCGATCAACGACTATACTTATGATGGTAAGTCAGAGACTCTAATCGCTGGCATCAAATCGCAAATCGATAATCGTTGTTGTCCGGGGAAAATCCGGGATTGTGAAAAAAGGCCTCTTCCGAGCGGGAATCGGAACATTTTCTGAAAGATGTAAGTAAAGCCGCGCTTCGACTACGCTCAGCAACCGTGCTTCGACTCCGCTCAGCAACCGTGTCAATTCAATAAAGATAAGGGTCGGGATGAACGGATTTCTCCGGTAGTTTCGACTCCGCTCAACCACCGGAGTAATCCGATCACCCAACAAGAATGAACCACTGGGAGAGTAAATTTTTGTTTTCATTTTTCAATATTGCGGACACCTCAGGCGACTGATTGTGGCTGAAGACCGGTGACTGAGCGGAGTCGAAGTCACGGAGAAAATTGACACCACCACTACCATCGTACCTCAACATCCGGGGATTGAGCGAAGTCGAAGCCCTCTTCAGAAATTTTCCCCGGACAACACTGATTTTTGATTTGTGATTTATACTAAGAACACATTTTTCGATCAGCGACGACGCTTCCGATGCCAAGTCGGAGACTCTAATCCTGGGCATCAAATCGAAAATCATAAATATCATAAATCACCAATCACTAATCACTAATCAATCACACCCTATACCCCTATACCCCTGTATACCTCCTATATCCCCGGATCTCCTTACCCCCCTTATTTCCTTATTTCCTTATTCCCCTATTCCCCCATCCCCACAACCACTCCCGCCAGCGAGGCGGCGCCGAAGCTCAGCAGGGTGCCGATCAGCACGTACTCGGTGAGCTGGCGGTCTCCGGCCTGCCGGAGGTCGCCGAAACGAAAGATGGATTTTGCAGCGAGGAGAAATCCTACCCCCTGCCAGTGGCCCGCGACGATGAAGCCAAATACAAAGAGGCGCTCCAACATGCCGATGTAACGACCGGCGTTCTCGAGAGAAGGCGCATGATCCTGTGGAATTGACGAAGCCCACGGCTTCATGAGTTGCGCGATGGCAATGGACGTGGGCTGTGTGATGAAGTACACTGCAGTGACATACAAAAGCAATGTCGATGAGGCGAGCCAGGGGGTTGGATCGGGGCGACCCGACATAAACCATGCGAGGCCCACGATCACAGCCAAATGCATGATCTGGTCGGCAATGAACCAGGTAGTGTGGTTGTCTTCGCGCTGTCCGTACACACGTATCGCGTCGATCGCCAGGTGGCTTAAGATGTAAATAAGCATGAAAGGCCATAGCGATATATCGCGAAATAAGATCACAACGAGCAACCCGTGAATAAGAGCGTGCATGTACAGTGCCCAGGAAGCGGCCTTCTTTTGTTCTTTTTGCGCGACCCATCGTTTCGGCTGCAACAGGAAGTCGCCAATGAGATGTGCGAGTACAAGTTTGGCCAGGATGACGGTCATGACAGGCGGCGGCTAAGTTTTTCACGAAAGGCGGACTCCATCAGCAACATTTCCTCCACGTGCGCTCTCTTGTAACGACCGCTTGCAGAATTCTGTTCGATGTTCAGCAGGGCGGCGATTTCCTGCTGGCTGAGTTCCGGATGCTTCAACAGGGTGTTCATGAGTTCACCGGATGTGATCGACCAGCTGTTCATGGCGATCAACGCCAGGCGGAGGTAGAGGTTTATTTCCTGGTCGAACTCCGGCCACGGCGACCGGACAGCAAGATTTACTTTCTCACGCTTGCTCTTCTCGAATTGTTCTCCCGAGTTGACAAATGCCGTCCCGTTGCACTCGCTGATCCGTGGCGCATCGAAGTCCTTCTCTCCTATCCCGATCGCCATGCGTACATCGATCGACGCTACCCTTTTGTCCTCCTCGTCGGGCGGCACCGACCGGATCACGGCCTTGATGCGCATGGCGGCAGACAGCGCTTTCATCGGGTCCATTATCCCTACCTGGAAGCTGTCGCCGCGATAGATCTCCCAGGTGCCGGGAGTCGGTCCCCATTCTTCGAGCAGCGTTTTAAGCGGCCGCATCCATCCCTGAGGGTCCGACAACGCCCGCGAGTTGATAATATCCCCTGTTATGACGGCAATCATGCATCAATTATCGTCAAAAATAAGGATATTACAAAATATCGCTAATAATAACGATAATTAATAATATCGTGAATAATAACGAAATAGGGCGACGGGAGTTACTTCACTCCTATTCGGTATAGTCGTCCCTGGTCGGTAACTGCATAAAGGGCGCCGTCCCT
>DASVCT010000165.1:0-13914 GCA_036381475.1 Cyclobacteriaceae bacterium
GTGTAAAGGATCAATTGAAAGGTTCCGACTTCAGTGTGGGCCTGGGGGCGGGCTGGGATTTTCCCTTTGGACTTTCCCTCGATGTGCGGTACAACCTGGGTATTTCCGACGTCAGCGACGTCGCCGCCGCGCAAATCAAAAACCAGGTGTGGCAGGTTTCCGCCGGGTTCAAAGTCTTCAAGTTCGGCAGGTAAGATTTCTTATCACTGAAAACAGGGAGACCAGTCGACATCCGTCGGCTGGTCTTTCTTGTTTTGCTTCATGCCTTCTTTCATTGACCCGGCAACCCCGCGGGCGCAAGTAGGGTAGGGATTGCCATGTAAACTACACGCGCAGGAAGCAAATTATCTGTCCTAGCCGGCAGCATGATCAATCTGCCTCGGAGATTATCAGGACTTCACCGAATTTGACATCACTGGTTTACGCGACACCCGGTTCCATGGGTCAAACTATGTTCCGGTGCCGCGGATATGCCCGTTATCGGACGACAAAAGGTGGGGATGATCAGAACGGATCAACGTAAGAATGGTGTATGTTTAAGTGCATAATAGTCAGGTAGTTTGTTGTCTGTACTTAAATTAACTGTCAAATGTTTTACAGATATTTGTGTACACACTAACAAACAGTTTATGAAAAAAATCTTTTTACCTGCACTACTCATCGCTTTGCTTGCCGGTGGTAACCTATACGCCCAGGTGAGCGGCGGTGTGCGGCTGGGAGGGAATCTGGCAAACCTGAAATGGTCTGCCGATGATTTCAGTCAAACCGACGATTCAAAGTTCGGGCCTTTGGTGGGAGTTTATCTGACCGCCATGTTTAGTGACCAGTTTGGCATTCAGCCAGAGTTGGCATACTCATCCATGGGATCCAAGGACGGAGACGACAAGGTGAAGCTGGGCTACATTGCACTTCCGGTCTTGCTGCGCTACCAGGTCGTTGAGCATGTCCACATTCTTGTAGGGCCTCAGGCATCCTTCCTGCTTTCAGCAAACTATGAGGAAGACGGTGAAGACACCGACATCAAGGACGACGTAAAGGGCCTTGACTTTTCGGGCGTGTTCGGCGTTGGTGCCGACATTCAACGGTTTAACATCGGCGTTCGTTATGCCCTTGGTCTTTCGAACATCTCTGACATTGACGAGAGTTTTGAAATTAAGAGCAGGGCGTTTCAAATCGTTATTGGATACCAGCTGTTCGGGAACTGATAACCGGCTGCGTAAAGCATGAAAGGCTGCCTAAGGCAGCCTTTTTTTGTTTCTCCTTTGCCAATGTTGTGTTACACTACCTCGATAAGGTAGTAGTTCTTCTTGCCCTTTTGTGTGACGAGATACTTGTCACGCAACAGCTTAAACTCTGCAGGCTTGCTCGTATCATTAACTTTAGATTTGTTGATACTTACTCCACCTGCTGTGATCATCTTGCGCGCTTCGCCTTTGGAAGAAAAGATACTGCCGCGCGTCGCAACGGAAAGAAGTTCGATAACATTGGTGCAGTTCTCAAACTCACTTCGCGCTATTTTTATTTGAGGAACCCCTTCGAAAACGGCGAGCAACGTGGCTTCGTCTAAACTCACCAGTTGTTCCGTTGTTGAATTGCCGAACAGAATAGCCGATGCAGCGACAGCGCTCTCGTAATCTTGCCTCGAATGGACCCGGACCGTAACGTCCTCCGCGAGTACTTGTTGCAGCTTGCGCCGATGCGGGGCGGTGGAGTGTTCGGCGATGAGCGCTTCAATTTCTTCGCGGCTTCGGAGCGTGAAGATCCGGATGTAGTTGGCAGCATCTTCGTCCGAAGCGTTCAGCCAGTATTGATAAAACCGGTAGGCCGAAGTCTTTGACGCGTCGAGCCATACATTACCCTGCTCTGTCTTTCCAAACTTGGTTCCGTCGGCCTTCCGTATCAACGGCGTCGTGAGTGCGTAAGCATCGCCACCGTCGATCTTGCGGATCAGCTCGGTTCCGGTGACAATGTTTCCCCACTGGTCGGATCCTCCCATCTGGATCCGACAGTTCTTGTTCCGGTACAACCACAGGAAATCGTATCCTTGAATGAGCTGATAACTGAATTCCGTAAACGACATGCCGGACTCGAGCCGCTGCTTCACGGAGTCCTTTGCCATCATGTAGTTGACCGTAATGTGTTTACCTACATCGCGGATAAAATCCAGGAAGCGGTATTCGCGAAACCAGTCGTAGTTGTTCACCATCTCCGCCTGGTTTCCCTTATTTCCGAACTCAAGGAACTTACCGAGTTGCTTTTTGACACATGAAAGGTTGTGTTGGATAACGTCTTCCGAAAGCAGATTGCGCTCAGCAGACTTCCCTGACGGATCGCCTACCATGCCCGTAGCACCTCCGACCAGCGCGATGGGCTTGTGACCGCAAGCCTGGAAGTGCACCAGCGTCATGATCTGGACGAGGTTCCCGATATGAAGGGAATCTGCCGTCGGGTCGAAACCGACATACCCGACGGTCATCTCCCGGGCGAGTTGGGACTCGGTGCCGGGCATGATGTCGTGGATCATGCCCCGCCAGCGAAGCTCTTCTACAAAATTTTTTGCCATCCGTGCGCCGGTAGGGCTGTTTGTGAATTTGCGCAAATATAATACACTTCGCGAATGCACCCGACCAGCGTCGACGCCTTACCTCGTATTCGTAACAAAATGCCCGTGTGCCCGACCGTTCGGCGAAACGCGGTAAATGTCGGGAAGCGTGTCGGTGCTCCCGAGGCTCACGTTCAGATCCTTGATCAGCCCCGTCTTGAGCGAGCACACCCATCCGTGTATAGCCGGGTAATTACGCCTGCTCCAGGAATTCTGTATGATCGATGTCTTGCTCAGATCAAGTACTTGTTCCACGACGTTGAGTTCTACGAACCGGTCGAAGCGCTTTTCCCTATCGGCTATGGCGTCCAGTTCCTGCGCATGCAGCCTGTACACGTCTTTGATGACGCGAAGCCAGTTGTCGATAATGCCGAACTGTTCGTTTTGCATGGCAGCCAGTACACCCCCGCAGCCGTAGTGTCCGCAGACGATGACATGCTTGACTTCGAGAATGTTCACGGCATAGTCCAACACCGACAGCATGTTCATGTCGGTGTGAACGACCAGGTTGGCGATATTCCGGTGCACGAAAATATCGCCCGGGTTCGTCCCCGTGATCTGGTTGGCCGGAACGCGACTGTCGGCGCAGCCGATCCACAACACTTCCGGGCGTTGCGCCTTTGCCAGGTTGTTAAAATAATCCGGGTCGTGATCCAATCGCTCCCGGACCCATTTCCGGTTGCCATCAAGTAGTGCCTTATATATCGATTCCATGATGTCATCTGTTCATTTAATGGTTAGTACCTCCTCTTCCGGTTCGGGTTCCGTCCGGACTCGCCTGGGTTGAGTTTTCGGCTCTTCAGAAAGGTCAGCCTCGACGTCACCCACAATGCCGAAGCGCCGGGCGACGTAGAAAAGGATCGTTCCTGTGACGACCGCGATATTCAGATCGACGGCGATCGTAACCACGGTGGTATAGAGGATAAACACGAACTGCAGGTTGCGCACGCGGTTTGTAAACCAACGGCGCGAGAAGTAGCTCGCGACAAAGTCCTTGTCGCATACGTCGAGGCCAGCCTTCAGCAGTACGCCGATAAATACCGCCGCGGGGACCAGCGTGAGATACCCCTTCAGAAGGATGATGCTGATCAGCGCAAAGACGCCGATCAGGACACCGGCAAGCCGGGAGCGCGCGCCCTCCTTGATGAGCAGCACCGAGCGGATTGTAGCCTGGGCGCCGGGGATGCCCTGGAACAACGCGGAGGTTCCGTTAGCGAGCCCCTGTGCGACGAGCTCCTTGTTGAGTTTTGATTTTTCGCGTGTGATGCGGTCGACGACCAATGCGGTCAGGAGGGAGTCGAGATAGGCCAGCAGGGTCAGCTGAAGGGCGAAAGGTGCTGCCATCAGCAGGTACTCCCATCGCACGATCTCGGATCCCGGGAAGTAGTTGCCCAACATGGTCAAGTATGCACCCAGCGATTCTACGGAAGCCCCCAGTTCGACCTTTTCAATGTTGAAATTGAACAGCACTGCCACCGCCGTCATCAGGACGATGCTCCAGAGTACGCCTGAGATGAAAGACCTGATTTGGGGCCGTATGCTGAGCTTCCTGACGCCCCAAATGATCAGGTAGATGAGGGCGAACGTGACCAGGGCTACAATCAGGTTGGCCATGACGCCGCCGAGCATCGGTTCGTTGCCTTCGCCTATGGCAAATACCCGGGCGAACTGATCTGCCCAGATCAGAAACGCGATTCCGTTCATGAACCCCAGGATAACTACGTTCGGAACGAGCCGTATCAACTTGCCGGCACCGGTCAGGCCAAGGACTAACAGGAAAAGGGCGTTCAGAAGGAAAATGAGAGTAATAAATTGCTCTGCGAGTGGCTGGTCGGGGAAGTTGTCGTACGCAAAGGCCACCGACAAGGCCGACACCGCCGTCATAGGGGCGGTGGGGCCGGAGGCCTGGATGCGTGTGCCGCCAAACATCGACGCGATAATTGGGATCACTGCAGCGCCGATCATGCCTGCAAATGCACCCCTTCCTGACATAACACCGAAAGCTGCGCCGAGCGAAATGGCCGCGAAGCTGACGGTAAGGCCGGCCGTAAGGTCGGCTGAAAATTTTCGCCAGTCCATATAAAAATGAGACTTACTGGTTGGAAATAAGAAGACATGATGCAGACGGGTGGGTCTGCAGCGGCTGTGGGATACAGCTCTGGGGATTAAGCTTCAGGCGGCTGAAGGGGTGTATCGTGGATTCCGGCCAATGGAATGGCCAAAAGGTGTGCAAAAAGGTTGGTTGTAATGATAGTGTAGCCAGCGCTGATTTCGCTGGTGTACTCATGCATGTAAAGGTCGACCTCCTTGGCCAGGCCGGAGTCGGAAGGTCCGCTATGACCGCCTTTTTCTTCTTCGCTGACACGGGCGAGCATGGTGACCAGGTCCTTCAACATCTCCTTGTCGTGTTTTCCCAGCTCCAGCGCCGTCAACTCGATCATGAAGAAGCTCATGTTAAGAAAAACGAATCCCGTCAGGCCCGTTGTCAGGCGTTGCGCAAGTCGTTTCCTAAACAGCTTCAGCATGGTCAAAGATACTCTGAATTTTCTATTATTGTGCCACAGCGATATTTCGTTTACGTAAAAGGCGACCGATGGTACAACCCGATTCATTAAACATGGTGGCAGAGTTCCACCGCACATTCAAACATCCCATTCTGCCCCAGCCGGCAATTCCTTCCGAGGATCGGTGCCGCCTTCGCGTGGCTTTGCTGGAGGAAGAACTGAAGGAATTGCAGGTGGCGATTCTCGAGAAAGACCTTACGGGCGTTGCCGACGCGCTGTGTGACATCCAGTACGTTCTTTCGGGGGCTATCCTGGAGTTTGGGCTGGGCGAACACTTTGACGCCTTGTTCCGCGAAGTTCAGCGATCCAACATGAGCAAGGCCTGCAAGAGCGAGCAGGAGGCTATGGAGACGGTGGCCTACTACCGCGAAAAGGATGGTACGCAATGTTATTACCGTCAGGAGGGTGACCGCTGGCTTGTATACCGGTCGTCCGATAACAAGACCATCAAGTCGGTTGCCTACAGTCCTGCCGATCTTGATAGCATTCTGGCGAAGCCCGCTCAGACGTAGAACTCGAACTCGAAAACGGACTCCTGGCCCGGGCGCTGTACCGGGCGGACGGCCAGTATGGCGGATTCGTTATACGCTTTGATAAATTCTGACCGGCTGATCCGCAGCTTGCTCACGCCCGGCTTGATCCGGTGATACTGCATTCGTCCGGATGGGTTAGCTGTGGCGCTGTATACCATCCGATACCGTATCGGAACCGGCGAAGGAATGAATCTCAGCGTGGTCATCATGGTCCGCAAAAATCATTTTTGCACGTGCAATCGCATTTCACCCAAAAATTGCTCCCCGTGGAACATTCTCCCCTGTGTCAGGAATGCATTTTCGTTGTACATTCTTGCACGCTGAAAAGCAAATTACGACAAATGCATGGATTTTCCACGTGATGCAATGCACATGAGGCCTCCATGCCTTTAAATTTTGCTTATAATGATGGGTCGTAACGAGTTGAATTCGAGCTTACGATCAGCTCTCTATTCAAGTGCATTTTTCGTGACCCAATACCGGTAGGCGATGATCGCCTGGTCTAGTTTTGACAGGCGGCTGAGATCGCGCCGGCTGTAGCGGGGCAGAATGGCCTTATTCAGGGTGGCTAGCCATCGGAACAACGTCTTCCTCATAAGGGTTATGTCCGAACCGGGTGCGAATATAATACCTTTTTTTCCGGCCACTCGTCTGATAATTCGTTGTGCACTTCCAACGTTTTGGGTATTTGCACTATCTTTAAAAAATTTCACTCCCAGTCAGTCATGGAAGAACCGGAAGTCGCCCCATTCCTCATTTTCTGGAATAATGCTATGTGGATCGGGGGGATTATCATGGTGGCCGCAGGGATTGTCCTGTACATCGCCCATAAGGTCCGAACCGTATCCATCTCAGATCACAAAGCCCGGTATGATTATCTGAACGGCCGGGAAATCCGAACCTACAAGCTGGTGTTCCTGTGTTTTGCCATAGCCGCGATGCTATTTATCAACTTGTATGGCTCCCACAAGCTGTTCGAGATGGGGGTGTGGTTCTTTGTTCGGCTCTTCATTTCGATCGCAGGGGGTACCCTGGTCGGGTACGTCGCCTATTTGATCATGGATTACTACTATCCCACGATCCTGAACCGCAAACTGAAGAAATTGCGGTATGCGCCTCGCATTTCGACGGCGGGGAACACCATGCGACTCCTTAGCGAGGAGGAAGAAGACGTTCACCTGGAGGAGGGCATGCAGGCGGAAGAAAGCGCGTTTTCGATAGACTACGACGTCTGGGTGGATGAGGCAACCGGCGAAGTAAAGATTGAAAAGTATCCCGGCCACCTTCAGGCACTAAAGTGCAACAGTTGCGGTTTCTATACCATGCAAGTCGTCCGCGAAGAAATAGTCACCCCGGCGACTGCTACCGCACCCGGTGAACTCATCAAACACTACCAGTGCAGATATTGTAAGTCGGTGAGGGCCACGGCATTTAACATCTCGAACAAGGGGCCGGATGACTACAGTGCGGCCAATCTGAAGGCGGGATTCCGGAAGAACAAGAACATTGACATGGTCCGGATCGAGATCCATTCGAACACTACGGGAAAGAAATTCTTTGAATTCGAGAATACAGAGCAAGCCAGGAAGTTCCTCAGCGAGTACGAAGATAAGGGCTAACCCCGGCTTTTTTTTACTACCGGCCCAACGGCAGAGGACGGAATACGTATGATAGGTGAGGAGAGACAGGCACATTTTTTGAAGCCGGCATAATATCAATAACGAAAAACAAGCGCGAGAGATGAAACGAACGGTTTTTGCAGTATTATTTCTATTGGTTCTGGGCTGGCATGCATCTGCGGAAACCTTCGCTGATTCGGTACGGCTTGAAGCCAAGCCCTATTACGGGAAAGAGGCACGGATTGTCGTGTACTTGCTCAACAATAACCATTACAGCAAGATCAAATTCAACGACTCGTTGTCATCGGCTATCCTCGATGAGTACGTTGAGACACTCGATAACAACAAGACCTATTTCCTTGAGTCCGACCTTAAGGCCTTCGAAAAATTCCGGTACGCCCTGGACGATCTGACCGAGGCGGAGGACGTAAGCCCTGCGTATGTCATTTATTCAGTTTTTGCCAAACGCTTCCGCGAACGAAACGCCTATGTCCTCAACAACCTCCTGGACAAGGATTACGACTTCACCGTTGACGAATACTACGAGAGCGACCGGTCCAAGGAACCCTGGGCAAAAGACACGTCCGAATTGAATGAAATCTGGAGGAAGATCATCAAGAGCCAGATCCTCAGCCTGAAACTTGCCGGCAAGAAACCGGAGGAGATTCGCAAGACCGTCGCGGGCCGTTACGAGCGACTGGCTAAATCGATGAGCCAGTTTAACTCCGAGGACGTGTTCAGCATGTACATGAACACCATTACGTCCGCCTACGATCCGCACACCAACTATCTGTCGCCCAAGGCGGCCGACTTGTTCAAAGAGAGCATGAGTCTTTCGCTGGAAGGCATTGGCGCGCGACTGCAGACGGAAAACGATTATACTAAGGTGATAGAAATTCTGCCGGGTGGACCGGCGGAAAAGAGCGACGCGATCCATCCCAACGACCGCATTACTGGTGTGGCTCAGGGTGACGACGGCGAGATGGTCGACGTGATCGGATGGCGTATCGATGAGGTCGTAAAACTGATAAAGGGTCCCAAGGGCACCAAGGTCCGACTGCAGCTACTTCCCGCCGCGACCGGCATTGCGGGCCCTCCGGTTGAGATCACGCTGGTGAGAGATAAAATAAAACTGGAAGATCTTCACGCCTCCAAGAGTATTATCAACTACAAGAAGGATGGCAAGGATCTCAAGCTGGGCGTCATCGTACTGCCGAGCTTTTACATGGATTTTGAAGCATACCAGCGGCACGATCCCAACTACGTAAGCACTACGCGTGACGTGGCGCGACTCATCCGTGAACTGGAAGCTGAAAACATTAGCGGTCTGGTACTTGACCTGAGAAACAACGGGGGTGGTTCACTTGCCGAAGCCATTGACCTGACCGGATTGTTTATCAAAGACGGACCTGTGGTGCAGGTAAAGAACTCAGCCAACAAGGTGGAAGTACAGAAGGATGATGACCCCACGGTTTTGTACAGTGGACCACTGGTTGTATTGACCAATCGTTTCAGCGCTTCGGCCTCAGAAATATTTGCCGGAGCCATTCAGGACTATCACCGGGGTGTTGTGGTGGGCGAGTCGACCCACGGCAAAGGAACGGTACAGCAGGTTATTGACCTGAACCGGTTCTTTAACGAACCGGGCGTCCAGGTTGGCGAACTCAAGCTGACGCTTCAGAAATTTTACCGGGTGACCGGCAGCAGTACGCAGATGAAGGGCGTCATTCCCGATGTCCAACTGCCCACGCCTTATGATGCTGACAAGTTCGGTGAACGTGCCTATCCCAACGCCATGCCATGGGACGAAATCAGCGGAACAATGTTCCAGCGAACGCCGCTCATCAATCCGAACGTGATCGCTGGACTAAACCGGGCGTACAAGGAACGCCTCCGGACCGACAGCAGCCTCAACCGTTTTGTGAAGGAAACAGACGAATTCCGAAAGAGTCTCAATGAGACGCGCGTTTCCCTGAATGAGGCCGTCCGTCGCGAAGAAATGGAGAAGACCAGCGTGGATTCGACAAACGTCCTCAGCACGCGGATACGGAGCGCCGAAATCCCACCGGTCGAAGATCTTTCGGACCTCAAAGATGAGTATCTTCGCGAGGGGTTGCTCGTCCTTTCCGATCTCATTGCTACAAAAATAGGCTGACAGGAGCGGCACAGAATTTTGGACGCGGCCGTTACATTCGTATTTAATCGAATGTATATTGCCGTAGTCTACCCGCGCCTGACTCCATGAGTGAAGAACTTCTTAAAGCCATCATTCAACTTTTTGCCATTGTTGCCCGGGAGCGGATCACCGATGACGAGCGCAACAACATCAAGGAGTTTCTCAGCCATCACCTCAACCGTAATGAGATCAAGTATTACCTCGACTTGTTCGACGAGTATGCACGCAGTTACCGACTGCAACCGCTGCTCGAACTCAGTTCTCTGGATGAGGCGACGGCGCAGTTCGTGGATGACTGGTCGCGGATCATGCAAATTGTCCGCCAGGTCAACCAGGCCCTCACCATGCAGCAAAAGCTGGTGCTCGTTGTCAAGATCATCGAGTTGGTCTACTCCGACACCGCGCTTTCCGAACGCCAAAGCAACCTGATCTTTTACATCGGGCAGGGCCTGAGAATTCCCAGGCCGGACATCGAAGCGCTGCAACAATTTGTTATGGGCCAGGACATCGATGAACTGGCGTCAAAAAACATCCTGATCATAGACGAAGGATCCGGTAATGATACGCATCCCGGACCCCGGATGATTGAACGAAACCTCACCGGGCTCATAGCGATCCTTCGGCTACCGGACGCGGAGGTGTACTTCGTCAAGTACCTCGGCATCTCGGTCCTGTACCTTAACAGCATGCTGCTCCGCAGCCGGATGATAGACGTGTTTCCCGCGGGAAGTACCATCCGCGGCAACAAGATCGAACCCATTTACTACAGCGATGTAGTTGCGAAATTCCTTACCGGTGAAAACCGTGCGGGGCTCACATTCACAGCGGATCACATCTTTTATCACTTCAAAAGTGGCAAAGCTGGACTTCAAAACATCAACATTGCCGAAAAGGGCGCCAAACTCATTGGGATTATGGGTAGCAGCGGGTCGGGGAAATCCACTCTGCTCAGCGTACTGAACGGGTCCGAGAAGCCATCCAGCGGAAGGGTTCTGATCAATGGCGTTGACATTCACAAGGACCCGGACGCCGTCGAGGGTATTATCGGCTACATACCCCAGGACGACCTTCTCATGGAAGACCTCACCGTCTTCGAAAACCTGTACTATGCCGGCAAATTGTGCTTCCGGCACTACACGGATGAACAACTTGAAGACCTGGTTAACCGCACGCTGATCAACCTGGGGCTCTCAGACATCCGAAATCTCAAAGTGGGCAATGCCCTCAACAAGACCATTAGCGGGGGACAAAGAAAGCGACTCAATATCGGGCTCGAACTGCTCCGGGAACCTACCGTTTTGTTCGTGGATGAACCTACATCCGGACTTTCATCACGGGACTCTGAAAACATTATGGACCTGTTGAAGGAGCTCTCGCTGCGCGGAAAAATGGTGTTCGTAGTGATCCACCAGCCTTCGTCTGACATTTTTAAGATGTTCGACACGCTGATCATTCTCGATACGGGTGGCTTTCAGATTTATTACGGCAACCCGGTAGAAGCCGTCATTTACTTCCGCGAGATCGTGAACGCCGCCAATAAGACACAGGGCGCCTGCCCTGAATGTGGCAATATCAACCCGGAACAGATCTTCAACATTATCGAAACGAAGATTGTCAATGAATATGGTCGTCTGACTAATAGCCGTAAAGTTAGTGCTGCGCAATGGTACCAGTATTTCAAACAGCGCATTCGCGTTCCTCATCTCGAGCACGTATCGGAACCCCTTCCGGTCGCCCAGAAGATCCCGAATGCGCTGAAACAGTTCCGCGTGTTTGTGACCCGCGACGTGCTGGCGAAGCTGGCGAACCGTCAGTACCAGTACGTCAACCTTTTCGCGGCGCCGGTGCTTGCGTTGTTCATCTCCTTCATGGTAAAATATTACAATGTAGTTGGCGAGGAGGCGCCGGTGTATTCCTTTTATGAGAACGAGAACATCCCCGTATACTTTTTCATGAGTGTCGTGGTGGCGCTTTTCCTCGGACTGACGATGAGCGCTGAGGAAATATTCCGCGACCGAAAGCTGCTCAAACGGGAACGGTTTCTGCATCTGAGTAAGGGAAGCTACCTGGTTGCCAAGATCGCAGTAATGTTCATGATCTCGGCCATCCAGACGATCTGCTTTGTCGCGGTAGGCAACCTGGTATTGGAGATCCCGCTGACGGAGTTGCGCTATTGGTTTATCCTCTTCAGTTGCTCGTGTTTTGCCAACATGCTTGGTCTCAACATTTCCGGCGCCTTCAACTCAGCGGTAACCATTTACATCCTCATTCCCATCCTCATCATCCCGCAACTGCTGCTCAGCGGCGTGGTGATCCGGTTCGATAAGTTCAACCCGAAGGTGACCAAGCCGGTGGCGGTGCCCTGGATCGGAGAGATCATGGCGTCGCGGTGGGCATTCGAAGCGTTCATGGTGACTCAGTTCAAGGATAACCCATTCGAGCGCATGTTCTATGACCTCGATAAGGAGGTGGCCATTGCGAACTACAAGAGGCTGTACTATATCCCGGCGCTTGAATCGAAGCTGGCCTACGCGCTGAGTGAGCGTCGGCATTGGAGGACGCCGGACCACGAGGGCCTTCAGGCTGCACTGGCGCTGTTGCGCAACGAAATAAACTATGAACTGTCCCGCATAGGGGAGGATAAATTCCCCCAGCGCGACCAGCTCGTCATTGGGAGATTCGACTCGGCTACCTACGATTCGACATCCCTTTTTCTGAAACGGCTGAAGCAATACTACCAATACAAGTCGGCTCGCGCGACCAAAGCAAAGGACTCGCTTGTGAGCAGTTTGACCAATACGGAAGAACGGCTTGCCGCATTCAATGAGATGCGCCGGAGGTATGTCAATGAGGCTGTGTCTGACGCGGTGAAGAATACGACGAACGACTTTGTGGTGGAGTACAAGGGCCGGCTGGTTCAGCGTATATACCCGATCTATCAGGATGAACACCGCCCCCGCCACGCACTCGACTTTTCGGCGAACCTGTATCAGCCGACCAAGCATTTTCTCGGTCGGTACTACGATACGCTTTATTTCAACCTTTGCGTCATTTGGTTTATGACTTTTTGTTTATTTGTGACAGCGTATTTTGATGTGTTTCCGAGAATCATCCGTGCTTTTGAACGACGAAAATACAGACGCGCTTAGTTTCCGCTATGCCTATGAGGACACGACACAGTGATCGGCACAAAATCAAACAACCTCCAATACCTCAACCTTAACCTCAATCATTTCCATGCAATCCACAGCAGTAACTCCTTCGGAGAAGAAGAACTTATGGTCCGTGATCACGGCTTCTTCAGTGGGTACCCTTATCGAGTGGTATGATTTCTACATATTCGGAAGCCTGGCCATTACGATATCCACCCAGTTCTTTCCAAGTGAGCATCCTACAGCCGCTTTCCTTTCCACGTTGGCGGCTTTCGCCGTTGGGTTTGTTGTGCGCCCGTTTGGTGCGTTGGTGTTCGGCCGCCTGGGCGATATGATCGGGAGAAAGTATACGTTCCTGCTGACGCTTATCATCATGGGAACGTCGACGTTCCTCATCGGTCTGGTACCATCGTACAAGACCATCGGTCTTGCAGCTCCCTTTATCGTGGTGCTGTTGCGTTTGCTGCAGGGCCTTGCCCTGGGCGGAGAGTATGGCGGCGCTGCCACGTACGTTGCGGAGCACTCGCCTGCAGCAAAACGGGGATTTTATACTGGCTTTATTCAGACTACAGCTTCCCTGGGTTTCTTCGTGTCACTTGCCGTCATCCTGCTGGTGCGGCTAAACCTGAGCGAAGAGGCATTTGAATCGTGGGGGTGGAGGTTGCCTTTTCTCTTCAGTGTCTTTCTCGTCGCCATATCCATCTACATACGGCTGCGGATGAAGGAGTCGCCGCTGTTTGCCAGGCTCAAAGCCAGTGGCCAGGTTTCCCGAAATCCTATCCGCGAAAGCTTCGGAAAGAAAGAGAACCTGAGGTTTGTATTGATCGCGCTCTTCGGTGCGACGGCCGGTCAGGGCGTGGTATGGTATACTGGTCAGTTCTACGCGCTTTCATTCATTCAAAAAACGTGTAACATCGAGTTCGTCCAATCCTACTACATCCTGGCCGTCGCACTCCTCCTGGGAACGCCGCTGTTTATTTATTTCGGTTGGCTCTCCGACAAGATCGGCCGGAAGGCGATCATGATGGCAGGGCTACTCTTCGCTGTTGTCCTTTACCGCCCGATCTATCAGCGGATGTATGACCTGGCCGACACTTCTGCAAAGACCGTATTGTCGGAAACCAACGGTCAGGAAGAAAACGGAGCGCAGTTTCGCACGCTCACGTATTCAGACGGCAGTGCAATGAAAGCAACGATGGTCGCAGAATCGGTCACGCGTGAGGTAACGCTCGGCACGACCGGCTTCTGGGCGATGGTGTTGTTGATAT
>DASVCT010000166.1:0-3964 GCA_036381475.1 Cyclobacteriaceae bacterium
TCGCCCCATAAACCGCAGGGGTTTCATACAATCGCTCTCCCTGGCGGGCGCATCCCTTGCCCTTGCCGAGCCAACGTACGCCAATATTATTTTCGACAACACAGCGTCGCATGAAATTGAAAACGCGCATTTCCGCATTGCTTTCGATCGTAAAGCCGGCAGCTTTTCCATTTCCAGGGCCAATGGCTCCCCTTTCCTGGAAGGTGGAACGGTCCGCATCAGCACTGCCGACGGGGTAAAAACAATCACGCAACATTACCGTCACACATTCAAGTCAGGAACATACCGCGATGAGCTCGGCAGCGGCAAGCGTCTGATCGTCGTGAGTCGTGACCGCGACCGTCGCTGCGACATCGAATTACACCTTACGCTGTATGACGAAAGACCGCTCCTGACCATCGAGGCATTCTGTCGCAACATCTCTCTGACCGACCTGGTTGTTACCAGCATAGAACCCCTTCGCGCTGTTGCCGGTGAAGATGGCTTTCTTCACGTACCCGGTGTATCAAAATGCCTGACGAACGGCGAAATGTATTTCGACACGGGAAGTATCCATTCATTCGGAACCCAGGAAGGTGCCATCACTTCTTCAAAAATCAAAGGAGCACAACTCGACAGCGGTCCGATACCCGGCCCAGGGGAAACCATTCACAGCTGGTGGAACGCTGCCTTCTTTGCAGGATACGAAAACCCCTCAACCGGTGTGGGATATCTCGATAACCACGTCTGTCTTGGCAACCTCATCATCGCGCGACCCGACTCCGATCGTATTTCACTGATCGCAGAGTCAGATTATGCACCCCACATTACCGTGAAGCCTGGAAAAACACTGCGTTCCAATCGGGTGTTGCTAAACGTTGCCTCAGACCCATACAAAGTTTTGGAAGACTACGCGGAAGCAGTCGGCACCGCCAACCACGCACGCACAGGGTCCATCGTCAACGGCTGGTGCAGCTGGTTTTATACGCTGGCCAACGTCTCCGAAGAAGAAGTGGTCCGCCAAACAGAATTCGCCGCCGGGCATTTGAAGCCTTACGGGCTCGAATACATTCAAATCGATGAAGGCTACCAACGCTGGCACGGCGACTGGGAAGGGAACGAGCGTTTTCCTCACGGAATGAAGTGGCTCGCTGATCAAATCAAAAAGCATGGATTCAAAGCCGGCCTGTGGATCTCTCCTTATGTCGTGTCTGAACCTGCGCCGGTTTTCCGCGAACATCCGGACTGGTTCCTGAAAAATCCCGATGGCAGTCCCCAACGCGTTGGCAACTGGCCTGAAGGCGCCGACCCTCCCGCCGATGAAAATCCGCGGCGCTATGGTCTCGACATCACACATCCCGATGCGGCCCAGTGGCTACACGACTTGATCTACCGCATCGCCAACGATTGGGGTTATGAAATGATCAAGATCGACTTCGTCGCGTGGTCCATCCTCGCCGCCAAAGCGTACCATGATCCCACCCTTAGCGCGGGGCAGGTCTATCGGAAAGGCATGGAGATCATGAGGAAAGCGGCGGGCGATCGCTGTCATATCCTGGAATGCGGACCGGGTAACACGACGGTCGGGCTGATCGACAGCATGCGTATCGAACTTGATGTAAACTACGGATTTGCCGACGCTGCCTGGAACACCTATTTTCTCGATCCCGCGTGCAGTGCGGCGGCCGCGGCGCGGCGATACTACTTCCATGGACGAACGTGGACCAACGACGTCGATCACCTTTGCATGCACCTGATGAGTCATGATCAATCGGAAGCCGCCGCCACAATCATCGGCATGAGCGACGGAAACATGATGTCGGGCGACCGGCTTACACAGCTCGACAGTTACCGGATAGACATTCTGAAAAAGATCACACCGTCGGCGGGCATCGCGTCGTTTCCCATCGACCTGTTCGATGGCGGAATATCGTACGCCTTTGCCGCGCAGGTTGTGAAGTCGTTCGGACAGTGGACTGTCGCAGCCTTCTTCAACCCAAGCCTCACCGAGTCGGCCCACTATAGCTTTCCTGCAGAACGCCTCCGCCTGGATGGAACAAAGACCTACCTGGCCTTCGACTTCTGGCGCCAGCAGTTTGTCGGCGAAGTGATTGGAACGATCAGCGTTGACGTGCCGCCAGGCAGTGTCCGGCTGTTTGCGCTGCATGAAAAATCGGGCAACCCCCAATTCCTCTCCACCGATCGCCATGTGATGCAGGGCGCAGTAGAACTCGAATCATGCCATTGGGATGAAGAGACGCGGACGATCAGCGCCGTCTCTGTTGGTCCGAAAGGCACTGCGCATAATGTTTACGTATATGTGCCGGGCGACCATCCGTGGACGTGGGGTGGTTATGTGTTGTTTCGTGACTATGATTCGTACAGCCTGAAGCTGATGCACAACAGCATCATCCAGGTGAACGTTCGGTTCGACAACTCGAATGAGGTTGCGTGGGAAATTCGCGTGGACGAATTTTTCAAGTAAACAGACGGCATTTCTGCCTCACAATTGTTTACGCAACAATTTTAGCGGCGTCATTTGGTATTCGGGCGGTATAAGCTGCGTTCCCTTTCCCGTAAAAAAAGAAATAACTTTCGGCTGCAGGACCGGATAACCGAAGAAGCAATTCGTTGGGCTTGATTTGTGAAGGACGATGTTAAGATCAATTCCTGATTAAGAAGCGTTCGAATAAAAATAGATCCATGAACCGACTGTTCATACTGTTGCTGTTACTATCAGCAAGCGCGGCAGGGCAAGACCGCACACTCCCTCCTCCCGTAACCTTTACCACTGCGGAGGACCACCGGAATATGATGGAGCAACTCCGCATCACCGCCCTAAGGCCGGGATATAGCGGCAATCCAAACGGACCCAACCCCGCGAACTATGATCCTGCCAAAGCTGATCCATGGCCTGAACTTCCCGATATCCTCACGTTGAAAAACGGCAAAAAAGTAAAGACACCGGAAATGTGGTGGAAACAGCGTCGTCCCGAGATTGTTGCGGACTTTGAACGGGAAGTATATGGCCGTGTACCGGAACACGTCCCCGATGTCCACTGGGAAGTTGCAATCAGTGAACGTGAGTTCATGGCGAGAAGGCCGGTCATCGCGCGTAAGCTGGTAGGCAAGGTGGACAACAGCGCCTATCCTGCCATCGAAGTGAACATTTCCATGACGGTGGTTACGCCAGCAGATGCTACAGGTCCGGTACCGGTGCTGATCATGTTCGGGCCGAGCGCGATGCCGGCTCCGGTTCAACCCAATCGCGACGATTTTGAGAAAATCAACACTGCTCTGCGTGAAATTCTTTCAGGTGATCCCGAAATCAAAGCGATCCTTGAAAAGTATCCGGCCTACAGTCCATTGGTGCGCCCGGAGGGGTACAGTCCTTTCGGTTTTTCACCGCCATCCGGAGAAGTGTCGCGACAGCAAGAGCTGATCAATGCAGGATGGGGATATGCAATGCTCGACCCGGCGTCGATACAGGCCGACAATGGCGCAGGTCTTACGCGTGGCATAATCGGGTTGGTGAATAAGGGACAGCCACGCAAGCCCGACGACTGGGGTTCGCTTCGCGCGTGGGCATGGGGCGCGTCGAGGGCGCTGGACTATTTCGAAACCGATTCGACCGTCAACGCGAAACAGGTAGGTATCGAAGGCGTCTCCCGTTATGGCAAAGCGGCCCTTGTAACGCTCGCCTTTGATCAAAGGTTTGCATTCGGCCTTATCGGTTCATCCGGAAAGGGAGGCGCCACACTCCACCGACGCGTTTTCGGTGAAGGTGTCGAAAACCTCACAGGGGGTGGCGAATACCACTGGATGGCAGGCAACTACATGAAGTATGGTGCGTCAGCAGGCAAGTACGGTGAGATGAACGCGAGTAAGTTGCCAGTCGACTCGCACGAACTCATCGCTTTGTGCGCGCCTCGCCTGACATTTATTAGTTATGGCATCCCTGAACAAGGCGACGCGAACTGGTTGG
>DASVCT010000167.1:0-3891 GCA_036381475.1 Cyclobacteriaceae bacterium
CTTACCATTCTGCTCCTGTAACAATTCGCCGAACGGCTTTCCCTCCATGAGTGCCAGGCCCAGCGAATTACATGAAGGAAAGGTGAGGACAATGCCTGTATCGGAATTGTGGATTCGCAACGCCTGCGCCATGTTGGCCGCAGCTTGCATCACCTCCGCACTGCCACACGATACACCCGAGATAATCACCGGCCGCCGGGCGCCGCGCAACACGCGAACGATTTCGTTTACTACAGTTTCTTCCTCTTCACCCAGGACACCGGCGTGCGGAGCGGCATTGTCAAGTTGGTTGGCAACAGCAAAGCCAACCCGTGCCAACGTCTCGGGCGAACCCCGGAAGGTAACAGACGCAACTTCATCAAGACGCGTCGTGCCGTAAGCGCCCAGGATGAGCGGTCCCCGCTCCTGCTGTACATGCTCACGGGTGGCAGCATCGTTCCACGATGGTATGCTGGCCGCCACGGATTTTTCCTCCGGACGGTTACGTAATGCCTGCCGCACGGCGAGCGCAAGCATCGGTGAAGTGTTGGTCACATCTTCACCCCATATCAGAACGACATCACATGCTTCAACATCCTTCAGCGAAAGAGCGGGGACGGTTCCTTTTGAAAGAATCTCAGATGCTGTCCGGCAAAGGTCATATTCTGACCGGGACACACCGTGAAAGAAGTTGCCGTGACCCGCTATCCTGCTCAGGATAAAGTTCGCCTCCAGCGACGCGCGTGGAGAACCGATGCCCACGATACGGGTTCCGCGAAATGCTTCGATGGCGTTTTGAATCCGTTCTTCCCACAACGCACCCGGTGTACCCTCGGGAAGACGCAGTTCGCGTATCCGCGACGACGCGTTTACAAATTCATAGCCAAACCGGCCGCGATCACAAAGGAAATAGCCATTGACCCGGCCATTGTATCGATTGGATATCAGACGCAACGATCCGTATCGTTCACCCGCAAGCGTGTTACACCCTACGCTGCAATGGACGCATACGGAAGGTGAAGACGTCAGGTCCCACTTGCGCGTGTAATGCTGCTTCAGCGTTTTGTCGGTGAACACGCCAGTCGGGCACACTTCTGCCAGGTTGCCGCTAAATTCGTTTTCAAGGACACCGTCACTACTGCGACCAAAGTACACCCGGTTGGCTGACGCGAACGCATCGAGATCGTTGCCGCCAGCGTAGTCTTTGTAAAACCGCACGCACCGGTAGCACTGGATACACCGGTTCATCTCATGATTGAGGAAGGGACCCAGATATTGATTCCGATAGGTGCGCTTGTGAAACCGGAATTTGCGATACGCGTGACCGGTCATGACCGTCATATCCTGGAGATGACAGGAGCCACCCTCGTCGCACACAGCGCAATCATGCGGATGGTTGGTCATCAGCCAGCCGATAACGTTCTCCCGAAATTCAACGGCCTGAGGATCCCGAATGGAAACGCGCAGGTCATCCTTCACAGATTCCATACAGGCCATGACGAGCTTGCCCTTTTGATCTTCCGCATTTGCGTACGACTTCACCGCGCACTGCCGACATGCACCCACAGAACCCAGTGCCGGATGCCAGCAGAAGTACGGCAGATCGAAGCCCAGGCTGAGACAGGTCTCGAGAAGGTTTTTTCCCGGGAGAACGTCAAATTCTATATCGTCAATGCGTATCCTCGGCATACCGATTCATTTCATGGTGTGACATCGGGAGGCGTGTATCGGAATGTTCTCGCCACGGACAAGCCTTTTCGTCGATATGGCGTTCAAAGTCGTCGCGAAAGAATTTGATTGCACTCTGTAGCGGTTCCATTGCCCCTGGGGCGAAAGCGCAAAACGTATGACCGGGTCCCAAGTACGCCGTATGTTGTTCGAGCAGTTCGATGTCGCCGGACACTCCCTCTCCGTTTTCCATAGCAGTAAGGATGTTGCGTATCCAGGGGATTCCTTCGCGACAAGGTGTACAGAAGCCGCACGACTCCTGTGCAAAAAAATGTTCGAGGTTTCTTACAAATCCTACCGGGCAGGTTTGATCGTCGAGGACAATGACAGTGCCTGTGCCAAGACGGCTTCCCGCCGCGGCAACGGAGGTATAATCCATTTTCACGTCTAGGTCTATCAGGAAGTCGGTAGATGCGCCGCCGGGGAGCGCGCCACGGAACTTATGTCCGTCAAGCATACCGCCTGCGTGATCTTCGATTAGTTCACGAAGTGTCACACCCATCGGGAGTTCCCACGCACCTGGCCTACGGACCTTTCCGCTGACACCGTATATCTTCGTTCCCGCATCAGCCGTGCGGCTTAACTTCCTGAACCATTCCGCCCCATGCGTCACAATGGGCGGAATACAACAGAGGGTCTCAACGTTGTTGACGATCGTCGGCCGGCCGAAGAGTCCGCTCACTTGTGGGAACGGTGGCTTGGCCCTGGGAATGGCGCGTTTGCCTTCAAGCGAATTAAGTAACGCAGTTTCTTCGCCACAGATATAACGGCCGGCACCGGTGTGCAGGTGCATTTCCAGTTTGTAACCAGATCCAAGGATATTGTCTCCCAGGTATCCAGCGTCACGCGCCTCCCTGATGGCGGCAGTGATGACACCTGCCGCTTCGCGATAGGCCCATCTCAGGAAAACGTAAGAAACGTCAGCGCCAATGGCGAAGGCGGAGATGATCATTCCCTCGATGAGTTGATGTGGCATGCTTTCGAGGAGCGAGCGGTCCTTGAAGGTTCCAGGCTCCATCTCGTCAGCGTTGCAGATGAGGTAGCGCGGTTTGGGTGCGTCCTGCGGTACAAAACTCCATTTGAGACCCGTCGGAAAGCCGGCGCCTCCTCGCCCCCGGAGGTTTGAATCTTTAATCAATGCGAGCACTTCGGCGGGTGTCATGCCGCTCAGCACCTTGCGGAGCGCACTGTATCCACCCACCTGTTCGTACGCTTTCAGGGTGAGCGGCTTACCGTCGGTGCGCATGTGTTGTGTGAGCGGCTTTTCCATGGTCACGGGTATTTCGACAAGATGCGCTCCAGCATCTCCGGGTTTACATTGCGATAGAGGTCGTTGTCAATCATCAGCGCCGGCGCGCCATCGCATGTTCCAAGGCACGGATTCGGCAACATGGTATACCGACCATCGGTCGTAGTCTCGCCATAGTCGATACCCAGGTAGGCTCGAAGGTGCTGATGAAGCTTTTCATATCCCATCACCCAGCAGCTTATGCTGTCGCACACGAGTATGATGTGACGACCTACCGGTTTACGAAAGATGAGGTTGTAGAACGTCGCCACCGAGTCCAGTTCATCCGTGCTCATGTCTAGGTAGGAGGCAACCTGTTGAAGGCTCTCGTCGGAAATCCACCCGCGATGCGTCTGCACAACCTTCAACGCTTCAATACAAGCAGCCTTCCGGTAAGGCACCGCCGCCACCGCATGATCGATTCCGATTTTTTCTTCTTGCGTCAGCATTACTTCATCTTTAAAGCGACAAGGACCGGCCCTTCGGCAGGCTCAGGGACCGGTGACTCAACTATTCAATCATTCAACTCTTCAACTCTTCAACCTTTCTCACCTGTCTATATCCGCCAGCACATAATCCATCGCCCCCAGTATGCTAAGCAGGTCGCCGACCGTATAGCCTTTGCTGATATAGCGTACCATCTGCATATGGGGAAACGACGGCGTACGTACGCGCATCCGGTATGGCGATGTGCTACCGTCGCTGATAGCGTAATAACTGTTGGCGCCCTTTGTAGCCTCGATGCAACTCATGGCCTCACCCGGCGGAATGACCGGTCCCCAGCTGACGCCCAGGAAGTGGGTGATCAGCGTTTCAATGTCATGCATCGTAAATTTTTTCAGCGGTGGTGTGGCAAGCGGATGGTCGGATTTGTAGCTGCCATCCGGCATGCGATC
>DASVCT010000168.1:0-15888 GCA_036381475.1 Cyclobacteriaceae bacterium
CGATGCCACTCGGTAATAGTTTGTTGTATCAGGTCTCTCATTAGATTCCGGAGGGATCAGCGCTCGCAGTGGCGTCAACGGCGCGTAGTGATAACGTATGGTCCCGCCTTCCGTAGCATGGCGGCCATCGTACCACGTCATCCACTCGGTAAGTCCCTGGGGATCGTCGGATGCAAGCAGGCTTTGCGTTACCAGCCAGTACTCGTTGTTGCGAACGTCATTCTTGAGAAGCTGGTGGGCGACAATAACATCCTTCCCTATGAGCTTGTAAAAATTTCTGACTTTATAATCCGTAAACTCACCGTAATGAGTGATGATCTTCAAGGTTAGATCAGCAGCTGACAGGCATGCCCTGCACTGACAATACTTTCGTACGGTATATGACGACAGATTTCGGTGAAAGGTGCAGAACATCACCTCGACCTGCCGATATACTTCTTCCAGCGGGGGAGGCTCCCCGAACCGGAAAAAGAGGATAGCGTCGCCTTCGATTTCCGAGATCTCAAGCCCCAGCCGATTGACGTTGATGAGACATTCCAGGAGTTCCTGGACGATCAGTCGGCTATGTTCGATCTCTGTCCGGCTTACGAAGCGGGTAAACCCACTGATGTCAGGGATGAAAAGCAGCCCTTTGTTCTCCATTCACTCAAATCTAACGGAAATTTATCGAGTGAACGGAGAACAGTAGGACCGAATACGGAATTAGTTTCTTCCTCTTCCTCTCGGGGTATGGGCGCCGCCATCATTGCCGCTGCCGGAACGCTGAATCGTTGCGGGGCGATGGGGAGCGGGCGTGCTGCTACCCGACCGTTGTTGATAGGAACCAGAACTCTGACGTGCGGGCGGCGGTGAGGCTTGACGCTGAGGCGAGGCTTGACGCTGAGTGCTGCCACTGTTGGACCTGGTGGCGGGCAGATTCTCGCGCTTTATGGTCGTCGGCGCTGTCCGCTGTTGCGGCGGTGGCGTGTACGTACTGCGATTCGCCTGGCGTGAAGCATTCGACCCACTGCTGCCTGAGGACGTCCGCGCAGGAGGCGTCCTTACCGGCTCGCGGGTTGTGCTGGACCTTGTCCTTGCCGGCGCTGCGCTTTCACGCATCCGCTCAACCTGGTCGCGATTCAGTGGTTGCGCCTGGAACCCGGTCGTGGACGAACGGTCGTCAGACGTTGCACTTCTCGTAGGACGCGTACGATCCGGAAGGGTGCGTTCTGTGCCCTGGCGTGACGGTGTCACGGTGGTGCGCACGTCTCGAACCCGATCATATTGTGCATCATTCCTTTGGCGGCCATTGACATCACCCGAAGAAGAGTTCAAATAGCGATCATCGTTTCTGGTTCTGCCATTGCGGTAATCGCCGTAGTGATTCGAACGGTAATGGACGATCTGTGTATTATATCGGTGATGTACGATCACTGACGTACGCCGGTACGGGTGATAGATCGAATGATACACGATTCTCGGTGAAGGGCATACCGAGTAATAGCGGTAATACGGTCTCCAATAAGAGTAGTAATCGTAATAGACTACGGGCCTCCAGGGTGACCACCAGACAGGTCGATAACTCCATCCCCAGCTTGAAACCCAAACTGTATAGTGCGGCCCGTATACGTATTGGACGATGGGCCACGACCAGACGTTCACGACTACCGGTGTTGCGTACGTTCCGGCATAGGTTCGCACCTCGCGGGTGGGTTCAATGATGGTTGCCACGCCGTAGATGTCTTCGTCGCCGGTGATCTGGAGTACAGCCTTCCCGTTAGCAAGTTTTTCCAAAGAAATGACTGCAATGTCCTGCGCCTCCGTTTCGGAGATGACGGCCTGGAGCACGAAGATGTTTACATTTTTGTCCTGACGGGACAACACGCGTATGTAATCGATATAGCCGTCGCCGTTCAGGTCAAGGTTATTCACCTTACTGTCGGGCGTATTGAGCAAGCGTTCAAATTCCTCGGGGGAGGACGACTTCCGGAACAACTCGAGCGCTCCTTCCAGGCTGAAATTGTCCCCCGGCACTTCAGCCTCATGAGTCTGTCCAAACGCTACCAGGGCAGACGATACCATAAGTACCGCGCCAAGGAGCCATTTCAACCCAGAATTTTTCATAACCATGACTTTTGCTATAATAAAAACAAAGAACGCGCCAGAATTCTCTGTTGAAAAACCCGCTCCGGAACGGGAAAAATCGGTTTTTTGTTGGTTGGTTGCCGGCTTTTGGCCGGTCCGTTAAAACCCATCTGGAGGAGCCGCTGAAGATGACGCTCAACAAGAACGTAAAGTATTCGATACTGGAACTCGCCACTGTTCCGGCAGGTCTGGAGCCCGCCGACGTTTTCAGTAACAGTCTGGACCTGGCCCGCAAGGCTGAACAATGGGGCTACACGCGATTTTGGCTTGCTGAACACCACAACATGATCAGCATTGCCAGTGTTGCGACGGTGGTTCTCATCGCTCACATTGCGGGAGGTACGCGCACCATTCGCGTTGGATCGGGCGGCATCATGCTGCCGAATCACTCCCCGCTAATCGTGGCAGAGCAATTCGGAACGCTGGGTTCCTTGTTCCCGGGAAGGATTGACCTGGGGTTGGGCAGGGCACCCGGCACTGATCAGGAGACTGCCCGTGCCATTCGGGCGGACCGAATGATGTCGGTATACCGTTTTCCGGACGAAGTTGCTGACATCCTGCGCTACTTTTCTCCTGATAATGTGGACTCCCGGGTGCGCGCGCCCGTCGCGGAAGGTGTGGACGTGCCTGTCTACATACTGGGTTCAAGCACCGACAGTGCGATTGTTGCCGCGCGGATGGGATTGCCCTACGCTTTTGCGAGCCATTTCGCGCCAGCGCAGCTGTTTGAAGCGTTTGACATTTACTACAACAATTTCCAGCCCTCAGCCTACCTATCGTCGCCCTATACCATCGCAGGGGCAAACGTGGTCATCGCCGACACCGACGAGGAGGCAGAGCGACTGTCTACCTCCCTGATCCGTATGGCCCTTGGTGTTCTCACAAACAAAATTGACTACATCCGTCCCCCCGAGGATCCGACGCCCGAGTTGATTGCACTAAGGGAAAATCCAGCCTTTGAACGGATGTTCCGCTACGCGTTTATCGGTAGTCCCAATACCGTAAAAGAAAAGACGAAAGCTTTCCTCGAGGAAACCGGTATTGATGAGATCATGGTGGTGTCGCATTTTTATGATCATGTACAGCGGTTGAAGTCGTATGAATATTTTGCGGGGGTCATGTCTGAGCTTTCGCAGGAGTAATTACTATCGTACGTTACCTCCAGAGGTCCCTTCGCCCTTCAGGCTCAGGATGACAGGTACTCCTATCTCCATAGCACACCCTTCAAAGGACAGACAACTTCAACACTCCAACACATCAACACTAACGGAAAACCGCCACGGGCCTACTTTGCGGCGACATCCCTATCGATACAACAACTCATAATACTCATCCAGCATCCGCTTCATGGCGAACTTTTCATGCGTCGTCAGGATACTTTGCTTCATCATCTCCGTCCATTTATCCCTGTTGTTGTAATATGTGGGCATCACCTGCTGGAGGAGAACATCGTGGAGCGCCTTCATATCATGTTCATCCAATCTTTTTTCGTCCTTATCCTCATACCCATCTCCAAGCTGCCATCCATTGACACCATGCTGACAGGCTTCCGGCCACCATCCGTCGAGGACACTCAGGTTGAGTACGCCATTCATGGCCGCTTTCATCCCTGACGTGCCGCTGGCCTCCTGAGGTCGGCGCGGATTGTTCAACCAGACATCGGCGCCGCGCACGAGCATAGAGCCAATGGTCATGTCGTAATTCTCAAGGAATACGACCGACTCAGGATACTTTTTTGTCATGGCGACAAGATTTGCAACGATAGACTTGCCACTATCGTCGAGCGGGTGCGCTTTTCCCGAGAATATGATCTGGAGCTCTCCGTCGCGGAAATATTTGTCGGTCAATCCCGGATCGCGGAAGATAAGATCGCTGCGCTTATACGCTACGGCGCGCCGGGAGAAGCCAATCAGCAGCGCATCAGGTTTGAGCTTCACTCCTGTACGATCGGCGACAAAATTGATCAGTGATTGCTTGTTTTCCTGGTGGATTGCCCATAGGTCGCCATTACCCCCGGTTGCTGCATCGATCATACGTTGGTCTACCCACGTGGGCACATGTATCGCGTTCGTGATAGCGATAATCTCCGCCCGGCCTGTGACGTCTTTCCACATTCGATTGGCGGTGACGCCGTGAAGCTGAGCCACGGCATTTGCCTTGCGCGAGAGGCGGAGCGCACCCACCGTCATGTTGAAAGGTCTGCCGCCAAGATCTTTCAGCTGTTTCCGGGAAAAAAATCCGAGGTCAGCCCCCATGTATATGAGCCGGTCGAGATAGTGTGACTCATTACCCTGAATAACAGGCGTATGCGTTGTGAATACGATCTGGTTTCGAGTGGAGGCGACAGCGTCATCAAACGACTGGCCGGCAACAATTTTTTCCCGCACCAGTTCGAAGCCGGCAAACAGCGCGTGGCCTTCGTTGAAATGGTAGACGTCGACGGGGATGTTCAGAGCGCGCAAAGCCCGAACGCCTCCAATACCCAGCACCATTTCCTGCGCGACACGCTCTTCCCCAAACCAGCCGTACAACTGGCCGCAAATCCATGCGTCTTCGTTTCCGGGAATGTCAGTATCGAGAAGATACAACGGTGCGTTTCCAAACTCATCGCATAACCAGACTTTGCATCGGACTTCGCGCTTTCGAATCGTCACAGACACGGTAACGCCAGTGTCCTTGAGAAACGGATATTGATATACTGGGTAAGTGTCTACCGGGCGATCGTCAGAACCTATGATCTGATCGGTATACCCCTGCTTCCACTTGATCCCAATTCCTACAATAGGGAAACCGTGGTCCTTGGCGCCCTTGAGGTAATCACCGGCAAGAATTCCAAGTCCGCCGGCATAGGTCTTGAAATCATTTTGAAGCGCATACTCCATGCAGAAGTAAGCGACGCGGGGAAGGGAATCAGAGGCCATAGCTGCACGAATATTATCCGACCGAAAATATCGGCATTGACCACTGGAAAACAGCGTAGGTCAAGGGTTTTCTTTACAAAGCTCAAAGGCCATGGGGGACTGTTGAAGTTCCGCCACGGCCTTTGGTTGTTGCATCGTGTCAGCACTTACGCGCTACACTGACAGAAAGCGCACTCCATCATGCACCAGGAGAGCTCTCCGGCATAGGGGGTACAAACAGAGGCCGCTGCACTGGCTCCGGCATTTCTTCAGGATAATACACAATGCGCCATATTCTTCCATGCTGAGAATCGGAGATGTACAATGAGCCATCGGGTCCTTCAGCGAGTCCGGTAGGACGAAAAGCGGCACTGCCTGGGTTATTGATCGGCCCGGAGCCAGCGAAACCGTCCGCAAAGACTTCCCAATCGCCCGACGGTTTGCCATCCTTCATCGGGACGAAAACAACCTTGTATCCCTGTTGTTCATGGCCCAATCTGTTCCAGCTCCCGTGGAATGCGATAAAGGCACCGTGCCGATATTTTTCGGGGAACATATTGCCCTGGTAAATGAGAATGTCGTTGGGGCCCCAATGTCCGGGAAAGCCTACCAATGGTTGTTTGACGCCCTCACAACGGTCCGACTTCTTTCCGTCGCCACCGTATTCGGGATTGGTGATCATCTTGCCTTGCAGGTGATCGTAGTAGCAGTAAGGCCACCCGAAGTCGTCGCCTTCGCTTACGTCAATAAAGATTTCTGCGGGCAACTCCAGGTTTTGTTCTTCGGTGTAAACGGCCGGCCAGAAGCGATGTAGGTCGTCGCGCCCATGGGCCGCAGCGTAGAGTTTGTTCGTCTGGTTATCCCACGTTAGCGCCACTGCGTTGCGTATGCCGGTAGCGAAGCGGTGAGCCAGGTCCTGCGTTTGGTTAAGCGTGTTGTCATCAAATTTCCAGATGCCTGCGCGCGTCTCGAGCTCTGTACAGGGGTCATTGCCCTTTGAATCGGGACTGCGGAGTTGCATCTCGCAGTTGTTGGTGTACGACCCCACGTTGACATACATTCCACCCTTGCCATCGAATGTGAACGGCTTTTCCATGTGGCCCTGACCGTCGACCAGCGTCACCAGCGTATCGCGGGCTTCTTCCGGCAGCAACTCACCGTCACGCAGGTGTGACCGATAGATGTGAGTCCTGTCGGAATAATAAAGGTAGCCGTTATGAATTTCGATACCGGTACCCGGAATGTCGCTGAACCCCTGAATAATATCTGCACGACCATCACCGGTGGTGTCGCGCAATGCCATGATCGTTTTGCCTTCGGTAGTAGGGCTTCTAAGGTGAAGGTAGATGTCGCCGTTGTCATTTACGGCCATGTGGCGTCCGCTACCAAGCGTATCCACAACCACGATTGCGGCGAATTTTTCGGGCAGCGTGATTCCCCCGTTGTTCACATCCGGGGCAAGAACAATAGGTTTCTCCTTCTCTGGTCGATTACAGGCGGCCAGCAGCAGGATGAGGAAAAGAAGTTTTTGCTTTTGGATCATCGGTGTTGATTCAAAGTGAAGGAATAGGCGGCGTAGGAGCGCCACCGTATGAACAACAAAATAGCCGGAATATTCCGGTAATTTCAAGGAGAAGGGGACCAGTTTATGCCCCTGCACCTCATTTAAAACCTGCGCACAGGCCTCACTGCGATCGTTGCAAGAATTTTCAGGTTCTGCGTTTCTGAACCATCGCCAAAGGCGACGCCCCAGGTAGATTTTGCGTCGATTTCAGATGAACAGGTGTAGGTCAGCGCTGCGAAACCGTACGTCGAATGGAAATTAGGTCCCAGGTAAAACAGGTTGTCATAAATGGCTGCGAGTTCATCACGCGATGGAAGAAACCAGTCGTCATAACCGTTGACAATGGCATTTGCCGCGAGCTGTACTGGCGTATCCGCGTCGGCACAACCCTTGGCCAGGATCAGGTCCGTATTTTCCTTGCCCGTGCCGATCTCGGTTGAGGTTCCGCCCACCAGCGTTTGATAGCATCCCCATTCGAGGTCTACCCACGGATCAAAGGTACCGCCGGCCCATCCGGCAGGTGCTAGTTCCAGGTAACGCCAGCCATCGCTGTAGAATCCCTTGTCGTAATAGACAATCCCGCCCGCCGGGCCTTCTTCTCCGATGTAGTATATCTTGTCTGCGTGCGTCGTGAATGCGTATTCCTCTCCGTAGCCAGTACCTTCGTCGTTCATGGCGAAGGCGCGGACATAATACGTCGTGCTGGACGATAGGCCCGTCAGGAGACTGGCAAATTTCCCCGCGCCGGTTCCGCTTGCGACAACAATATCATTGTCTACATCCGGATTAGGTGAAGTACTGTACACAACACCCCGCGCTGTAATGGGCAAACCACCGGCATTGGTGATCTCACCGCCAGTCACTGCACTCCAGGCCGCAACCGAAAACGGTGCTACGGTGGATACAAACGGCAAGTGCGGTGTCGCAATCTCTTCAAGCACTTCAATGACCGCGGTATAAAACGGCGGGCATTCGCCATCGGTGATCTTCATCCTGAAGTAGGAGGGGAACTGGTCCGGGGCAATCTTTAGTGTGTCGTGGGTCCTCCCGGGAAGATCGGCCCAAGTGACCTGGTCGTGCGACAACTGCCACTGCAACGTCCCATGCCATTCATTTACCTCCAGTATGACGGTGTCTTCCGCTGCAATAGAAAGTGTGTGCTGCGCCTTTGAGGGGATAACGAACGCGACAATCGACAACAAGACCATGAAGGCATAACAAAGACGTCGGTGTCTCATGGCACAAACAGCTTAACGGAATAAATGTCCCGATCCAGGATGAGCCTCAGCACATATATGCCGGTCGGAAAGTTGGCGGTATGAAGATGGTGCTCCGTAGGTGTAAGCCGATCCGTCAGCACCGTGGTTCCGCGACTGTCGAGCAATTGCAAAGTACCCTCTCGTGTGGCCGTGCGAATCGTAATCCCTCCGCCGGATGTGTTCGAGTAGATGGTGAATGGAATTTCCTTTCCTGACGGTACGGATGTAATGATCCCAGCAAAAACGGTCACGTTATCGGTTGCCTGACAACCTGCGTCATCGGTGACCTTGAGCGTATATATCTCGTCATCATCGGCCGAGGTGACGGCAGGGGTTGCGCTTGTGGGATCTGAAAGGTTTTCCGATGGCGTCCAGGAGTACGTGTAGGGCTTAGTTCCGCCACTGGCCACCGGCGCGCCTCCAAGACTCACCGTTTCATCCGACGTAAATACTACGTCCTCACCCGCGTCAGCCACCAGGGCGGGCGGTTGGCCGGATGCGAACGTATAGTGGTGCGTTTGCTGCGCGCGGCAAAGATTGGTCGCCAGAAAACTGGTGACCAGTAAAAGACAATAGGGTAACCGTATCAAAAAAGTGTTTGCCATGCCGTAGCCATGCAGAAAAAAGTGCAGGCACAAAACTCGACGTCAAAATATAATTTGATGAAGTTTCGCACAACCCAACAGGGTCGGGCGATGGTCGTCTACATGTACCGTCAGGGGCAAAAAAAGTAAATCCATCACCCAGTTTGGACAATCGTGCCACTGTCCTCACCCTGATGCTACCCGGCTGTTGCCCAGGGATCAGTGGGGCGTCCCAACGTGGGCGGATGGCCTACTTTGAAGAACGCGATAAAGCCGTTCCCGATTTTTGCATCCAATGCTTAGACGCCTCGAGCAAAGTGGTTACCCAAAATGCATTTTCATGTTCCTTCAGATAGTCGAGGAACTTGTTGTGCTTGTCGAGATCCACGTTGATTGAATGCTCGCCTCCAACACCGTGGAACAGGATCACCAAGAGGGCATTCTCTTTGCGGGCTTGTTCCGCCCAGGTAATGAGCTGGTCTGCATTGTTGTTGTCTACAACATAGCAGTTGAGGTTGGTCAGGTTTAAAGAGTCGGCAATGTTAAGATGTGGACTAACCCCGCGCATCGAGACGAACAGATCGCGAATAGCGTCGACATACGATCCATCGCCGGTTTGCGTGTCACCACAGGGATAGGCGAAGGTCCTTTCTTTTTTTCCATCTATCGCCTCAAGGTAGGCGTTTGTCATCTTGATTTCCCGAACAATTTCATCCGTGGTGTAGCGGCTCAGATCATTCGATGGCGTTACCCATGAACGCCCTGGTCCTGTGGCGTCACAAGGATGATATATCGTATGGTTGCCCAATTCGTGTCCCTCGCGTGCAGCGCGTCTCCAGTCCGCGATGCGGCTCTCACTTCCCGGGAATGCCGCCGACAGATAAAAGCTTCCCCTAAAGCCACGTGCGTCGAGCGCTGGGATGACTTTGTCCAGATGGACGTTTAATGCATCGTCGTACGTGAGCACCACAGCTGCTTCTTTGCCGTACCAAAGTTGATCTGTTCCTTCCACCTGTCCTTCAAAAGGGGAGGCGGGAAGTCCTTCTTTGTTGCGCAGGCTCGCACCCACAGGATTGTCCGCCCACGCGTACCGAATGTACACCGGGTACTTGACTTCATCACTGTGTGCAACGACCGTATTATTCTCTATTTTCGCATCGGCCCACATGAACTTCCTGTCAGGGCCAGCCAGCGCGATGGACTGCACCTGGCCATTTTCTCCTGCGAGCAGTCCGGTACCGACATGATCGAATGTGATCCTGACCGCGTTGCCATCAGCGACAGCCGAGTGGAATAGCGGCCCGGAATATTCTATGTCCTCGCCATACGCGAGCTTCTGCGCCGCCAGGGCGAGGCGTTCACCTACGGGCTTTTTGTTGTCGGGATGAATGTCGTTCCATTCGCCCGCATCGATGGCAACGGCCATACCAGTGTTTGGTTCTGACAAGGTTTTACGTTGCGCCTCACGCAGCGCTGCCCAATTGCTTTCCGAGGGGAAGTAGGTCGCCTCCATAAAGC
The DNA here is from genome assembly GCA_036381475.1 of Cyclobacteriaceae bacterium. Lineage (GTDB taxonomy): Bacteria > Bacteroidota > Bacteroidia > Cytophagales > Cyclobacteriaceae > ZC4RG29. Next base: position 9,950 of record DASVCT010000168.1, read on the forward strand.
TCGGTAGCTGCACGAACAGGAACGGGAGGTTTCCCCATCGGTTCCGCCAGTCGCGGATCATTGCCCTTTGCAGGGCCTCGTACGTTTCGGGATGCTCAGCGTTACTTTCCCCCTGGTACCAGACAAAGCCCTTCATAGCGACCGGCAGGAGCGGGGCCAACATTGCGTTGAAGCACGCGGTCGGTTGGTTCTGCACATTGATCCCTGGAAGAAAATGGCCCCTCGGGAACGCGCTTCCTACTTCGTACTTCCAATACCCGGTGAGATCGATCGTGTCGCCGTCGACCGCCAGGTAGTAGGGCTTGTCCGGAACAAACCCTCCCTTTCCTGCAAAGTTTGTTACACGGACAACAACAAGATTTTTGCCGGGCTTGAGAATTCCCGGCGCAATGTCATAGCGTCGCTGCGGGTATTGATACGTTTTGTTGCCAACCTGCACGCCGTTGACATATACCTGGTCCGCATCGACAATCCGGCCCATGGAAAGTCGGACTGTCTTACCAGTCATGGAAGCGGGCACGTCGATTTCCCGGCGGTACCAAACGATGCCGTCGAGATTGTGGATACCCTGGTCTTCCCAATACCCGGGTATGGCAATGGTATGCCATCCTTCCGGCTTAAACTTCGGATCATACCAGGGAAGCGGCCCGTTCATTCCCTTATCAGGCGGACGGGCTTCCGCAAGCATTCGCCCTCTGGCTGCTGCGGCGCGGTTGATACCATGTACACGAGCGGTATCCTTGTTTAAGTTGATTGTGTGCGTTATGTCGGGAAAGGAGCGCAGTCCCTCTTCGCTCATCCACGACTCGATGGGTGTGCCTCCAACGCTGGCATTGATGATCCCAATAGGGACGCCGTATGTATCGTACAACTTCTTCGCGAAAAAATAGGCGACGACGGAGAAGCGAAGAATACTTCCGCGCGTAGCGGTGATCCAGTTGCCGGAGGGCAGGTCGGCCGCGGGTCCCTCCAGCGCTGCCCGCGTAGGGACTGTGAATTGGCGAATTTGCGGATAGTTGGCCGCCGCCACCTCAGCAGCATACCGATCCTGGTGCAATTCGAGGTAGTGCACCATATTCGACTGACCGGCACAGAGCCACACATCGCCAACAAGGATGTCGTTGATGGTGATGGTCGTATCACGACCGGTTATAGTCATGGTATAGGGTCCGCCGGCGCGGGTTGCGGGCATCCAGACCTGCCAGGTGCCGTCGTCCTTAGCGGTTGTTGAAAGAGACCTTCCCCTGAACCTGATTTTGATTTTTTCGTGTGCATCAGCCCAACCCCAAACCCTCACCTTCGTGTCGCGCTGGATGACCATACTGTCGCCCACGAATTTTGGTAAACGGATGCCAGCTTGCAGACAGGGGGCATACAGGACAATACAGAAAAGAGAAAATGTTGCAATACTTCGTCGCATCATGGTGTGTGTACGTATGTCAATTTTGTCCGGCTAAATATAGGGGATATGTGTCGAAGTGCCGCCCCACCGCCCAATGCGTTGATAAAACGCAAGAAGTCATCGGTAATCGGTAATAGGTGTTTGTGGGCGTGAAAGCGAAGAAGTAACCGTCCTCCTAAGTCCGTGGACCGCTACGATTTTTGATTAGTGATTTGTGATTTAGACACCCACCGAACACATTTTTCCTTCAACGACGGCGCTTGTGACCCTAAGTCAGAGGCTCTGATCGCAGGCACCAAATCGAAAATCAAAAATCAAAAATCAATTCCCCTATACCCCTATACCTCTATAACCCTATACACCCTTATTTCCTTAATTCCTTATTTCCTTATTTCCCTATTTCCTTATTTCCCCGTTTCCATTATCCCATACCTTTACACCATGGCCTTTTCTCCCGTACTCATCTTCATCGGCGGGCTGGCGGTGATCACCGTGGGAGCGGAGTTGCTATTGCGTGGTGCGTCGCGACTGGCGGCGTTGCTCGGACTGGAACCGATAGTCATCGGGCTCACCGTTGTCGCTGTGGGGACGAGCCTCCCGGAATTGGCAGTAGGCATTACCGCTGCATCAGCTGGTAGCGGTGAGATGGCGATCGCCAATATTGCGGGAACCAATATTGCCAATATCCTTCTGATCCTGGGACTTAGCGCGGCCATTCGAGCGTTGCCGTTACGCCAGATGAGCATCCGCCTGGACGTGCCGCTGATGATAGCAACTTCCGTTGTGCTTGTAATTATGGCGGCTGACGGTCGCCTTGGACGTCTCGATGGTATCTTGCTCGTTCTTGCCTCCGTAGTGTATTTCGTCGTGCTCATCCGGGTGACGCGACGGGAGAAGGCCGGCATTAAAAAAGAGTATGCTGAGGAGTACAGCCCGGGCGTACTGTTTAAGAGGAGAGGGGGCTGGACCATCCTGACCAACTTTGTTGGACTGGCCGCGGGTATCGCTTTGACTATACTCGGCGCGAACCTGCTGGTGAAAGGGGCGGTGGAAATGGCCCGCGCCCTGGGGGTCAGCGACGCCATTATAGGGCTCACCATCGTCGCTTTGGGGACTTCTGCGCCCGAATTGGCCACTACACTCGTAGCCACGTTCAAAGACGACCGCGATGTCGCTGTGGGCAACCTCCTGGGTAGCAGCATTACGAACATCTTATTGATTTTGGGGGTAACCTGTGCCGTAGCTCCAGAGGATCTTAAAGTCAGCCGGGATGTTCTTTTGTTTGACCTTCCCCTGGGGGCTGCCGTCGCGATAGCGTGTTATCCCGTTTTCCGCAGCGGTCAACGTATATCGCGTGCGGAAGGGATAGTCTTTGTCACGCTCTACGTGATTTATATAGGGGTGCTGATATTCATCCGGGCATAAAGGATCGCTTATTGCTTGACGATCCTGATGTAGTCATTGCCCGTATTGCCGGAAAGCTTCAGTACATACAATCCCTGTGGAACATTTGTTAAGTTGATTGCGTCAGTCTGAGGTGTGATTTCGAATGCCGCCATTAGCCGTCCCCTCATGTCATAGATGTTTGCTTGATCATACCGGGAAAAATCGTCGGAGGACAGAAGCGTGGTTACCGGGTTGGGATACACTCTGGGCTTTCTGAGCTCTGGAGTTTCATCATCGACTGCCGTGATGACGGTTTGTAATTCTTCCACTTTTACTTCCGTGATCGATATGCCGGAGGTGTTTTGTCCAAGGTCGAACACAAGCCTTGCGGCCAGGTCGGTGGGATCGTTCATGGTGAAGGACGTGCTGAAGCTCGTTTCCGTGGTACTGACGCTAACACCGTTGTAACCGCTGTACGAATTCCAGGGGTCGCTGGCGCGGCCGGCGTAGAATGTTGCGCCCCGGTCTGCCGTGGCCTGCGCTTTGAACGATATACGATACATCTTTCCCTGGTGAAGGGGGATGTCGTTTTTTACAAGTTGGACGTGCCAGCCTTCGGTGCCGCCGTTGGTGATCGATATGTTCAGCTTTCCTCCTGAAGAGGAGAGGGAGCCTGCGGCTCCGCCCTGCGTAACGAGAAACCATCCGTCGGTGTCTGAAGAGAAGTCGCTTACGTATATCGGTGTGGCCACAACCGGGAGGGGGTCCGGCATTTCGTTTTGCAGCAGGGCGTCGACGAGGGGCATATTGTATTCGGCAGTTGTCGGATTATAAATGCCGAAGCCTGCGCTGAATTCCCAATAAGCCCAACTCAGGCCTTGCTGCTCAAACCAGCGCGCGAGAAAGGTGGTCCAGCGTGCACGGGAATCCATGTCGGCCTTACTATAGGCACCGAATTCTCCGACATGGATCGGGATATGATGCGTTTCTGAGAATTCAAGGGCATAGGTAAACTCGCTTACTACGGTTTCACGATCAGCTTCGGTGTCATTCCATTGAGTCCCGAGCCATGCATCGGCTTCAGGCCCAACCCACTCAGCACCCTGGTGTGTAAAGTTGAACGGGTTGTAATAGTGGGGCGAGAGGATGATGTAATCGTCGTCAGGGAGTTGGAGTTGGGAGATGGCGCCAAGGCCGCCGTATTCGGCAACATCCATCAGTACGACACGATCGGGGTTGGACTTCCGTATTTCCGCCAGTGCATCTGCGAAATATTCATTCCACAGGGTAGGAGTGAGGTTCCCGTGTGGCTCATTCAAGACTTCAAACAGCAGCATGTCCGGGTAGTCCTTGAAATATTCGGCAATCTGATTCCATTGCGAGAGGAAGCGTTCTTTTTGTCCAGCCGGGTCGTCGAACAAGGCGTCGTAGTGATGCACATTAATAATGATATGCAGGTCGTTCGCGAGTGCAGCATCCACAACCTCCTGAATGCGTTCGAGGAACGTTGGTTCGATGGTATATGCAGCGGTAGCCATGCTGCGGTCTGGTGTCTGCCACTGAATGGGCAGGCGCACGTGCTGGAACCCCAGTTCAGCGATCATTTCGAAATACTCCGGGTACCACGGATTTCCCCATTCGGTTTCGGTGGGCGCTTCGAACATGTTCCCCATGTTGATGCCCCGCCCGAGGCGTTCGTTCATTTCGAACGCGGGTATTCTGTTTTGGGCTGAAACGCCGATCGTTACAACCAGCAACAGCAGTAGAAGTGTCGCTCTTGGCATAGATGAGGGGAGTCCAGCACTGTAAAGGTAACAAAAAGCGGTCGGCTATTTAAGAAAACACTCGTCAGGGTGATCGTTACCTTTGTATCTTTGTTACACCTGTTTCCTTCCGGCCATGCTTTACCTCTTCGGCCTCTCCGTGGCCATGTTTCTGCTGGTCCTCATCCTGCTGAAGAAGGACAAATCGCGGCCTGACTATGTGCTCATGGTGTGGATCGGGGTGATCGTCTTTCACCTGGTTCTTTTCCTCATGCATCACTACGGCACGATATACGAATATCCGCATCTGCTTGGTGTTGGGCTTCCGTTGCCCATACTCCATGGCGTGCTTCTGTACTGGTATACTGTCGCGCTGATTACGGGACAACGACTGCGCGCTGGAAAGATGCTGTTGCACCTTTCGCCGTTTCTTCTTCTTGCCGTCCTGGCGCTCCCGTTTTATCTTCTCTCCGGCAGTGAGAAAGTCGAGGTGTTCCGCAACAGGGGGAGAGGCTTTGAATGGTATATAATCATTCAGGACGTTCTGATCGTTGTGTCAGGACTTACCTATTCGGTAGCAGCGATCGTGCAGATCCGTAAGCACCGCCAACGCATCCTGGACCGATGGTCAAATGTGGATAAGAAAATGCTTCGTTGGCTTGAGTTTCTGGCGGCGGGCTTAGCGATCATCTGGATGCTGTCAGTCTTCTTCGCCGATTCGGTGATCTTCGGCGCAGTCTCGTTGTTCGTGCTGCTCATGGGATTTTTCGGCATAAACCAATACCCCGTATTCTATTCGGCAACGATCCCCGCGAGGGAGCCATCGGCACCAAGCCCGGTTGAAAACCCCGTCGAAGACCAGCCTAAGTATTCACGCAGCCGATTGGAAGACGACGAAGCTGGCCAGGTAATGGCGCGCCTGGAAAACGTTATGGCCACGAAGAAGCCCTTCACCAATCCCGATCTTACCCTGGGCGACCTGGCGGAGCTGGTGGATGTTTCCCCCAACGATCTTTCCCAGGTCATCAATACCCTTGGAGGCAAGACGTTTTATCATTACATCAATACCCACCGGATCCGGGAATTGCTTCGGCTCGCGTCACTTCCTGAGAGTCGCAGGTTCACTTATCTGGGACTGGCCCATCAATGCGGCTTCACTTCAAAAACGACCTTCAACAAATACTTTAAGCTCGAAACCGGGAAGACCCCTTCGGCACATTTTGAAGAGAAGCAGCCGCAGCGGCAGAAACAGTAGCAATGCACCCGGAATCGGGCGCCTTGCAACTGCCCCCAGCCCGCAGCGAACGAAAATTCTATCAGTTTCTTGTACACCCGTGTAGGCGCGAACGACCTGTGGCCGCCTTTTGCGTGATAATCGAAAAAGTCAA
>DASVCT010000169.1:0-5830 GCA_036381475.1 Cyclobacteriaceae bacterium
AGCAGGCAAGTACGGCGAGATGAACGCGAGTAAGTTGCCTGTCGATTCGCACGAACTCATCGCGTTGTGCGCGCCTCGCCTGACGTTTATTAGTTATGGCATCCCTGAACAAGGCGACGCGAACTGGTTGGACCATCAGGGAAGTTATATGGCCACCGTTGCCGCTGGCGTCGTGTATAAACTACTCGGGGCAGGCGATCTCGGCGTATCCAATGATTACAAGTCGGAAAAAATGCCCCCGGTCAACGTAGGGCTTCTGGATGGCAAACTTGCCTGGCGCCAACATAATGGCGGACACACTGATGCACCGAATATGAAGTATTTCATTGAATGGGTGAATCGCCAGATGAAATAGATGCAGATGCGAGAGGCAGACGATCAAAATTCGCGAATAACCTCTTCGGGTGTCTTGTCAACGCGGAGACCCTGGAAGACGGGATGACGCACGCTTCCTTCCTCCGTGATCTCGGAGTATTTCACATTGCACACCAACACGGGATTTACCCACGTGATGTCCGGTGTCTCCTTGATCGGAACATCAAGCGGCGAGGTTTTGCGCTTTAGCGGAACCAGCTTTTTGTATATCTCCGCCAGCGTGCGTGTTGTAAAACCTGTGCCTACGTTACCGATCGAAACGAGCTTTCCTTTGTCGTGGACGGCCAGCAACAACGATCCAAAATACTGGCGTGATCCCTTCGGCTCGGTGAAGCCCACGATGACGGCTTCCTGAGTGTGAATGTTTTTGATCTTCAGCCAGTCGGGACTTCGCTTCCCTACCTGGTAACGGCTGTCCTTTTTCTTTGCGATCATTCCTTCCAGGTTGAGCTTCCGCATTTCCTTGAAAAACATCTTTCCGTCACCTTCCACATGATCGCAATACCGGATGACATTGGACTCAGGAATCAACTTCCGAAGCTTTTTCTTTCGTTCGATAAGGGGTAACCCGGTGAGCGACTTGCCCTCGAGTTCCAGGATATCGAATACATAATACTGAAGCGGTACCTTGCTGTTGTTCTTGTAATTCTGCAGTTTCTGAAAGCTGGGTTTCCCATCACTGTCGAAGGCGACAATCTCGCCGTCAATAATGGCGTGTTTTTTTATTCCTTTGAGCGCCTCATAGACTTTTGGGTAAGCTTTGTCAAATGTCAGCCCGTTACGCGAATACAATCGGTTTCCGTCCGGCCGTATTTCAGCGATGGCGCGATATCCATCCCACTTGATCTCAAAAATCCAGTCGGGGCTATCAAACGCTTCACGGTCGGACAATTGGGCCTTCATAGGCTCAATGTATGACGATAACTTACGACTGCCTTCTATTCGGACGGGCTTCATGGGGGAAAGGTAGTAAATTGAGGAGTAGTGAAAAGCAAAAATTAAGAGGTAAGAAGTAAAACTAAAGGTAATCGGTAATCGGTGATAGTTATCCAGTAACCGTCAGGCTGTTTTGTAACGAATTTTATGTAGGGACGCACGGCCGTGCGTCCCTCATAAAAAAACAAATCGGTGATCGGTATATCGGTGATCGGTGATCGTTTGCCCTGTAACCGTCAGATTGTTTTTTGTATCAATTTCTTTGTAGGGACGCACGGCCATGCGTCGTTGATGAAAAAACCGCGGTTGGTTTACCTGCGCGTTGGCTCCTCTTCCAGAAATTTCTCCACCTGTGCCCTGTAGATTCCAACGCGATGTGTGCGAACAAAGAATGGGGTTCGGGTGGCGTTGCCTGAGGCTTGCACGAATACCTGCTTCGAAGGAAGTTTCGGCATGTGACAGTCGATACAGTTGTCCTCCAGCACGAGACCCGGTGTCTCGTGCAGCGTGCAGAAGTCGGCCGTGCCCGGCGCGTGGCAGTCCATACAGCGTTTGGAGAACAGACGCAGGTTGCCAGTCTCCCGCACGTGAACATCGTGGCAGGTCGAGCAATCCATGTCGCTCATTCGAAAGCATGGGCTCAGGGTGAGCAATCCATATTGGTTTCCGTGAACATCGAGCGTGGTGGCGCTGTCTGCTTCATATAACGGCGTGGAAAAATCGTCGAGACGGTCGCCTACCAAAAAAGTAAAAGACGGCATGAAGTTTTTGCGGATGCCCGAGTGGCAAAGCGCACAATTATCCAGGCGCTGGCGACGGGCGAGCCGCGCCGGGTTGATGATGTTCCTGGGTTCTTTCACGTCCGGATTTTCGGTGTGAAAGGCAACGTGGCTTGCAGCCGGACCGTGACAGCGCTCGCAATCCACACCCAACACCGCCTGCTTCGGATCAAATGTTTCGATCTGGGCAACTGCCCTGCCGGTCTTGAAGAACGTGCTGTGGCATTCCAGGCATCGCGCCGTGACGGGCCGATTAAAGACGATCTGGTCGGTGGGATATCCCGGACTGTTGGTCCATTGAGAATCCGGGGCGTAATATGATGCGGGGAGTTGGTACAGCGAGTTTGCATGCCAGTATAGATACGACTGTCCCTGCCTCCCTGAGCCGATCGTTATATCAAATGGCTGGCGCTCAATGGTACTGTCTCTCCTGACGCCTCGCTGGAAAAGTCCTTCTGAAGTTTTCTCCATTACGATGCGGAGGATGTCGTTGAGTTCGACAACATTGTTGCCCGGCTCAAAGCTGCCCAGGACCGTCGTCGTATCCGCGATTTGTGACGTCAGAAAGTGCGGTGTGTTCCTATGACGCGAGACGATATCCTCGTGACAGGCATAACACGAAGCTGACCCGGCAAACTTCTGTCCGGAGGGATGCATCACACCATCGCGCTCGTTTCCTTCGCACATAACGGTAACGAGTCCTGTCACAGCGAATGCTGTTATGATCAAAAGTGCTCTTATCGTACTGTCTCCCGACGACATCAAGATAGCGTAGCGAATGCTGACCATAGCGCGTGATACATTCGGCCAGGGAAGCCCACACAACCAGGTCGTCCACTACGTTACGCCAAAATCCGAAGAAAATAAAATCGAGGCAGCGCAAATCCGGGTCAGCGATGGACAACTTCAGGTGTCAACTCGTCGACGAACGAGCGGATATCCGGAACAAAATGGTTGATATTTTCCGGCGTGACTTTATATCCTGAAATGTTCCTGGCATGCTCCTCGACATCTGTCGGAGGCAGATCGATCACCCAAAGTTCCTTCACGGTTAACGGATCGCGGCCCACGATCGACGACAGCTCGCTGCGAACCTTCGTTGCCTGTTCTCCGTTTCCGCCTCCGCAGAGCGAAATGAAGGCGTAGTCTTGGATGTGTGAGCGCTCGCGAACCAGGAAAGACTTCAACGGACCTGCAATTTTTCCTGCCCAGATGGGAGCTACGAAAATGAGCAGGTCGTATTGATCAAGCGACACGGCGCACGGCTTGATGCGGGGTGTTCGCGCGAGTACGATGTCGAGAAAGATGGAGAAACCCGTGCGCTTTCCGGAGGGCTCAATTTCGAGGATGTCGCACTCAAACTCTTTCTGCAGGCGGTAGGCAAGAAGCTCATTGTTGCCTCCGTGGGAAAAATAAACAATCAACGGTTTCATAAAAAGGGGCTATTTCCATCGCAAGTAAGTGGCTGGTACCCCATTGGGGAAATGACAAAAAGACATTGATTTTCCTGATAATGATCAGTCAACAAGAGTGAGTTCATGTCTCATGCCCGCTGTCTCAGCGCGAGATCCCGAAAAAAGGATGAAAGCGCTTAATCCTGACAAACCTCAGGTTTGGATTTTGACGTCTGGCATTCGCTTCCGGCACTTCTATGGCGATATTTGCATTATGGTTGAAGAGTCTTCAGATATTGTCCACAGAAATCCAGCAATGGCTGCCAAAATAAAAGTTACCAGCACGGCTTTCCGCGAAGGCGGGAGAATCCCGAGAAAGTATACGTGTGACGGGGACAACGTGAATCCGCCGCTCACTATCGGGGATGTCCCGGCAGAGACGAAAAGCCTGGTTCTGATCGTCGACGATCCGGACGCACCGGGCGGGACCTGGGACCACTGGGTTGTGTGGAACATCCCACCGATAACCGAGATACTGGAGAACAGTGTGCCCGGCGAACAGGGCATGAACGACAGCATGCGGCAACGCTACAGCGGCCCCTGTCCTCCACCGGGAACTCATCGCTACTTTTTCAAAGTATATGCATTGGACACGTTACTCAATCTCGACCCCTCGTCGACCAAACACGTCGTTGAAGAAGCCATGAAGGGACACATCCTCGCGCAGGGCGAACTCATCGGACGTTATAGTAGAGACTAGGGGGAAAGAGTTGAAGAGTTGAAGAGTTGTAGAATTGAATAGTGAATAGGTGTCCTGACTACGTTTGAGGCAAATTATCCCGATTAAACAATTCGTTCCTTAGCCCATTTCTGCTACCTTTCTACATGATCGATTTAGTCATCGAAGCGCGTCGTGCCACTATTTCGGCGGAGATGGAAGTGCGGAGAATACTTCCCTTCAGGGCGCGGCGTATGGTTGGGCCTTTCATTTTTATGGACCACGCAGGACCCGTTGCCATTCATCCCACCGAAGCGCCAAAGATGGATGTACTCCCTCATCCTCATATCGGATTATCAACAGTAAGTTATCTATTCAGCGGACGGGTCACGCACCGCGACAGCCTTGGCGTAGAGCAAACGATCAAGCCAGGAGAAGTAAACTGGATGACTGCGGGGAAAGGCATCGCGCATTCCGAGCGCTTTGAAGATCTTGCCATGCTTGCAGGAAACACGTTGGAGATGATTCAGACCTGGGTCGCGCTTCCGGAAAAGGCGGAAGAGTTGGATCCAGAGTTCAACAATTACAAGCCGGAGGTTTTGCCTGTGCATACAGACACCGGTGTGTGGATGCGCGTAATCGCAGGGAGCGCCTTTGGCTTAAAGAATGATGTGAAGATCCATTCTCCCCTGTTCTATGTTCACGTGGTGTTGCAGGACGGCAGCCGATTCACCCTGCCTACAGGCTATCCGGAACGCGCCGCCTACGTTGCCCGGGGTATCGTTGAAGTATCCGGACACAAGTACACCCGCGGGCAAATGATCGTTTTCAACGCGCAAGCGGAACCTGTCATCAGCGCGAAAGACGGCGAGGCGATTGTAATGCTTCTCGGTGGCGATCCACTCGGCGAACGCTTTATATGGTGGAATTTCGTTTCATCACGGAAGGAACGTATAGAACAGGCAAAGGCCGACTGGAAAGCGGGGCGCATTGTGTTGCCACCCAATGACAATCGCGAGTTTGTTCCACTTCCTGACGATCGTAGCAGGCCGGCAGGAAACCCGCCTCCAGAACCGTTGTCGTGATTTGTATCAGAGAGCTTCTTTACGATCACTCGTACGGTATTGTTCATGTGACAAAACGAGTATAATGGGGAAGCTAGTCCGCACCGATCAGTCAAATCGCAGATGAAGTCGGCAGGTAACTGCGAATTGACTTGAACTCCTGCTTTATTTTGCTACCTTTACAAAAAGAGACCGAAATACCGACCCAATTTTGCATATCGCATCAATCCCCCCACAGGTAAGGGAGTAGGCCGGACCCGAGATCCCTGACAGTCGGTACCCAGGACGCTTTAGAGGTGAAATAAACAGACGAACTCCTGGTACATTCCTTTAACTGAATTTCCAACGCTCCAGAACCGCGCGAAACACCTCATCCTGGAAAAAACCTTTGAATCCGTGGTTAGAAAAACAAAGAGCCAGGTAACTCACCAGGAACGCTATCACTCCAATGCGGTGTCCGAGTTACACGACTACGCAATACTCATACTGAGCGTTGACGGAATTATCCTCGGCTGTAATGCCGGAGAGGAGAACATATTGCGCTACGACCGCGACGAACTGGAG
>DASVCT010000170.1:0-11209 GCA_036381475.1 Cyclobacteriaceae bacterium
GGCAAGCCAGGTTAACCCTTAGCGTTTGCGCTGCAAAAGGCACACCGAAACGCACACGCGGGGGAAAGGTTGAAGGGTTGAAGAGTTGAAGAGTTGAATAAAAACCGCTAAACGAAGTGGTCTCGTTATTGGATCTGGCTCATTGGAATCAGGTAGACGCGTGTCTACTGATGGAAAATTGAAGAACCAAAGAATTGACAGCCTGCACTTCACAAGCCCATTCCCATGATTCCAATAAGCTACATCTAATGTCCCCATCTCCATCGTCTAGGGGTCATTATTCAATCTTCAACTCTTCAACCCTTCAACCTTTCTCAGGTACCACACCAATAACGATGTTCCGATTAGCGCCATGATGCCCATAGCGACAGGCAAGCCACTCATGGGTGCCAGATCATTCATGTAGAGGACAACGCTTATCGTTGCGATGGTAAGATCCATCAGGATGGTAAAGGCAAGAGCAGCGGGAGCGAGTGTCAGGGCGACCGGCAATTTTTTCAGCGACAGCAGGCCAACGAGAAAAAGACCGGGTAAACAAACGGAAAGATCGAGCACGTGAACGGGGTTCGTGATCAGACCTGCATCGGTAAGCGTTTCAGGTAGTGTGTTGCTGATCGAAGCCGGAATGATTTCCGCGAGCCATAGAAGATAGAAGGCACCTGCCAGGATCATAAGATAATACGCCACCCAACGTCGCGCCCTGTGATCACCAAACTCGTGGTACGGTGGGAGGACTGCAACGCTCTTAAGAAAGTAGCCCAACGCGAATACCGAAACACCCAACGCCAGGCAGTAAAAGTAGAACAGCATATTGAAGTGTACTGCGAAGCAGTAGATCACAAACGTGTACACGCAGTACGATACCACACCGCCCCAAAGCAGGAACGCAGCATTTTTCGTTCTTGCAAAAAATGAAGTCAGCAACAAAGCCGGCACGATGAGGAACAGATCGAAGCCATCCTGTGCGACGGCTTGCGCGTACCAGTTGGGTGCTTCCCTGCTGTATACGGCGCGCACCATCAGCCCGGGTATGCTGATGACGCATACGAGGGCTGCTAACGCGATGGAAAATGCACGGACAATAGCGGCACTGGGTTGCATATCGGGGCTTACACGCTCAAGTTGGGCATTCTGTTAACGGTCTGCAAGTCCAACCCCTCGGCTTTTTTACTCGACTATTTGATTGCCGCCTCTACCCTTCCGGGAGCGGATCGGGAAAGGGTACCCCATACGCGTCGCCGCAGGCTTTCAACGCCCCGGGAATCGTAGGGTAAAGCGATACGCCACTGCTTTTCTGCCTGGCGCGAAGCTGAAATGCACGCGCTCCTGGCATCCTTACCGGACTGCCTATCGGTCTCGACGCAAGGCATGCGTCCACCAGGGATCTCATCTCCTTCCCAAAAGCCTCGATTCCACCAAAGGCGTTCGGATCCAGGATTTGAAGGAACACGGACGCACCCCACTGATCCGGATGGTCTGTCCGCCCGTAACCCGCGAGCCCACTCGTCAGCGCCTCCACCAGGATGCCCAGTGCAAATCCTTTATACCCCGTGTCGAGACCGCCCAGCGGAAGGATCGTGGCCGGTGGATCTTTAACGAAAGCTTCCGGGTCGTCTGTGGGTTTCCCATCCGGTGTCAGCAGCCACGGGTGCGGCAGTCGTTTTCCTTCTTCCCTAGAACGGAGAACCAGACTGTTCGAAGTAGTCGACATACTGATGTCGAAGATGATGGGATCACCGTCCGTAGGTATGCCAGCGGCAATGGGGTTGGGTGTGTAAACCGGGTCAAGGCCGCCGAACGGTGCCACCGACTTTACCCGCGGATCGCTGGACGATAGCAGCATGATGAGCCCAAGTTTCGTCACCCGTTCCGGGTAGGTTGCGAGACAGGCAATGTGATGGCTCCTTCGGATGACTAAGGTAGCCACAGGATGTTGTGGGATGCGTTCCACGAGGATATCAATCGCTGAATGAACGAGCCAGGGTCCGGGTAAATAATTTCCATCCCAGACGATGACCGATCCGCGATCAGAGACCACCGTGGGTTCACCATCGCGTTTCATTTTTCCATCGGCAACTTCTTTCGCATAAGCGGGAAGAAGATGCAGGCCGTGGGTGGTATGCCCCATCAGGTCGGCCTCCACCAGTGTTTCGGCTACTACGGATGCTTTGCTTGCATTAAGTCCCGCCGCTGACAACACGTCGCGCGCGAACTGGATGAGATCGGTGTGAGAATAAACCATTGGGTCGACGTTAGTGCGACCTTGAACAAGGGTTGTTACGGCATCACGATTACGGAAAGGCTCCGGGGTCCGTGTGCACCAATCACAAGCGACTGCTCGATATCCGCAGTCTTGGAAGGTGCCGACACAAAGACGCCGTACCCTTCCTTACCGACGGGGATGCGCACATAGGCCTCATGCAAGGTCGCGACAATATCCTGTTCACGGATGAGGATCGCAAGGTTTTGCGCGATGAACGGAAGTACCCGCTTGACAATCCGTGACTCGCTCAGCCAGATCGCAGCATTTTCCGCGACACCTACCTCACCCTGCACAATAGCCAGATCAACATCCGCAAGGGTGTGTGGATCGTCCTCGCCATGCAGCCGTCGTGAGCCGTCGATTCCGGCCACCGTAGAGATAACATGATATGCGGAAGGATATTCGCGCGCGATGACCTCCGCGGCCTCGCTAATGTTTGAAGCCCGGAAAAACCTTCCACCATTTGTTGTGACGGATGATTCGAACACGGATATATCAGCGGTGTGAACCGGCAGTATGGCGTGAGTATCGCGATCTCCACGTGAAGGTTTTGCCGACCGAATGGCATCAAGTATTCGTTCGCGACTATTCACGGTTCTTCTTCACATTTTTTGTGTACCATTCCCGAAACGTTTCCTTCGGGAACTCAGGAAGTTCGCGCGACCTACCCCAGACTGTGATTCGTTTTGGCAATAATGGCACTAAGGCGCGTGCTATCCTTGCTGAGAACCGAAAAAGTCCAGGGTTGGAAAACAGCCGACCCGCTGCCTTCATGGCCAGGCGTTTGGATACCGGCTGCGCGTGTTCTTCCGAGATCACCTGCCGCCATTTGAAAAGCTGTTCGTGGATGTTGATCTTCACGGGACATACGTCGCTGCATGAACCACACAATGTCGATGCGAAGGGAAGCGAACTGTAGGCTTTGAGGTCGAGGTTGGGTGAAAGAATGGAGCCTATCGGACCCGGAACCGTAAACCCATAGCTGTAACCACCGCTGCGTCGGTATACCGGGCACGTGTTCATGCATGCGCCGCAGCGAATACATTTCAGGGAGTTCCTGAAATCCGGACGTCCAAGCTGACGCGACCGACCGTTGTCGACAAGGATAATATAAAGATGACGACCCGGCTCGGGGCGATGGAAGTGCGACGTATAGGATGTGATGCTCTGGCCCGTCGCGCTCCGTGCCAGAAGGCGAAGGAACACCGCGAGGTCTTCAGCGCGGGGAATGATCTTTTCAATGCCCATGCTGGCGATATGAACGGGTGCGAGGTGAACACCCACGTCCGCGTTGCCTTCGTTCGTACACACCACAAATCCGCCCGTTTCCGCGACAGCGAAATTCACTCCTGTCAGTGCAGCGTCGGCTTCCAGGAATTTTTCGCGAAGGTGCCCCCGCGCCGCTTCCGTGAGTTTTTGTGGATCATCTTCGCCAGCACGTGTACCGATCTTTTCATGAAAGACATCGCCGATCTCCTTCTTCTTGAGATGAATGGCCGGCATCACAATGTGGCTGGGAGGTTTGCCCAGGAACTGCACGATGCGCTCTCCCAGGTCAGTGTCTACCACCTCGATGCCGTTCTTTTCGAGAAACGGATTGAGATGGCATTCCTCGGTGAGGATCGACTTGCTCTTGACCAGCCGGCGTACTTTGTGCGCCCGCAAAATATTCAACACATGACGATTGTGTTCGTCCGCATCCACGGCCCACAGTACCTTGACGCCATTTGCGGTAGCCGCCTGCTCAAATTGAACCAGGTACGTATCCAGGTTAGCCAGAACGTCATCCTTTATCGACGACGCTGCGTTGCGCAGTTCTTCCCATTCGGGAACCGTGCGCATGGCTGCGTCGCGTTTCTCACGCACCAGCCAGAGCGTCTCGTCGTGCCACTTCGATCGTGGTCGGTCGGAAAGAAAAACGCTGGCTCCTGAGGCGTGAGATTTCATCGATGCGCTTTCATCGGACGCTGTCAAAGCGGTCACTTCTTCATCCAGAACGGCACGGTGATAAACCAGCCGACCGTGCCGATGAACATGAGGACCTTGTTCTGACCCATGCTCAGGACTTGCGCAAAGACAAGAAATGCCGGGACGATGGTCATCGCCAGGAAAACAAAGGATACGATCATCAATGCCCTGGATTTCATACGCTTATTTTTATATCGCCTGAGGTCGTTTTTGAGTCAGTTTACTTGTGAGTACGTACAGGACGATCGCGATAAACCATCCCGGCAATCCGACAAAGAATATTTCGATGCCGAAACTTAGGTTTAGCCAAAGGCAGAGCAGCAGGGTCAGTACCCATGTTGCAGCTGCGGCGATATTGAACCGAAGACCTGCGCGTTCAGCGTACTCATCCCGGAGCCCAAGCTTCGGCAACAGGTACACGTCTGCAAAGATCACAGCGCCCGCGGGCATGAGAATAAGACCGTAAAGAGCAACGAATTCCAGTAGCTTCATGACGAGCGCGGGGAACATTGCCGCAATCGTGGTTACCAACCCTACGACAAGGGTTACCTTCCACGTCTTCCAGTTTGAGTTGATCGCCTGGATGGCAAGGCCTGCGCGATACAACGTCGGGTTTGCCGTGGTCCAGCCGGCGATGATAACACAGAGCGCACCGGCAATGCCGGCTGCATTGTAAGCAACAGGCCCGGGTGCAAATTGCGTACTGTTGGCCGACTGTTGGAGGAAGAGCGCGTACAAAATACCCGATGCAACCCAGGCAATATAGTGTCCCAATACCATTCCGGCAGAAGAGGCGAAGCCATACGTCCATTTCTTTGCATAACGTAGCAGCGACATATCTGCCATCCCTATGTGCATGGCCATGTTACAGAACCAGGCAAAGAAGGTGATGTGCCAGAACGTAAACTTGCTCTGACCCGGAAGCGGAACACCGCTCCATATTTTAGTTTCGGCCACTGGCCAGAAATCGGACCACGAGTTAACCCCGAGGTCAGGAAGGACCGCAACCGCCGCTGCGATAAAGATCATAATCATCCACGGCGCAGCGAGATTGGCGAACCTGGCTACCTGGTCGAATCCGAACATGGCGACAACTGTGGTGATGGAACCCACGACCAGCACGGTTATGACCCATCCCAGGCTGTTGGGATAGATGTCGTTCAGCGTCGGCATCGGCAGATCGAAAGGTATTCCTACGGCGGTGGCGCTGACGGCGATCATGGACCCGGCGAGAAAACAAAACAGCCCGGCATTGACGAGATTGTAACCGAGCGCGAAATTTTTCCCTCCGATTTTTTCGAGCTGATAATATAGTGTCACCCGCTTTTTTACCGAGATCTTTGCCGTGAGGTAGGCCCAGCTCAATACCGCAAGAAAATTACCTACGAGCAGACCCCAAACGAGGTCGGACGCGGTCACGCCATGCGCAACAAACAACGGACCAAGGACAAACTCCGTACCCGCGGTGTGTTCTCCGGCGTAAGTCCCGACAAAGCTCTTCCATCCCTTGAGCTTTCCTTCGGGCACGGGCTGCCGTTCATATTCGTTGACTGCGTCAAGTTTGGAAACGAGACTTTTTTTATCGAATGCGGCCATAGGTATTGGGGCAGATCGCTAATTTACCAAACATACCCGCATGGCTAACACGGGCTGTCCTGTAGTATCGGGCAGCTGGCGCATCAGATGCTGTCGCGGTTGATGAAATGAAAAGCATTCTTCACCACCTCCTGTTTGCGCGACTGGATCATGTAGGCGGCGGTCTCACCCATCGCATCGAAGTCGGTCGAGATCACGGTAATTCCCAGGAGGTCCTTGAGGGGTGTGTCGTTGTATGAAATCACTCCGACGTCCTTGCCCATCGTCAGGTTGCGGTCGCGGATTTGCTTGACCAATGCTACGAGGTCGTTCTCTTCGATAATGATATAGGCATCCCGCGATTGCAATTCCATGTCTGCATAGATCTGGTCGAGCACCTCGAATTGAAAGTCGTAATCCGCACAGAATTGTTGGAAGCCGGTGCGTATGCGCGTGGGATAAGGGTACACCGCTTTGCGCGGGTATACCAGGATCAGCTTCTGATAAGAGCGGAGGCACTCGTTCGCCTCGCTCAGCGCCTCATAGATATCCGTCCGGAAATCCTGGTAGACGGCGGATCGCACGTCCAACTCGGGGACCATGTTGTCGATGAAGATCAATTTTTCTTCGGGAAGGGTGCGCAGGGCCTGGAAGACCTCGGGTGTGATAGAACGATGGCTCAGGTTTTCATCTTTGAAATGGGGCATGATGACATAGTAGTCGTAGGCGCCACGCGATTCCTCCAGCTCACTCAGGAAAACCTTGGGGTCGCAGTGATACACCTTGAGGTCTACGCGCGTACGGGATCCCAGGCTTCCGACAAACGCGTTGTAGATGCGCAGCTTGTATGAGCTGAGCTTGTTCATGAGGAACAGTACCGAGACACCCGACGTCTCTACCGCCCGCGCCACATAGTAGCCTTTGCCCTTTGCCGAGACGATGATCTTTTTTTCCTTGAGGTAATTGTAAGCCTTCTCGACGGTGTCCCTTGACAGGTAGTATTCTTCGGAAATCTCGTTGATGGACGGTATTCGCATGCCTACTTTCAGACTCCCCCTTTCGATCTCCTCCAGAATCGAGTTGACGATTTGGCGGTATTTCGGCATCCGGGAGTCGCTGTCAATCCGCAGTAGTTTCAGGCTTTCCATATCGCTCCCAAAGTAAGGAAATTACCGACGCTTTACTAGTGGACAGTTCGTTGGGAGGTGATCCGTGATGGGTAATTGGTGATCGGTAATCAGTGGTGACTGGCAAGACTTCGAGTGTTAACGAGGGAACAAACATTGCGGTTTCCGTACATACGCGTTTTCTACAAACATTGCGTCCCAGCAGGAACGCCCGGTGCAGATGCAGATGCAGGCGCAGCAGCGTCACACGAGCATTTGGTTACGACCCGTTGTGCGCCGCCTGCGGCGCGCCTGTGACTCCTTGCGCCATCGCCGATTAGCACAACAGAAGCGACTTCCTACGATCGTTTTTGACGCAAGGCGAAACGCCTCTGTGCAACTCTGTGTTCTCTGAGTCTCTGTGGTGAAGAAGTGAACGTGAAGTCTTCAATTATTCCAGTACCGTTCGTTCCAGCGCAGTTCGTTCTTGAAGTGGTAGAGTGACGTGTTCTTATCGATTCTCACGAATTCGATGCCCGCGATTTCCGCGAAGTCTTCGAGGTGTTCCGTCGTGAGGTTCTGGGAATAGCATGTATGATGCGCACCGCCGGCGAGAATCCATGCTGCGCAGCCCGTGTTCATATCCGGCATGGGCTTCCACAGGACACGCGCTACAGGCAACTTCGGCAAATCGTGCTCGGGCTTAACTGCTTCAACTTCGTTGACAAGGAGGCGGAACCGGTTGCCCATGTCGATTATCGAGGCATTGATTGCGGAACCGGCGCTGCTTCCGAACACAAGCCGGACCGGATCAGCCTTGCCACCAATCCCAAGCGGATGAATTTCGCAAGAAGGCTTACCTGACGCGATGGATGGACATATCTCCAGCATGTGTGCTCCGAGTACCATAGGGGCTCCGCCGTCAAAATGATAGGTATAATCTTCCATGAAGGAGTTCCCACCTTTCAGACCAGTACCCATCACCTTCATGGCGCGCACCAACGCTGCCGTTTTCCAGTCGCCTTCCGCGCCGAATCCATACCCCTCTTCCATCAGTCGCTGCACCGCGATGCCCGGCAGCTGAGAGAGACCGTGCAGGTCTTCAAATGTGTCGGTGAAGCCTTTGAAATTTCCTGCCTTCAGGAAGCTCCTCAAGCCCGCTTCAATCCGGGCCGCCTCGCGCAGCGACTCATAGCGATCGCCATTTCTTTGCAGTTCAGGAACGACGGTATACCGATCGTAGTACTCCGACACCAAGTGGTTGACCTCCTGGTCGGATACATTACCGATGGCATTGACAAGATCGCCAACGCCGTAGCCGTTGACGGCATATCCAAATTTGATTTCGGCTTCAACTTTGTCGCCTTCCGTGACAGCCACATGCCTCATGTTGTCGCCGAACCGGCAATACTGTGCTCCCTGCCAATCGTGCCATGCCAGGGCAGCGCGAAGCCACGATTCAATCCGCGCATGAACTGAAGTGTCCTGCCAATGGCCAACCACGACCTTACGACGAAGCCGCATGCGCGTCACGATAAATCCGAACTCGCGGTCGCCGTGAGCGCTTTGGTTGAGGTTCATGAAGTCCATGTCGATGGACTTCCAGGGGATGTCGCGGTTGAATTGCGTATGCAAATGGAGGAGCGGTTTGTTGAGAATCTTCAGGCCACCAATCCACATACGCGCAGGAGAGAATGTGTGCATCCAGGCAACGAGTCCGACGCAATTGTCGGTATTGTTTGCCTCGCGGCACAGCGCCGCTATCTCTTCCGGTGTCTTGAGTACCGGTTTAAAGACGATCCTTACAGGAAACCCCTTAACTTCATTGAGGGCGACGGCGATCTGCTGTGCATGGTCTGCCACCTGCCGCAAGGTTTCTTCGCCATACAGAAACTGACTGCCGGTAATAAACCAAGCCTCTGAGTTTTTCAAATCGGTCATTCTGTGTCGTTTACATGCCCCAGCGGGGCGCATTAAGTTCGCGGTCAGTTACCGTAATAGGCATCCGGACCGTGCTTTCGTTCATAGTGTTTTCGGATCAGGGCGTCCTTCATTCGCTCTGCATGGGGATTGATCTGCTGGGTCAGGTACGCCATCCGGGCAATTTCTTCCAGGACGGAGGCATTGTAGACGGCCTTTTCTGCCGTCGCCCCCCAGGCGAACGGCGCGTGGCTACCAACGAGGATCATTTCCACTTCACGATAATCCAGCTTTCTCTCCTCGAAGCACTGAAGAATCTGGAATCCTGTTTGGTACTCGTAGTTGCCACGGATCATTTCGTCGGACATTGGCGCAGCGCATGGTATGTCGCTCGTGCAATGGTCGGCGTGTGTTGTCCCGAACAACGGAATGTCGCGCAACGCTTGCGCCCAGCTCGTGGCATACGTGGAATGCGTATGGGCTATGCCTCCGGTGGCCTCCCAATGTTTGTACAGCACCGCGTGGGTTAGCGTGTCGGACGATGGACGTAATTCGCCTTCCACCTTCGCCCCATCGAAGTCGACAATCACCATTCCCGCGGGCGTGAGCAGATCGTACGGTACTCCGCTGGGTTTGATGGCGAAGACCCCGTGGCCGCGGTCGGCTGCGCTGACATTTCCGAACGTATGGATCACGAGACCCAAACGTTGCAGGTCCATGTTGGCCTTGTAGGCTGCTTCCCTGATGTGATCGAATTTCGACATGCCGGGCTAGGATACAACAGGTTGCAAATGCTTACGGTCCAGCCACATGCCGAAGTCCTGATATTTTTTGTATCGCTTTTCATACAGGGCGGTCCGGGTACTATCGGGTTTGTACTCCGTGTCGAAACCCTGGCCCATGGCATTCATCGCGTCTTCAACACGAGGATACAATCCAGCTGCCACGGCAGCAAACATCGCTGCACCGGCAGCACAGGTTTGCTCGGAGCGGTGGATCCGTATCGGCATGTTCATGATGTCGGCCATGACCTGCATGATATAAGGAGATTTCCGTGCGACACCGCCGAGTCCGATCAGTCCCTTTACCGGCACACCTTCTTCACGGAACCGATCGACGATTGCGCGGGCCCCGAAGCAGGTGGCCTCCACGAGCGCGCGGAATACACGAGGTGCATCGCTGGCAAGGTTGAGTCCGGCGATAGCGCCTTTGAGTGTCTGGTCGGCGTCGGGCGTTCTGCGTCCATTCAGCCAGTCCACCGCAAGTTCTGCCTCGTCATCAAACGGCAGTGCTTTCGCCTGGCGGCTGAGTTCAGCGATGATCTTTCCGGTAATTTCCGTTTTCAGTTTATTTCGAAGCTCCTCATCAGGAAGCATGGTTGAATTAAGCAGGTGCTCGAGCGGCCATGCCAGCAGGTTTCTGAACCACGCGTAGGTGTCGCCAAAGGCCGACTGTCCAGCTTCGAGTCCGATCATGCCTGGGATGATGGATCCGTTAACCTGTCCGCAGATGCCGCGCACGAGTTTGCCTTCCATCTCTTCTACCGGTGCGACGAGCATGTCGCATGTTGAGGTGCCCATCACCTTGCTGAGGTGGTAGGCTTCGATTTGCCCGCCGACGGCGCCCATGTGTGCGTCGAAGGCACCGACGCCTACGACGACGTCTGTGGAAAGACCTAGACGTTGCGCCCATTCCTCTGACAGGTTGCCGGCGGCCTGGTCGGAGGTCCATGTGTCGCGGAACAGCCGTGAGGTAAATCCGCTGAGGAGCGGATCGAGGGATGAGAAGAAGTCGTCCGGAGGTAGTCCCCCGAATTCTTCAGCCCAAAGGGCCTTATGGCCGGCCGCGCATACGCCGCGTTTCACTTTGTGAACATCGTTGCCGCCGGTGAGGAGGAACGGGATCCAGTCGCAATGTTCCACCCATGAGTAGCAAGCTTTCCGAACGGCCTCGTCGGCGCGGAGGACGTGAAGCAATTTTGCCCAGAACCATTCTGACGAGTAGATTCCGCCTACGGATTTAAGGTATGGTGCGTCAGAATTCGCAGCGTGGCGATTGATCTCCGCAGCCTCCTCCGTGGCCGTGTGGTCTTTCCAAAGCACGAACATGGCGTTGGGGTTCTCCGCGAACTGGGGGGTTAGCGCCAATGGAGTTCCGGTACGGTCGACGGCTACCGGTGTGGATCCGGTGGTGTCGACGGAGATGCCCTTGATGTGATTTGCTGTTCCCGGGCCCGCCTGACTGATGCACTCGCGGATGGTGGCTTCGAGCCCTTCGAGGTAGTCGAGCGGATGTTGTCTGAACTGGTTTTGGTCAGGGCGGCAATATTTTCCATCGCGCCATCGCGGGTAGTGGAAGACCGAAGAGGCCGTCTCCT
>DASVCT010000171.1:0-3514 GCA_036381475.1 Cyclobacteriaceae bacterium
CGAGGAGATAGTCGATCCAGCGCGGCGGCTTTATTTCGTTCATGAGTTTGTCGTTATCGCGACAGCGAAATTTTTCCGATCTGGTTCCATATGAGGTTGCGGAGGTTTCGCTGCTCCTCCAGGACCTCGCGCCCATATGCAGTAATGGAGAACATCCTCTTCCTTCGCCCTCCGCGCTCGTCCGATGCGCCACCCATTCTCGACCGGACAAAGCCTTTTTCCTCCAGCCGGTGCAGCACCGCATGCACAGCGCTCAAGCTAATCTCGCGCCCAGCCTGTTTCTTCAGCTCTTCCATGATAGAAACAGCGTACGCTTCGTTTTCGAGCAAGGCAACCAGCAGCAGTACAAGCTCTTCCAGCTCACCCAGGTAAATCCGTGTACCCATTAGTTCAACTTTTGTAGAATAAAGGTGGAACAAATATTCTGGATATCAAAATTTTATTCAAGCCCTGGCCCGGGCTTCGATCTGTACAGGAGGTTAACGGCCCTTCGGCAAGCTGCGGACAAGTCTGTCGACAAGCTCAGGACTGACCCTTCGACAAGTTCAGGGGCCGAAATGTAGCATAGATTGAAACCCTGACCCTAATTTGCCGTTATACTTTGTGATTCTATGTATATCGGAAATTAAAGTATGATCTCCAAAAACCTCACCGCAGCCTCTACTCGGGCCATCATCCTGGGCATCCTCAAACAAGGAAACAGCTATGGCTACCTGATAATCAAGAAGATAAGAGAGCTTTCCGACGGCAAGATGCAGTATTCCGACGGCATGCTATACCCCGTGCTCCACCGGCTCGAGAAAGAGGGGTTGATAAAGTCCTTTTGGAAAATGGAAAAGGAATCCAAGCCACGAAAGTACTATGAGATCACCGCGAAGGGAAAAAAGGCGCTGGCCGCTGAACAGGAGCAGTGGGACCAGGTTAACGCCGTGCTTCAGGCAATTTGGAAACTGAGATCAACCCAGGCATAACATGACTTTCGATCTTGAAAAGGCCATCCAGGCATGGCTCCGGCAATTCAGAAAGCATAAGGCTTTCAGCCATGGATCCATTCGTGAAATGGAATTGCACCTTCGCGATCATATCGACGATCTTGTGGCAGACGGCCATAGCGAAAAGGAAGCTTTCGAACGGGCAGCGCAAGCGTTCGGCGACATCCGTCAGGTGGCCTTTGAAGAGTTTCAGAACCAAATTCCCCGGTCTACCCTCTGGTCCACTCTTGCCCGAACTATGCTGGCCAGCCATCTCAAGATCGCCGTTCGAAAAATGACGCGTCAACCGTTCTTCGCGTTTCTAAACATCTTCGGTCTGGCAATCGGCATGTCAGGCGCTCTACTGGCAGGACTCTATATCCATGACGAGCTGAGCTTCGACTCGATGTTCGCGGACGCCGAACGAATCTACCGCATCGACATCGACAACAAAACAAGCGGCGAAGTGAGCCATTACGCGTCGGCTCCGGGGCCGATGGGGGACGTGCTCGCGGCCGATTGCCCCGCAGTACAAATGGTTACGCGCTTCCGCGAAACCGGCAGCATGCTGATGCGACCGGCTGACAAGACACAGAACATCAAGGAGACCTATGTAACAGCGGTCGATAGTTCGTTCTTCGCCATGTTCGGCCTTGACTTGCTGCGCGGCAACCCACAAACGGCACTGCGCCAACCTAACTCGGTCGTTCTTACTGTTTCCGCTGCACATCGCCTATTCGCCACGGAAGATGTACTGGGAAAAAGTCTCATTCTCGACAATGATAAAGTGTATGTCGTGACTGGCGTGATGAACGACTTGCCTTCCAACTCTTTCCTCAGAAATCATTCGGTGTTTCTTTCCCTCACGAGTTTCGACGACACTAACACGCAGGCCTGGAACACGTGGTACTTTCCTACTTTTGTCAAACTTCACAAGAATGCCCGTGAAGAGGATCTCCAGCGTTTCCTGGATACCGTACAAGAGCGCTACCTGATACCCTGGGCAATGACCTTCGTGCCCGGCCTTACGCTCGAATCAATGAGAGCGCAGCAAAAGGCATCCGGCGATTACATGGACTTTAATGCTACCGCGCTTGCATACATCCGTCTCTACGCAGGCGACAAGAGGGGTGACTTTAGCGCGAACAGCAGTGTCGGGAATGTTTACATCATGGCCTTCATCGGACTCTTCCTTATTGTGCTGGCGTCCGTCAATTTCATGAACCTTTCAACGGCTCATTCCCTGACCCGGGCCAGGGAGGTGGGTGTCAGAAAAACGCTCGGATCCGGTAGGGCACCGCTGGTAAGGCAGTTTCTTGCCGAATCAACGCTTATCGCGGTAGTCGCCCTTGCCTTTTCCATCGGAATCACAGCGATCGCGCTGCCACTTTTCAGCAACCTGGCTGGAAAGGTGATTGTTATGCCGTTTGCATCTGTTGCGTTCTGGATCACTGTCGCAGGCCTTGCCCTCATCTTGGGATTGCTCTCCGGACTATATCCGGCGTTCTTCCTGTCTCGGTTCGAGCCCACGAAGGTGCTGAAGGGTATGCACGGAAAAGCAGGCGGAGCGCGTATCCGGGGTGGCCTCGTCGTGTTTCAGTTTGCCATATCTGTTTTTCTCATCGTGAGTACCCTGGTGGTGTTCCAACAGATCAACTTCATCCGCCATAAGGACCTTGGCTTCAGAAAGGATCAGATCCTCGTTGTCGACGACCTGAAGGCCGCCGGTGAGCAGGTCGAATCGTTGAAAGAGGAAATCAAGAGAATTCATTCTGTTGGGAATGTATCATTAAGCAGCTTCCTGCCAACACCGTCGATGCGAAGCGGAACGACTTACTTTCCCGAGGGCGCGATGGAGCATGGTGTATTCCACGCCGACAACGCCCTGATCATCGAGCAGTGGACCGTCGACTACGATTATGTCAATACACTCGATCTCGAGCTTGTTGCCGGCAGAAATTTCGACCGTCGCTATGGCACCGACTCCAGCGCGCTGTTGCTCAACGAGGCCGCCGCAAAATTGATGGGATTGGAACCCGAGGAAGCCCTCGGAAAGCGCATGACGACAGACTTTCACCGGCCGGATAAGGAAAACATGGAGTATCTGACGGTGATCGGAGTCGTCAAGGATTTTCATTTTGCACCCCTGCGGAACCCCATCGATGCACTCAGTATGATACTTGGCGACAAGGCCGACAAGATGATCATCCAACTCAGCACCAACAACATCGCCCAATCCATCCGCGAGATTGAACGTCAATGGAACAAGGTTGCGCCGGAGCAACCATTTAACTACTATTTCATGGATGATTCGTTCAATGAAACCTACCGTTCCGAACAAAAGCTGGGCCGCATTTTCATGATCTTCACTTCACTTTCGCTGTGCATAGCGTGCCTTGGCCTATTCGGATTATCCACATTCAGCGCGGAAAGGCGAACCAAGGAAATCGGTATCAGGAAAGTCATGGGCGCAACTGCAGGGCAGATTACCTTTCAACTATCAGCCGGGTTTTTGAGGCTGGTAGGCATTGCGTTGCTCGTGG
>DASVCT010000172.1:0-5265 GCA_036381475.1 Cyclobacteriaceae bacterium
GGGGGGTCGCTGATTGGAGAGTAGTGGAATTATCGACTCTAAGGAAATAACGAAACCATGAACTTATTCGTAGGGTGATGTATAGAAGTATTGACCATAACTATCGGTGAGACGGACATCAACACATCAACACTTCAACACATGAAAGGAAATAGGGGTATAGGGGGTATAGGGGTATAAGGGTATAAGGGTATAGGGTATATAGGGGGGTCGCTGATTGGAGAGTAGTGGAATTATCGACTCTAAGGAAATAAGGAAACGATGAACTTAATCGTAGGGTGATAGGTAGAATTATTGACCATAACTATCGGTGAGACGGACATCAACACATCAACACTTCAACACGAGACGCGCGTCGGGCCCCTTTAGGGGTTAGGGGCGCGGGAAGGGAGGAAAGGAAATAAGGAAATAAGGAAGTAAGGGTATAAGGGAATTGATTAGTGATTTTTGATTTTTGATTTTTGATTTGGTGCCTGCGATTGGGGCGTCTGACTTAGAGTCAAAAGCGCCGTCGTTGAAGGAAAAATGTGTTCTGTGGGTGTTTAAAATCACAAATCACTAATCACTAATCAAAAATCATAGGGGGGTCGCTGATTGGAGAGTAGTGGAATTATCGACTCTGAGGAGTAAGGAAACCATGAACTTAATCGTAGGGTGATAGGTAGAATTATTGACCATAACTATCGGTGAGACGGACTTCAACACTTCAACACATCAAGACTTCAACACATCAACACATAAACCACACAATGGACAGACGTAAATATCTCAAAACACTGGCGGTAGGATCTGTAGGTGCGGGACTGCTGTTCCAGTCGTGCGAGAAGGAACAACCTCAAACGGCGGAGACCGCGGTGAAGTCGACCATCGACCGCACGCCTGCGGAAATCGCTCGTGAAGAAAAACTTCGCGCTGAAAAGTTCTTCAACGATCACGAGATGGCTACGATCGCAATCCTGGTTGATATCATCATACCGAAAGACGATGTGTCGGGCAGCGCGACGGATGCCGGTGTTCCTGATTTTATCGAATTCATCGTTAAGGATAAACCTGAGCTTAAGACGCCGGTTCGTGGTGGCCTGCGCTGGCTTGACGTCCAATGCATGAAACGTTACGGCAAAGCCTTTGCCGATTGCACTGCGGAACAACGCATCGAAATGGTGGACGAAATCGCTTTCCCCGAACTCGCAAAGCCAGAAATGCAACAGGGCGTCGCCTTCTTCAACACGATGCGCGACCTCACCGCGACCGGATTTTTCACCAGTAAGATTGGCATAGAAGACCTGGGATACGTTGGCAACCGACCGAATCAATGGGACGGCGTGCCGCAGGATGTACTCGACCAGTATGGCCTGAAGTATGACGAACGTACCCTGGCCGAGAGCGTGAAATTTGATACTTGAGTTTTAAGACGGTTAGAAAAATGAAAGAGCAAGAAAAACTATCAGACCGGCTGTCACGCCGGCACTTCCTCCGTAACGCCGGCCTGGCTGCAACAGCGTTTACCATAGTCCCCCGTTTCGTACTCGGCGGAAAAGGTTTCGTCGCGCCCAGCGACACCCTTTACATCGCAGGGATCGGCGCGGGCGGAAAAGGAGAAAGTGACCTTACGAGCTTTGCTGAAAGTCCTAACGCCAGGATCGCTTTTCTTTGTGACGTAGACGACCGGCAAGCTGTCAAATCGCGCCAGAACTTTCCTAAGGCGAAATACTATAAAGACTACCGGCAAATGCTCGAAAAGGAAGCGAAAGGTTTCGATGCCTGCTCTGTGTCTATACCCGACCATTCCCATGCCGCTGCAGCCCTCGCCGCAATGCAGCTGGGCAAGCACGTATATGTGCAAAAGCCGTTGACATGGAGCATCTATGAGGCACGCACGCTGGCAGAAGCAGCAAAAAGATACAAGGTTGTAACACAGATGGGCAACCAGGGTGGATCCGGCGACGACGTGCGCAAGATGAAAGAAATGTATGATGCCGGATTGATCGGCGAAGTTACTCGCGTCGTCTCGTGGACCAACCGGCCCGTATGGCCGCAGGGACTACCTACCCCGACGGGAAAATATGATATCCCCAAGGAACTCGACTGGGACCTCTGGCTCGGACCCGCCGAAGCCATCGACTATAACCCGGCATACCTGCCCTTTAACTGGCGCGGCTGGTATCGCTTCGGTACCGGCGCCCTCGGCGATATGGCCTGCCATATCCTTGACCCTGCATTCCGCATTCTTCCCATCGACCATCCCTCCGAGGTGGAATGCAGCACGAGTACCGTGTGGAGCGGCTTTTTCCAACAGGCTGAAACACCGGAAAGCTATCCGCCATCGTCCATTATACACTTCAAATTCCCAGGCAAGGACGATCACCCCGATATCAGCCTCACGTGGCTCGACGGTGGACTGCTTCCTGAAAGACCCGAACAATTGGGACCTGATGAACCCATGGGTAACTGGGATGGCGGCGTCATCTTCGAAGGAACAAAGGGCATGCTGATGGCCGACTGCTACGGGGCAAATCCCCGGCTTATTCCGACCTCGCGAATGCAGACCGAAAAACTCCCCGAGCCTACCCTGCCACGGGTGCCCGAAGGCCACTATGTGCAATGGGTCAACGCGTGCATCAAGGGATACGGCAAAGGCGTCACCAGCTCACCCTTCGAGTTTGCCGGTCCGTTTACGGAAGCGATTCTCATGGGCAACCTCGCAATCAAGAGCTACAACTACAAAGTCAAGAATAGCAAAGGCCAGGATACCTATCCGGGAAGAAAAAAGCTGTTGTGGGACTGGAAGAACATGAAGATCACCAATTTCGACGAGGCCAACGCCTTTGTAAAACGGGAGTATCGCCCGGGTTGGAGTTTAGCCATGTGATGCCGTGTACTCCCGATAGCTATCAGAAAGGCGGTTTGCCCTAGGCAGTGCGCAGTGATCGCAAATTGTCGCGCTCCAGGAAGGGAATATGATGACAAAATTCATTGCATTTGGAATTGCCATTTGCCTGGCATCCTTTAGTATCCAGAACCTCGAGGCGCAAAACAACGAATCCAGGCGGCCGAACATTCTTTGGTTGTCGGTGGAAGACATGAGCCCTTGGCTCGGCTGTTACGGTGACAGCACCGTTCCGACACCGAACATCGACCGTCTTGCCCGCGAAGGGGTCCGCTATGACAAGGCGTTTGCAACGGCTGGGGTATGCGCTCCGAGCCGATGTGCCATCATCACCGGTATGTATCAGACGAGCATCGGGGGTCACAACATGAGAACCTTCAACATCTACCCGGAAGTTAAGGATGTGCCCCACAATTATTCCATCGTTCCGCCTCTCGAAGTGAAGGCCTTTCCGGAGTACCTGCGCGCCGCAGGGTATTACTGCACCAACAACGTCAAGACAGACTACCAGTTCATCGCACCGCCTACCGTGTGGGATGAGAACAGCAACACTGCCGATTATACGCATCGAGCAAAAGGGCAGCCCTTCTTTGCCGTCTTCAATTGCACCATTACACACGAATCACAGGTTTGGGTTAGGAGCGATCGACCGTTGCGCGTCAGCCCGGATAAAGTCGCCGTCCCTCCCTTCTACCCCGACACGGACAGCGTGCGGCGCGACATCGCGCGATTCTACACCAACATTTCCGAAATGGACGACTGGGTGGGCGAACGCCTGCAGGAACTCGAGAAGGCAGGAGAATTGGACAACACGATCATTTTCTTTTGGTCCGACCACGGCAGCGGCCTTCCCTTCTACAAACGTGAAATAACCGACCGCGGCATGAGATCGGCACTCATCATCCGCTACCCCCATAAAGAGCAGGCTGGTACCGTCGTCACGGACCTTGTCAGCTTTGTCGACCTTGCCCCGACGGTGCTCTCCCTCGCCGGCATTGAACCGCCGGAGTATATGCAGGGTCAGGCCTTTGCAGGAAAATATAAGGCCAGTAAACCGCGTCAGTACGTTTTCGGCGCCCGTGACCGGATGGACATACCCGTGGATCGCGTAAGATCCGTCCGTGATGAAAATTTCCGATATGTTCGAAACTTCAACCCACAACTGCCCGCTTACCAGGACATCCCATACCGCTTGCAGCAGCCGCTGATGCGGGAGATTATACGTCAGCGGGACAAAGGCACCCTGAATAGCGTGCAGCAGCAGTGGTTCAAGGCGCCTCGCGATCCTGAAGAGTTGTATGTTCTTTCAGATGAAACTTATGAACTGAACAACGTTGCGAGCGACCCGCGGTACAGAAAGGAACTGAAGAAATTGCGAAAGGTAATGGACCGCTGGCTGGACGAAACGAACGACCTCGGGAGGATTGCCGAGCCCGAGCTGGTCAAACAAATGTGGGGTGGCATGGATCATCCTCCGGTAACGCTTGACCCCGTAATCACAACCGAAGGAACGACAATACGCATCACCTGTGCCACAGAAGGCGCCTCCATCGGCTACCAGCTGCTGGAAGCCGGCGATAAACCATCCAAGAAGTGGTCGGTGTATACCGGGCCATTTCCTGCGGAAGGAAAGACTGTCGTCGCCATAGCGCATCGAATAGGCTACGTTCCAAGCCAGACAGTCACACATCCGAACTAACGCTGCCGAAACCATCCGGCAACAACCCTGGCGGGAAGTGTTCTCAAAAAGCCACCCGCGCTTTTTGAGACGTTTGTGTTATATTATGATTTTCAATCCCCTCTTGCGATGGTTTTAAGTGCCGAAAATGTTTTGCTCCTGGGATCAGTCCTTTTGTTCGTGAGCATTCTCACGAGCAAGACGTCGTTCCGTTTCGGCATCCCTACCCTCATACTGTTCCTTATCGTCGGGATGATGGCCGGCGTCGACGGGCCGGGCGGGATATATTTCAATGATCCCAAACTTGCGCAATTCCTCGGCATCGTCGCGTTGAACTTCATCCTGTTTAGCGGGGGGCTCGACACAAAGTGGGAAAGCGTACGACCCATATTCCGACCCGGGTTGTCACTGTCAACGTTCGGCGTGCTGATCACGGGGCTGATCACCGGCCTCGGCGCGTGGCTGGTACTGGACATGACTCCGATGGAGGGAATGCTACTCGGCTCCATCGTCGCCTCCACCGACGCGGCGGCTGTATTTTCGATCCTTCGGTCGCGAAATACCGGACTTAAGGGCAATCTCCGGCCATTGCTGGAGTTCGAGAGCGGAAGCAATGATCCCATGGCATATTTTATGACCATCAGTTTCATCGAGCTTTTGCTGCAACCGGATCCTTCCCTGCTTAGCCTCATTCCACGCT